>JAYUPN010000312.1:0-21933 GCA_043760065.1 Rubrivivax sp.
CTCCAGTCGAGATAGTTGATGCGCATCGCGTAGGCGCTGACAAAGAGGGCAAACAGCGATGTCGCGACGGCCAGGAACACCCACAGCGCGGTCTTTGCCGGAGGCTGCGCCAACACCGAGGCATGAACGTCCCGCCCCGCCCCGCCCGCCGCCCAGGGCTGGACGTTGACGCTCTGCCTGACCAGCCACCAGGCCACGGCGCCCATCAGCAGCGCGAGGAATGCCAGCGTGATCGTCACACCGGTCTCCTCGACCCGTCAGCGGTGCTCCAGGCTCCGGCGGCGACATCGGCCGGCGGCACGTCCTGCGGAATGAAGTCGTGCCGAACGCCCGGCACGCTGAAGTCATAGGCCCAGCGATAGACCACCGGCAGCTGCTTGCCGAAGTTGCCGTGCGTCGGTGGGGTGTGCTCGGTCCGCCACTCCAGCGACGTCGCGTTCCAGGGGTTGTCGCCCGCCGGTTCGCCGTTGAAGTAGCTGCGGATGAGGTTGTAGAAGAAGATGAACTGCGCCGCGCCGACGACCAGGGCCGCGATCGTGATGGCCGCGTTCAAGGACTGCGCCGACTCGGGGATGAAGTTCGTCCCCGTGATCGCGTAGTAGCGCCGCGGCACGCCCATGAAGCCCAGGTAATGCATCGGGTAGTAGATGGCATAACTGCCGACGAAGGTGATCCAGAAGTGGATCTTGCCCAGCCTGTCGTTGAACATGCGCCCGGTGACCTTCGGGTACCAGTGGTAGATGGCGCCGAACACCACCATGATCGGTGCGATCGCCATCACCATGTGGAAGTGGGCGACGACGAACATGGTGTCCGACAGCGGCAGGTCCACCACCACGTTGCCCAGGAACAGACCGGTCAGGCCGCCGTTGACGAAGGTGAAGACGAAGCCGATCGCGAACAGCATCGGCACGTTGAGGTGGATGTTGCCGCGCCATAGCGTCAGCACCCAGTTGTAGACCTTGATCGCGGTTGGAATGGCGATGATCAGCGTCGTCGTGGCGAAGAAGAAACCGAAGTACGGGTTCATACCGCTGACGTACATGTGGTGCGCCCAGACGATGAAGCTCAGCCCGCCGATGGCGACGATGGCCCAGACCATCATGCGGTAGCCGAAGATGTTCTTGCGCGCGTGGATGGCGATCAGGTCCGAGACGATGCCGAACGCCGGCAGCGCGACGATGTAGACCTCGGGGTGGCCGAAGAACCAGAACAGGTGCTGGAACAGCACCGGGCTGCCACCGGCATGGCTCAGCTGCTGACCCTTGGAGACGATGGCCGGCATGAAAAAGCTCGTGCCCAGCAACAGGTCCAGCAGCATCATGATGGCGCTGACGAACAGCGCCGGAAAGGCCAGCAGCGCCAGCACCGTGGCCATGAAGATGCCCCAGATGGTCAGCGGCAGACGCATCATGGTCATGCCCCGTGTGCGTGCCTGCAACACGGTGACGACGTAGTTCAGGCCACCCATCGTGAAGCCGATGATGAAGAAGGCCAGCGAGACGAGCATCAGGATGATGCCCCAGGTCGCTCCTGGCGTGCCATCCAGGATCGACTGCGGCGGGTACAGCGTCCAGCCACCGCCCGTGGGCCCGCCGGGCACGAAGAAGCTGGCCACCAGCAGCACCACCGCCAGCAGGTAGATCCAGTAGCTGAGCATGTTGACGTAGGGGAACACCATGTCACGCGCGCCCACCATCAAGGGGATCAGATAGTTGCCGAAGCCGCCGAGGAAGAGCGCGGTCAGCAGGTACACGACCATGATCATGCCGTGCATGCTGACGAACTGCAGGTAGTTGCTCGGGTTGATGAAGGCAAACTGATTGGGGAATCCGAGCTGCAGTCGCATCAGCCACGACAACACCAGCGCCACCACGCCAATGGCGATTGCGGTCACGGCGTACTGGATGGCGATGACCTTGGCGTCCTGGCTCCAGATGTACTTGCCGATGAAGGTCTTCGGGTGGTACAGCTCCATCTCGCCGACCTCGGCGGGCGGGGCGTAGTCCGATTCGTCATGCGCAACCAGTTCAGACATGGACGATTCCCCTTACCCAGCAGTACACAAGCGCCGGTTCCCCAAGGACTTGGGTCACGGGTGCATCGATCGGACGCTGAACGCCAGCACCGTCCCACACGGGGAAGCGGGCGCCATGGTTTTTACTTGGCATTGATGTAGACCACGAGGTCATTGATGGCCTGATCGTCCTTGAGCATGGCGGCCATCAGTGCCATCTGGGCCCCATGCATGTCCTGGGCATGCGCGCCGCGCACGCCGTCGCGAAAGTTCTTCAGCTGCGTGACCATGTACCAGTCACTCATGCCCTTCAACCGGGGCGCGTTCGTGGCTTCAATGCCCTGTCCTGCGGCGCCGTGGCAAGCGCCGCAGGTCACGAATCGGTGTTCGCCCTTCTTCGCATCGCCCTTCACGGTGGCCGCTGTCGCCGTGTCGGGCAGGGTGTCGATGAAGGCGGCGACATTCTGGATCGCAGCATCGTCGGTCAGCAAAGCCGCCATCGGCGCCATGACCTTGCCGAAGGTGTCCTTGCTGTGCGCGCCTCGGGCTCCTGTCTTGAACAGCGCCAACTGGCGCTTGATGTACCAGGCCCCTTGTCCGGCCAGCTTGGGTGCGTTGAGTGCAGCCACGCCTTCGCCCTGCGCACCGTGGCACGCGGCGCAGGTGGCATAAAGGGACTGACCCGCGGTGGCATCTCCTTTGGGCCTTGCCTGCCACTGGGCAAACGTCGGCTGTGCGCCGAGCCAGTTCTGAAATGCAGCCTCCTCGTCGACCACGATGCGGCCCCGCATGACGAAGTGGCCGATGCCGCACAACTCCTCGCAAAGCAGATCGAAAGTGCCGGTGCGCGTGGGCGTGAACCAGGCCGAGGTGACAAGGCCCGGCACCAGGTCCATCTTGACGCGGATCTGGGCCACTGAAAAGTTGTGCAGCACGTCCATCGAGCGCAGCAGCATGTTGACCGGCTTGCCGATGGGCAGATGAACCTCGGGGTTGGCGATGAGCACGTCGTCCTGCCCCCGCGGGTCGTTCGGGTCCATGCCGAACGGGTTGCCCGCGTTGACGAAGCGCGCATTGACGATGCCCAGTTTGTTGTCCTTGCCCGGAAAGCGATACATCCAGTGCCATTGCTGGCCGACCGCTTCGACCTGCGCCGCATCCTTGGGCACGTCGACGAACTGCGCCCACACCGACAGGCCGGGCGCCAGCATGGCGGCCACGCCCACCGTCGTCAGACCGAAGAGCCACCACTCGAGCTTCTTGTTTTCCGGCTCGTAGGCCGCGCGTTGACCACGCCGGTAGCGGTAGCGGAACACGGCGTAGGCCATGAACAGATTGACCGCGATGAAGACGAAGCCGGTGACCCAGAACGTGATGCTGATGGTGGTGTCGATGGCTCCCCAGTTGGAAGCGATCGGCGTGAAGTACCACGGACTCACGAAGTGAAACAGCACCGAGCCAGCAACCAGTAGCACCAGCGCGATGACGACACTCATACTGGATCTCCTCGTTGCGTCGAGAGATGAACGAGAGGACTTCGTCCATGTGGTCCAAGGCCCGGCGCATTCTGTGCCGAACTCTCGCTGCCGTCCAGCGTGCCCAGGAGTGTTCGCCGCTGACACCACATGTCGCGCGCTAGCTGTGCGGCGGGTTCAGCCCCTTGTCGACCGGCCTTGGTCGGCCGGATGTCGCGCCGCGCACCGACTGCCAAGCCCGGGGTAGGCAAACACGCTTGCCAGCCGCTGCCGATCGGCTGTACAAACCCTGACAGTCACGGTTGCAACTCGCCGCCTCTTCGCTGAACTCGAGGTACTCACCATGCGCAGGCAGGTCTGTCTTCTGCCGCTGGACGCGACAAGCGCGCAAGGTGAGAGCGCCCCCAGAGCGACGACACGCGTCGTCCACCCTCCGGGAGGGATGAGCAGAATGGCCCAGCCGCGTCGGCTCATGAGGGATGACTTGCTGCGCGCCGCAGTCGCGCGTCGGCGCGTCTCCTTTGAAGTCGCGCGGCGGGCCGAGCTGTCCCGCACCGCTGACCTGCAAGGTTTGTTGGCCCGTCCACCGGTGTTGCTGCAGTCGCCCCCCTCCAGCAACCCGATTCCCGCCCTTACACGGAGGTTGTTTTGGAACTTGAACAGCAGCTGCAACGTGGCCCAGGCCGCGACGTCGATTGGTTCGCAGCCGGCGTGGCCGGGTTTGCCGCGGGCGCCGTGATGATGGTGCTCGAACTGACCTGGGCGGCGTCGATGGGCGGCGTGGGACCGTGGCGCGTCACCCAGCTCACCGCGGCGTTGACGATGGGCAGCGAGGCCACGCTGAACGCTCCGGCCTCGCAGTTCAATCTCACCGTCGTCAGCGTGGCGCTGGCCACCCACTACGCGCTGGGGATCTTTTCGGGCCTGGTCCTGGCCTGGATCCTGGCCGCGATGCATCGCTTCGGCAGGCTCGGTGTGGCCGAAGCGGTGGGCGGGGCCTTCGGCGCCGTCATCTACTTCGTCAACTTCCACATCCTGACCGCCTGGGCGCCTTGGTTCGTCGAGTTGCGCGGTTGGGGCACCTTCATCCTGCACCTGATCTTCGGGCTGGTCATCGCGGTCGGCTACACCTGGTTGTCCCGGCGCGGACAGGATGCCCGAGGCAGCGCCGGAGGCGCTTGATGCCGCCGCTGCAGCGGCGCTCGGTCGAGCCCTGCCACGGTCGTCGCCCCCCGGCCAACCGCTGCATCGGCCTGAGCTCGAGCCGTGCGGCGTCGCGCCGGCCCGGTCTGGCCTGCACGCGTCGCGCTGACCCGCCAGCGGCGCCACCCGCACATCGGCGTCGTGTTCACAGTGCGCGAGATCGACGTCCGGATGCGTCACCACGCGCGCGGTGTGCAGTGCGATGGCGGTCGGTCGCGCTGATCAGGTCCTTCGAGCCGGCCGGCAGCGACCCGCCGGGCGCGGCCAGGCCTTTGCTGAAGGCCAGCGCGACATCATCGAAAGGCGCAGCCGGCACGTCCGTCGCCGGGCCGCTGGCGGCGCTGGCGTTCCACAGCTGCGCGCGATCCAGGAACGTGTTCAGGCCGAGATCGCGCGTCACCGCGCAGCTGCGCAGCACTTCGCCCGGGGGCACGACCACGCCGGCGTTCGCTGCCGCACCCCACGCTGCAGCATGTATTGAGAGCAGCGGCCCCACCGCGCCGGCGGAGCCAACGGGCTCCTGAAGCAGCGGCCGCAGCGCGCGCCACGACCCTAGACTGCACCATGGGCAAGGGACGGCGCACGGCGGCCTCGATGCTCGGCGCACTGGCCGCGCTGGGCGGCGCGCTGGCCATCGCCATCGCGCCCTGGGTCGACCTCGAGCAGTCGTTCGGGCTGCCGTGGTTGTTCCGCGTCCGCGGCCCGGTGGCACCGCCGGCAGAGGTCGTCATCGTGGCCATCGACGAGGACTCGGCCGCCGAGCTGGGCGTGCCCGACAAGCCGCGCGACTGGCCGCGCACGCTGCACGCCGAACTGGTGCGCTACCTGGCGCAGGCCGGTGCCCGCGTCATCGCCTTCGACATGACCTTCGACACCGAGAGCGCGCGGCCGGCCGACGACGCCGACTTTGCAGCCGCGGTGCGCGCTGCCGGCAACGTCGTGATCACGCAGTCGCTGCGCAAGGACGTGCAGCAACTGCCCGGTGCGGCCGGCGAAACCGGCGCCACGCTGGTGATCGAGCGGCCCGCGCCGCCGGTGCCGGTGATCGCGCAGGCGGTGGCCGGCACGGCGCCGTTCCTGCTGCCCAAGGCGGCGCGGGTGGACGCGACCTGGACCTACTGGGGCGGCGCCACGCGCCAGCCGACGCTGCCGGTGGTGGCGTGGCAGGTCTTCACCGCCCGCGCCGCCGGCGCACCCGGCACCGGCCCGGCGGCGGCCGACCAGCGCCGCTCCGCCGCCGTGGCGCAGATGCTGTCCGGCGGCGACAGCCTGTTCCTCAACCTCTACGGCCCGCCGCGCACGGTGAGCACGGTGCCGTACCACCGCGTCCTGGCGCTGGCGCGCGGCGCGCCCGAGGCCGACGGCCTGGGCGCGCAGCGCTTCCGCGGCCAGGCGGTGTTCGTCGGCCTGTCGGCGCGCACCCCCGCCGGGCAGGACCGCGCGCGCGACGACTACGGCACCGTCTACAGCGAAGCGAACGGCATGAACCTGTCCGGCGTCGAGCTGGCTGCGACGGCCTTCGCCAACCTGCTGCACGACAACGCCGTGAAGCCGCTGGACACGCCGTGGCGCTACGCCTTGACCTTGCTCTGGGCTTTGGTGCTGGGCTGGCTGTGCCAGGCGCTGCCGCCGCTGCGCGCGCTGGCCGTCACGGCCACGCTGGCGGCTCTGATGCTGTGGCTGGTGCACGCCCGCTTTGCGGCCTCGGCGCTGTGGCTGCCCGCGGTCATCCCGCTCGGCCTGCAGGCGCCGTTGGCGCTGCTGACGTACCTGGGGCTGCACCACCGGTCGATCCAGAACGAACGCCAAGCCATCAAGCGCGCCTTCGGTCACTTCCTGCCGGCGTCGATCGTCGAGCAGCTGGCGCTGGACGTGGGCTCGATGACCGAGTCCAACCGCGTGCTGCGCGGCAGCTGCCTGGCCACCGACGCCGCCGACTACACGGCCCTGGCCGAGCGCCTGTCGCCGGGCGAGCTCGCGCGGCTGATGAACGCCTACTACGCCCAGCTCTTCGAACCGGTCGAACACTCGGGCGGCGCGGTGATGGACGTGGTGGGCGACGCGATGGTCGCGATCTGGGTCACGGGTTCGTCGGACCTCGCGCTGCGCCGCAGGGCCTGCGAGGCCACGCTCGAGGTGGCGGCCAAGGTCGAGCGCTTCAACCGTGCGCAGGCCGCCGGCACGGCGCTGCCGACGCGGCTGGCCCTGCACGCCGGCGACATGCTGGTGGGCAACATCGGTGCCTCGCGCCACTTCGAGTACCGCGCCGTCGGCGACACCGTCAACACCGCGTCGCGGCTGCAGGGGCTGAACAAGGTGCTGGGCACGACGCTGCTGGCGTCGACGGCGGCCATCGAAGGCGTGCAGGGGCTGCTGGTCCGGCCGCTGGGGTCGTTCCGCTTCGTCGGCAAGGTCAGCCCGCTGCCGGTGGTCGAACTGCTGGGCTACGCCGCCGACGCCGATCCGGCACAGGTGCGGCTGTGCGAACGATTTGCAGCCGCGCTGCGCAGCCACGACGAAGGGCGCTGGCGGGAGGCGGTGGACCGCTTTGCGGCCCTGCTCGTCGACACGATGAAGGATGGTCCGACGCGCTTCTATCTTGCACACTGCACGCAGCTGCTCGCCCAGCCGCCCACCCTGCCCTGGAGCCCGACCATCACGCTCGACAACAAGTGAGGACGGCGCCGAGGGACGGGTGCAGGCAGGCGGTGGCCTGCAGTGCACTTGTCTGATCGGACCGCCCGGATGTAACCTCCGGCGGCCAGCCGGTCCCCGCATGCCGTGGCGTGGGAGCCGGTCCATCACCGGTTCCGCGGCACGTGGTCTTCGACCAGGGGGGACGATGAACCAGATCCTCGGGGGCAGGCATCCCACTGCCGGCGGCCTGCGCGGCCGCCTGCTCCGGGCCTTCGCCGGCGCAGCGCTGCTGTGGCAGGCCGGCGCCGCGCTGGCGCAGCCGACCCCGCCGTGCAGCACCGTGCTGGCCCGCGTGGTGTCGGTGCAGGGGCAGGTCGAACTGCGGCGCGGCGACGCGTCCTGGCCCGCCGTCGAGCTCAACGCCGCGCTGTGCGCCGGTGACACCCTGCGCGTGCAGGCGCACAGCCGCGCCGCGCTGCGGCTGAGCAACGAGACGACGCTGCGCCTGGACCAGGGCACGGTGCTGACGCTGGCGCCGTCGGACCGCGTCGGGCCGACGCTGATGGAGCAGCTCAAGGGCCGGCTGCACGTCATCACGCGCACGCCGCGGCCGTTCCACGTCCGCACGCCGTTCGTCAACGCCAACGTCCAGGGCACCGAGTTCGAAGTGCGCGTCGACGAGCGCAGCGCCACCGTCGCCGTGATCGAAGGCGTCGTGACCGCGTCCAACAGCAGCGGCAGCGTGCAACTCAAGGACGGCCAGACCGCCACCGCCCGCCAAGGCGGCGGCGCACCCGACATCGTGATCCGCTCCGCCGACGCGATGAACTGGACGCTGCACGTGCCGGCGGTGCTCGACCTCGGCGCGGCGCGCGCCGACGCTGCGCTGGCGCCCTCGGCGGCGCTGGCGCAGCAGGGCCGCGTCAGCGAAGCGCTGGCGGCGCTGGGCCCGCCGCCGGCCGGTGCGGGCGCGTCGGGGTTGCTGGTCTACCGCGCCGCCTTGCTGCTGCAGGTGGGCCGCTTCGACGAGGCGAAGCCCGACATCGAAGCGGCGCTGCAACTCGACCCGCGCCGTGCCGACGCGCTGGCGCTGCGAGCCATCGTCACGCTGGTGGCCGGCGACAAGGACGGTGCGCTGGCCCAGGCCCGCCAGGCGGTGGTGCTGGACGCGCGCTCTGCCGCAGCGCTGCTGGCGCTGTCGTACGTGCAGCAGGCGCGCTTCGACATCGCCGCGGCACTGGCCAGTGCCACCGTGGCCACCCACGTCGACCCGGCGCACGCGCTGGCGCAGGCCCGCGTCGCCGAACTCGAACTCTCCAGCGGCCGGCTCGACGCCGCCCTGGCAGCCGCGCAGCGTGCGGTGCAGCTCGACCCCGGACTCGGCCGCACGCAGACGATGCTCGGCTTCGCCGCACTGGTGCGCATCGACCTGAGCGGCGCCCAGGCAGCGTTCGGGCGCGCCATCCGCCTGGGCCAGGACGATCCGCTGCCCAGGCTCGGCATGGGCCTGGCGAAGATCCGCGCCGGCGAGCTCGCCGGCGGCCGCGAAGAGATCGAGATCGCGGCCAGCCTGGACCCCGGCAACTCGCTCATCCGCAGCTACCTGGGCAAGGCCTACTTCGAGGAGAAGCGCGACGCGCTGGCGGCGCGCCAGTTCGCGCTGGCCAAGGAGCAGGACCCGCGCGACCCGACGCCGCACTTCTACGACGCGGTGCGCGAGCTGGCGGGCAACCTGCCGGTGGCTGCGTTGCACGACCTCGGCCGCTCGATGGCGCTCAACGACCACCGCGCGGTGTACCGGTCGCGCCTGCTGCTCGACCAGGACCAGGCGGCGCGCATGGTCAGCCTGGCAAGCGCCTACCGGGCGCTGGGTTTCGACCAACTGGCCCTGCTCGAAGCGGTGAAGTCGCTGAGCCTGGACCCGGGCGACGCGTCGGCGCACCGTTTGCTGGCCGACAGCTACAACGGCCAGATCCGCAGCGAGGCCGCGCGCGTCAGCGAGCAGTTGCAGGCGCAATTGCGACAGCCGCTGGCGCAGAACACGCTGCAGCCGCAGGCCCTGGCCGAGCGGCAGCTGGTGGTCGAAGGCGCAGGGCCGGTGCAGGCCGGCGGCCAGGAATTCACGTCGCTGTTCAACCGCAACCGCATCTCCTTCAAGGCCGACGGCGTGGCCGGCGACCACGGCACGCGGGGCGACCAGCTCTTCGTCACCGGGCTGCACGGCAATCTGGCCTACAGCCTGGGCCAGTACCACCACCAGTCCCGCGGACTGCGGCCGAACAACGACTCGCGGCGCGACTTCTACAACGCCTTCGTGCACCTGGCACTGGCGCCGTCGCTGCGGGTGCAGGCCGAGCTGCGTGACGACCGCGTCGAGCAGGGCGACCTGTCCTTGCGTTTCGACAAGGACAACTTCAGCCTGAACCGGCGCGACGAGTTGCGACAGCAGAGCGTGCGGCTCGGCGCGCTGTTCGCGCCCGACCCGGCGTCCAGCCTCGTCGTCTCGGCGATCACAGGGCGCAGCAAGGAGCAGCTGTACTCGAAGCTGGCACCGCTGGACCGCTTCGAGGACCGCGAGCGTTTCGACGTGCTGGAGTTCCAGCACCTGGTCAGGCTGCCGGCGCTGCACCTGAGCACGGGCTTCTCGTTCCAGCGCAGCCGCACCGTGCTGGAGTTCGCCGGCGACGCGACGCCGCTCAACACGATCCAGCGCAACCTCTACGCCACGGCCACGCTGTCGGGCCTGCCCTGGGGCCTGCGACCCGAGATCGGCCTCAGCCACGACACCTTCGATGAGGCCGACGTGCACCTCTCGCGCACCAACCCCAGGCTGGGCCTGCTGTGGCAGCTGTCACCCGACACCACGCTGCGCGCCGCCTCGGTGCGCACGATCAAGCGCACGCTGGTCGCCAGCCAGACCCTGCAGCCCTCGCAGGTGCAGGGCTTCGGTGTGTCCTTCGACGATCCGGCGGGAACGGTGTCCAGGCGCAACGGCATCGCGCTGCACCACCGGCTGTCGGAACGCACTTTCGCCGGCGTCGAGTGGTCGGGCCGGGACCTGCAGGTGCCCGGCTTCCCGGGCGACCCTTCCACCCGGCGCACCGAGCGGCTGGCGCGCGTCTATCTCTACCGGGTGCTGTCGCCGCACGCCACGCTGAGCGCCGAGCTGCAGTCCGAACGCCTGCGCCGGCCGCCGGAGAACACCGGCAACGAAGGCTTCACCGAGCTGCGCACGCTGATCGCGCCGCTGGCGCTGCGCATGCACGGGCTGGGCGGCTGGTCGCTCACCGTGCAGGCCACCGGCATCGATCAGAAGGCCCGGCACGAGAACACGAGCTTCGACCTCGTCGACGGCAGCGACCGATTCGTGGTCACCGACCTGAGTCTTTCCTACCAGCTGCCGCGCCGCGCGGGCACCGTGTCACTGGACATCAGGAACCTGTCCGACCTCCGCTTCAGCTACCAGGAGATCGACGTCTTCTCGAGTCCCCGGGTTTCGCCGCGCAGGCTGGCGCTGCTGCGGCTGTCGACCTCGTTCTAGTTTCCCGCGCTTGTCGTCGAAGCGCATTCACCGTGAGGCAAAAGAAGGAGAGTGGAAATGTCCTACACCATCACCGATGGCTTGATCGCCATCTACATCAACCGCCATGGCGATGTCGTCGCCGCAGAGAAGGTCGAAGGAGAACGTGTCATCGCCCAGGACCTGCTGAGGGCGCCCCAGGTCCCCAGAGAGGAATCCGAGATCCTGAAGGTCGAAATCAGTGTCGACACCCAGGTGGTCGGCACCACTTGCAGCGACGGCAGCAAGAAGTTCGTGATGCTCCGCGTCTGCTACGACAAGAACGGCAGGCCCTGCCCCTGCTTCTGACAACACCGGCGCGCAGGCCCGGCGCACGGGCCCGGCGCAACAACGCCGGGCCGCTGAACGCTGGCGCGATGGCGCCCGGGGCGGGCAGTCGACATCCGGGCGGCGCGCAGTTCTCATTGGCCGCGGCTGGCGGGGTCGACGCCGGCCAGCGTGAGCAGGTCGACCATGCGGAACTGGCCGCGGCCGTGGCGCGACGGCAGGCTCGGCCGCCAGTGCGGGCTGTGCCGGAGCCAGGCCTCGCGGTCGCTCTGCATCAGGCCGACGATCACCTCGGCCACCAGACGGCCCCCCACCGGGCCCAGCGTCTGGCCGCCGCTGGCCAGGAAGGCCTCCTTCAGCACGTAGTACCACAGCGGCGTGCGCTGCTCCAGGCCCAGTCCGTAGCCGCTCAACTCGGCCAGGTCGCCTGCGCGCAACGCCGGCAGGCCCATGCGGTGGGCGATGGCCTGGCCGGCGGGCAGCTGCCACGTCAGATGGCGCAGCAGGTTGCGCTGGGCCAGCGAGGCCGGTGGCGTGCCGCCGGCGATGGCACCCAGCGGCAGCCGGAACAGCGGCGTCGAGATGCGCGTGTCGATCAGCTTGCGCGGCTTGACCTCGCCGTCGCCGAAGTCGAAGAAGGTCTGCCAGCCGACGAAGCGGCGCGGCGAGCGCGCGCCGCCGCGCATGTCCTCGGGGTCGGCCTGGCCTTCGGCGCGCGGGTCGAAGATGAAGCCGATGAAGGCGCGGCCGTTGTCGCCCTTGAGGTTGGCCCGGTACGAAGGCCGCACCATCGAGTGGCCGAAGCGGTAGGCCGCGCCCTGGAACTCCACCGGCATCGCGGCGACGTCGTCGCCCGCTGCGCGGTACCACTGGCGGCCACGCTGCAGCACCTCGTCGACCACCGCCTGGCCAACGAAGGACGGCAACATTTCGTGCAGCACGATCCAGTGGTAGTGCGCGGTGACGATGTGCCGCGCAGCGTCGAAGAGGCGTTCGGACTTGCTCTCTCCCGATGCCCGCAGCCGCGCCACGACGTGGTTGTGGAACAGCATGAAGGCGGCGTGCAGGCCCGACAGCACGACGTGTTCGTCGTTGCGCGGGTCGGCGATCAAGGCGCCGCCGGTGGCGCTGCGCGGCAGGTCCTCGAAGGCGCCGCCGTGCTCCAGGCGCAGCAGCGCCCGGTCGCGCGGTTCGTACAGGTGTGGATCGACGACCGGGCCGCGGCCGTAGACGCTGTCCAGATCGAGTGCCGGCCGGCGGAAGTTGGTGGCCGTGTGCGGCGCCGTCGCCACCCCCAGGCGCGAGGCGGCGTCGAAGGTCATGTCGTGGTCGACGAACTGGCCCACGAAGGTGCTGCCGGCGTTGCCCGCGGGCAGCGCCGCATTGGGGTTGCCTGCGCTCAGCGCCGGATCGGTGATAAGCGCCACCGGGCCCGCGGACAGGGGGTCGTTGGCGTCCATCAGACCGCCGAGGCGGCCGATGTCCATCAGCGCCGCGCTCAGCGCGGGCGAGGGCTGTGCAAAGGCCGGCAGCTGCGGAAACAGCCGCGTGAACGTGCCAGGGCTGGCCGCGCCGCCGCGCAGCGCCGCCGCGTCCTGCGCGCGGGCGTGGCGGCTCAGCAGCACACCGGGCACGGCGGCCGCCATCGAGACCGCCAGCAGCATCCGGCGACGACGGGGTGAAGGCTTGATCGGGTTCATGTGCAGGCTCCTGTATGAGGTGTCCTGCATGACGCCACGGCCCCCTTCGTGGGGACAACTTAATGCTTCTTAAGGGGCTATCCTGAAGGCCCCACCCCCCATGAATCACACCGCCCAGGGCCACGCCTTCGGCCCCTTCACGCTGCTGCCGGCGCAGCGGCAGCTGCTCGCCGACGGGGCGCCCGTCAAGCTCGGCGCCCGTGCCTTCGACGTGCTCGTGATGCTGGTGCAGAACCGGGACCGCGCGGTGAGCAAGCCCGAGTTGTTCGAACACGTGTGGCCGCACTCGGTGGTGCAGGACAACAACCTCGACGTGCACCTGTGGGCCCTGCGCAAGCTGCTCGGTGCACGGGCCATCCTCAACATCCCCGGCCGCGGCTACCGCTTCATGCTGACGTTGCGCGACGAACCCGTCAGCGGGCCATCGCAGCAGCAGCAGCAGCCGTCGCGCATGCGCACCCACCTGCCGCAGCGCCTGCCGGCGCTGATCGGCCGCGACGCCGAGTTGAGTGCCTTGCGACAGCTGGTCGCCGGGCATCCGCTGGTCACCGTCACGGGCCTCGGGGGTGCGGGCAAGACACTGCTGGCGCAGCACCTGTTGCATGCAGAACGCGACCAACATGCACACGGCGTGTGCTGGGTGGACCTGGCGTCGCTGCAGGGCCCGGCGCGCCTGGCCGCCACCGTCGCCGCGGCGCTGGGGCTGCCCCTGGCGGCAGGGGACCCGGTGCTCGCGCTGGCCAAGGCCGCTGCGCCCTTGCAGTTGCTGCTGGCGCTGGACAACGCAGAGCTGCACGTCGCTGAAGTGGCTGCCGTCGTGCAAGGCCTGCTGGCGCAGGCGCCGGACCTGCACATCGTGGTCACGACGCAAGTGCCGCTGCAGCTGGGTGCCGAGCGGCTGCTGCAGGTCGGGCCCCTGGCCGTGCCCAGCGACGCCGTGGCGCCCGACGAAGCCTTGGCCTTCGGCGCCGTGGCGCTGTTTGTCGATCGCGTGCAGGCACGGCGACGATCGTTCACGCTCGACGCCGCCAACGTGCAGGCCGTGTGCGAGATCTGCCGCCGCCTGGACGGCAGTGCGCTGGCCATCGAGCTGGCCGCCGCACGCATGCCGCTGCTGGGCGTGCCCGCCCTGCTGGCGGCGCTGGACGAACGGCTGGCTGTGCTGACCAAGGGCCGGGCCGACGCACCACCCCGCCAGCAGACCCTGCGCGCGGCGCTGGAATGGAGCCATTCGCTGCTGAGCGATGCACAGCGCGTGGTGTTCCGGCAGCTGGCGGTGTTCGCCGGCGGCTTCGCGCTCGATGCCGCACGCGCTGCGCTGGCGCCGCAAGCACAGGAAGAAGCCGCACTGCTCGATGCGCTGGACACGCTGGTCGACCGCTGCCTGCTCGAAGTGCTGCCCGACGAACCGCCGCGCTACCGGCTGCTGGAGTCGCCGCGTGCGCTGGCCGCCGAGCAGCTGGCGGCCAGCGGCGAAGCGGCCGAGCTGCAGCGCCGGCATGCCCGCGCCACCGCCGCGCGCTTCACGCGCCTGCACCAGGCGATGAACGCCGGCGGCGTGTCGTCGGACGCGTTCACGCAGCAGCTCGAACCCGAGCTCGACGACGGCCGCGCCGCGATGCGCTGGGCGCTCGAGCACGACCACGCGCTGGCCGCCGGGTTGGCGTGGCCGCTGGCGTATGCCTTGGGCACCTTGCGCTTCTTCGAAGTCGAGCAGATCTGGCAGCAGACCGAAGGCCTCGACATCCAGCACCTGCCGCCCAGACTGCAAGCGAACTGGACACTGGGCGCGGCGGTGTTTCGCCACCTCCGGCGGCCGGCCCTGGCCTGCCAGCTGGCGGCGCGCGCGGTGCCGCTGTGGCGTGGGCTCGGCGACGAGCAGGGGCTGGCGCGCACGCTGTGTGTGCTGGCTTCCGGGCGCGACCGCGGCGTCGGCGATGAACAGCGCGCCGCCCTGCGCGAGCTGCGCGCGCTGCTCAAGCCCGGCTGGCCGGCCCTGCTGCGCATGCATGTGGCCGAAGCCGAAAGCGTGCATGCCTTCCAGCTCGGCGACATGCCAGCCGTGCGCGAACACCTGCGCCGCTGGATGGACCTGGCGCGCGAGGCCCACTCCGACTCCAACCTGAGCGCGGCCACCGGCAACCTGGCCGATGTGGTGTTGAGCGAAGGCGATGCCGCCGAAGCCGTGCGCCTGGGACGCGAACTCGAACTGCGCTTTGCCAACAGCCGCGCGGCAAGCGCGCTGAGCACCTGCCGCCTGAACCTCACATCCGCCTTGCTGGCTGCGGGCGATGTCGCGGCAGCGCGGGCCACCGCCGAACGCGGCTGGCCGCTCGCTGCGCTCTACGCCATGCAGCCCTACTGGCTCGATGCCTTGGCCCTGCTGGCCGCCGAGGAGGGCCGGATGCTGGCAGCGGCGCAGTTGTGCGGACGCGCCGACGCGATCTACGCGAGCAAGAGCGAGCAGCGCCAGATCAACGAACAGCGCAACGCCGACCGCGCCCGCGTGCTGGCGCAGCGCGCTTTGGGCGAGTCCGGATTTGCGAGGGCCCACGACGCCGGCGCGGCGCTTGGCGATGCCGACGTCGCAGCGCTGGCTTTTGCTGTGGCCGACGGGGCCTGAGACTCGGCCCGAGCCGGGCGGCGGTGCTTCAGGGACTTGCCGCTGCCACGGTCCGGGCACGGCATCGTGCGCTCGGGGCCACCCGCGGTCTTGCGCGGCCCGGCAGCCCACGCCCGCTTCTTGATCACCGTTGCGAAGTGGTCACCAGCGCCACCAGCACCTCGGCCGCACGCTCGCACTGCGCACGGTCGACATCCAGGTGCGTCACCGCGCGCACCGTGCGCGCGCCGAAGGCGTTGACCAGCACCCCGCGCTCACGCGCGCGGGCGCTGAGCGCGGGCGCGTCCATCGCCACCGTTTCCGGCAGGTGGAAGACGACGATGTTGGTCTGCACCGTCGCCAGGTCCAGCTGCATCGGCGCGCCGGCGGCCAGCCGCTCGGCGAAGACTCGGGCGTTGGCATGGTCCTCGGGCAGGCGCTTCAGGTGATGGTCCAGCGCGTGCAGCGCGGCGGCGCTGAAGATGCCGTTCTGGCGCATCGCGCCGCCCATGCGGCGGCGGTGGCGGTCGGCGGCGGCGATCAGCTCCTTCGACCCCGCCAGCAGCGACCCGCCCGGCGCGCCCAAGCCCTTGCTGAAGGCCACCGCCACCAGCTCGAAGGGCGCCGCCAGCACGTCCAGCGCCAGGCCACTGGCGGCGCTGGCGTTCCACAGCCGCGCGCCGTCCAGGAAAGTGGCCAGGCCCAGTTCGCGCGCCACGGCGCAGATGCGCAGCACCTCGTCCTGCGGCACCACCACGCCGCCGGCGCGGTTGTGCGTGTTCTCGACCTCCACCAGCGTCGTGGTCGGGAAGATCGCGAAATTGCGCGGCTTGCAGGCGGCGCGCAGCTGCTCGGCGGTGAAGACGCCGCCGTGGCCGATCTCGTGGATCTGCACGCCGGCGTTGGCTGCTGCGCCGCCCACCTCGTGCCAGGCGGCGTGCGACTCGCGGCTGGCCACCACTTCGTCGCCCGGCCGCGTCAGCGTGCGCAGCGCCACCTGGTTGGCCATCGTGCCGGTGGGCAGCCACAGCGCTGCTTCCTTGCCCAGCAGCTCGGCCATGCGGGCCTGCAGACGGTTGGTGCTCGGGTCCTCGCCGTACTGGTCGTCGCCCACCGGCGCGGCGGCCATCGCGGCGCGCATGGCGCCGGTGGGGCGGGTGACGGTGTCGGAGCGCAGGTCGATGGCTGTCGTCATGGCATGAAGGGGCGCTGGGCGCACGGTTGGCGGGTTCGGGCCCAAAGCCTACGCCACCCGGCGTCGCGCGCGCCGCAGCTGCGGCCGCTGCGCCTGGCCTCGGCTCGTCACGCCTGCGTCGATGGCCGAGCATCGGCGACGCGACGGGCGCCGTGTCCGGTTCTGTCGGCGGCTTGCGTACTTCCTGGTGAGGGCCTCGGTAGGGCCTTCGAGAAACACCAGGAGCAACCTCATGTCGCATACCCCCACGATGACCTCCCGTCACGAACCGCGGACCCTGCGCACCCCGGGCCTTGTGTTCACCCTCGCGGCCGCCGTCACGGCGCTGGCGGCTGGCCTGTTCTGGAGCGGTCAGCGCAGCGGTGTCGCCGCGCAGGACAGCGCTGCCGTGCAGTCGGCGCCGGCGACCGCGGCCGTGGCGGCCGACACCAGCGTGCCGCCCGCCAGCACGGTGTTCGGCGACAAGGACGTGGCGGTGGAAGAACCCGCGCCGACGTTCTGAATCAGCAGCGGCGGCGCGCCTGGACTCGCAACATGATGCCCGCCGACCTCAGCCGCCTTTCGACGCAGCTCGACAGATCTCCGGTTCTGCCGACCCCGCGCCATCGGAAGACCCCCCCTGCTCGCAGGTCTCGCGCCTTGATGCCGGCCGCGCGTCCGCGGCCGGCCCGGGACGGCGGCGGCCGCCGCCCGGCCCCGTGTCGTGCCAGACCTAACGCACCACCTTGACGGCAGACCCCGGTCGTGGCTCCGGCCCGCCGGCGTAGGCCCCGTTGAGCAGCCGCAGCGTCGCCTCGGCCTGCGGCGCCAGCGGCGAACTGCGCGCCAGTTCGGCAAAGCCGCCGGACGGGTAGGCCACGGTGCGCAGCGTCCAGGGCCGCGCTGCGCTGCGGTCGGCGGCGCTGAGCGGCCGGAACGAGGATTCGGCGTCGCGCAGCTGGGCGCCGGCACGCTGCAATGCCGCCGCGTCCTTGGCCGCGTACTGCATCAGGTAGTTGCGGTTGCCCGGGCCGGTGATCACCGAGACGACCACGCCCTGCGCCTGGCCCTGCTCGTTGCGCCGCGTGCCTTCGAAGTGCGTCGCCGTCAGGCCGTTGAAGCTGCGCCGCTCGGTGCGGCCGTCGGTGGGCTTGACGACGTTGCGGATGATCTCCTCGTGCGTGCTGCCGGCCTTCTCGGGCACCAGCCGCACGATCAGCCCGGCGTCGCCGGCGCCGTTGACGAGCATCACCGCCTCGGCGCTGTTTTTCACCTGCCAGCCCGGCGGCGCGGTGAGCGCGAAACCCAGGTCCTCGTGGTAGAAGTTGCGGCCGCGGGTCAGGCCCTGCGCGCTGCTCTCGCCGAAAGCGATGCCTTCGATGGCCTGCAGGTAGCGCGCCTTGCCGTCGTCGTCGTAGTTGCCAGCGTACTTGGCGGCGACCTGCCGGATGTCGGCCAGGCGCTTGTCGTTGCTGGGGTGGCTGGACAGCCAGTTGTTGCCCGAAGCCGCGGGGCGGCCTTCGGTCCTGGCCTGGTCGGCGGCGAAGCGCTCCTGGTTCTTCAGCACCTCGATGACGTCGATCATGTTGCGCGGGTTGTAGCGCGTGCGGGACAGGTACTCGGCGCCCAGTTCGTCGGCCTGCGTCTCCTGCTCGCGGCTGTAGCTGGCCAGGCGGCCGGCGGCCACGCCCTGGCCGATCTGGCTCGCCGCCTGCGCCGTGCCCTGCACGCCGGTGGCGCCTTCGACCAGCACGCCCAGCACGGTGGCGGCGAGCACGCCGATGCCGGCGTTTTGCTGGCTGGTGGCGCGCTGCGCGCCGTGGCGCGCGGTGACGTGGCCGATCTCGTGGCCGATGACGCCGGCGAGGTCGGCCTCGCTGTCCAGGTAGGCCATGAGGCCGCGCGTGATGTAGACATAACCGCCGGGCAGCGCGAAGGCGTTGATCTCGGGGCTGTCGAGCACCGTGAAGGTCCACTTCAGGTTGGCGCGGTGCGACTGCCGGGCCAGCTTCTGGCCGATGTCGTTGACATAGGCCTGCAGCCGCGGGTTGGCCAGCACGCCGTATTCGGCCAGCACCTGCTGGTGCGCCTTGGCGCCTTCGGCGATCTCGGTGGACTCGTCCATCACCGTGCGTTCGCTGCGGCCGGTGACCGGGTTGACGACCTTCGAGCCGCAAGCTGCAAGCAGCAGCAGGGCCAGCGCGGCGCTTGCCAGTCGGGAGCTAATGGGGGTGGGCATGGGGTCTCCTCAAGTCGATGGTCTGGTGTGCAGTGTGCCGCGCCTGGCCGCCGATGATCTGTCAGGCAGCGCACGCTGGTCCCGTTCGTTGGTCGAGCCGACAATCGGCCCATCCCCTGCTAGGCTGCGCAGCGCAGTGTCCACCGCCCGTCCATGAAGATCCTGCACGTCTGCACCGGCCGCGCCCGCCAGGTCCGCTTCGGCAACCAGCTGGCGCTGAGCGCGATCGCCAAGTCGGCCGTCGACGGCCCGGTGGAGGTGCGGCCGCTGGGCCTGGAGGGCGACGAACAGGCCGACCTGACCTGCCACGGCGGCCTGTCCAAGGCCGTCTACGCCTACCCGAGCGAACACCTGCCGTTCTGGCAGACGGTGCGTGCGCAGGCCCGGGTGTCGCTGTGGGACGAGCCGCTGCCGCCCGGCCTGCTGGGCGAGAACCTGCTCATCGAAGGGGTGCGCGAACAGGAGCTGTGGATCGGTGACCGCCTGCGCCTGCCCGGCTGCGTGCTGGTGGTCAGCGAGCCGCGGCTGCCGTGCAGCAAGTTCAGCGGCGCGATGGGTTTTGCGCACGCCGTCCGGCTGATGACGCAATCGGCTTTCAGCGGCGCCTACCTGGCCGTGCTGGAGCCGGGCACGGTGCAGGCCGGCGAGGCCTTCACGCTGGAGCCCGGCCCGCGCGAGGTCAACCTGCGCGAGCTGTTCTGGGCTCGTACAAAGGCGCAGCGCTGACGCCGGCGGTGGCGACATCCAGCGCCGGGTAGTCGGTGTAGCCGGCCGCGCCGCCGCCGTAGAAGGTCTTGTTGTCGGGCACGTTCAGCGGCGCGCCTTCGCGCAGGCGCTGTCCGAGGTCCGGGTTGGCGATGAAGGCCTTGCCGAAGGCCACCAGGTCGGCTCCGCCGCTGGCCACCACCTGCTGGGCCATGTCGCGTGTGTAGCCGTTGTTGACCATCCAGGCGCCGCCGAAGCGCTGGCGCAGCGCGGCGTAGTCGAAGGGCGCGACGTCGCGCGCGCCGCCGGTCTGGCCTTCGATCAAGTGCATGTAGGCCAGTTTCAGCGGTGCCAGCTGCGCCACGGCGTGCGTCATCAGCGCCTGCGGGTCGCTGTCGGGCCCGGCGTCGTTGGACGGCGTCACCGGCGACAGCCGCAGCCCGGTGCGGCCGCCGCCGACGGCGCCGGCCACCGCCTGCATCACCTCGAGCAGAAAGCGCGTGCGGTGGGCGATCGGGCCGCCGTGGCCATCGTGGCGATCATTGATGCTGTCGCGCAGGAACTGGTCGATCAGGTAGCCGTTGGCGCCGTGCACCTCGACGCCGTCGAAGCCGGCGTCCATCGCGCAGCGCGCGGCGTGGGCGTAGTCGGCCACGACGCCGGCGATTTCGTCGCTGTGCAGCGCGCGCGGCGTCGAGCACGGCGCAAAGCCGCCGGCGATGAAGGTCTTGCCGTTGGCGGCGCGCGCCGTGCTGCTGACAGGCGGCTGAGCGCCGGGCAGCAGCGAGACGTGCGAGATGCGACCCACGTGCCACAGCTGCACGACGATGCGGCCACCGCGCGCGTGCACGGCGTCGGTGATGCGGCGCCAGGCCGCCACCTGCTCGGCGGTGTGGATGCCGGGCGTGTCCAGGTAGCCCTGGCCCATGGCGCTGATCTGCGTCGCCTCGGTGATGATCAGCGCCGCGCCGGTGGCCGGGTCGGCGCGCTGTTCGTAGTAGGCGCGCATCAGCTCGTTGGGCACCTGGCCCGGGCTGGCGCGGTTGCGCGTCAGCGGGGCCATGCAGATGCGGGTCGCCAGTTGAAGGTCACCGACGCGCAGAGGGTCGAAAAGGGTGCTGGTCATGGCCTGACGTTAACCCGGCCGAAGGCAGCGCCGCCCGCGCGTGGCACGATCGGGGCATGCTCGCCTACCGCCACGCCTTCCACGCCGGCAACCACGCCGACGTGCTCAAGCACACCGTGCTCAGCCTGGTGTTGCGCTACATGAACCTCAAGGACAAGGGCTGGCGCTATGTCGACACCCATGCCGGCGCCGGCGGTTATTCGCTCGAAGGCGAGTACGCCAACAAGCGGGGCGAGTACGAGCAGGGCATCGCGCTGCTGCTGGAGCGCAGCGACCTGCCGGTGCCGCTGGCCGAGCTGGTGGCGCTGGTGCGCCAGTTCAACCTGGGCAAGACGGTGCGCCAGTACCCGGGCTCGCCGGCCATCGCGCAGGCGCTGATGCGCACGCAGGACCAGTTGCGGCTGTCGGAGATGCACCCCACCGACTTCAAGATCCTGGCCTCGTACCTCTCCGACGTGCCCGGCGTCGAGGTCAAGCTCACCGACGGCTTCGCGGCGCTGAAGGGCCACCTGCCGCCGACGACGCGCCGCGGCGTGACGCTGATCGACCCCAGCTACGAGATCAAGACCGACTACACGCGCACGCTGGCGGCGCTGCGCGAGGCGCTGGAGCGCTTCCACGAGGGCGTGGTCATTGTCTGGCTGCCGCAGCTGCAGCTGATCGAGGCCGCGCAGCTGCCGCAGCGCCTGAAGGCCGCCGCCGACAGCGGCGCCAAGAAGGGTTGGCTGCTGGCGCGGCTGACGGTGGCGCAGGCGGGCGAGCGCGGCTTCGGCATGATCGGCAGCAGCGTCTTCGTGGCCAACCCGCCGCACACGCTGTTCGGCGAGCTGCAGCCGGTGCTGCCGTACCTGGCGCAGGTGCTGGCGCAGTTCGACGGCGCCAAGAGCGCGCTCGAGAAGTCGACCGGCGCTTGACCAGGCCATGGCGCGCGGCGGCAGCGCCTACACCGGCAGCAGCGAGCTGTTCTTCACCTCTTCCATCACCGCGTAGGTGCGTGTCTCGCGCACGCCGGGCAAGGTCCAGATGACGCTGCCGATGAACTCGCGATAGGCCGCCATGTCGGCCACGCGTGTCTTCAGCAGGTAGTCGAAGCCGCCGGCCACCAGGTGCGCTTCCAGGATCTCGGGCCGCACCTGCACCGCGGCCTTGAAGGTGTCCATCACGTCGTGCACCGTGCGGTCGAGCAGGATCTCGACGAACACCAGCAG
>JAYUPN010000313.1:0-21799 GCA_043760065.1 Rubrivivax sp.
CTTGACGCGATTGGCCGTCTCCGGCATCACGTGGTTCATGAACTGCTGCGCCTGGTCGAAGATGTCGTCGGTGTCGATCAGGATCTCGCCGATGTCCGCGGTGAAGTAGTCGCGGATGGCGCGGATGACGAGGCTGCTCTCCTGGTAGATCAGGAACGCGCCCTTGCCGGCCTTGGAGGCGCCGTCGATGGCGTCCCACAGCTTGAGCATGTAGTTCAGGTCCCACTGCAGCTCGGCGGCGCTGCGGCCGATGCCGGCGGTGCGGGCGATCAGGCTCATGCCCTTGGGATATTCGAGCTGCTCGAGGTTTTCCTTGAGTTCCTCGCGGTCCTCGCCCTCGATCCGCCGGCTGACGCCGCCGCCGCGCGGGTTGTTGGGCATCAGCACCAGGTAGCGCCCGGCCAGGCTGACGAAGGTCGTCAGCGCCGCGCCCTTGTTGCCGCGTTCTTCCTTCTCGACCTGGATCAGCAGGTTGTCGCCTTCGCGCACGACGTCCTGGATGCGCGCGTTCTTGACGTCGGCGCCTTCGCGGAAGTAGACCTTGGAGATCTCCTTGAAGGGCAGGAAGCCGTGGCGGTCCTCGCCGTAGTCGACGAAGCAGGCTTCCAGGCTGGGCTCGACGCGCGTGATGAGCGCCTTGTAGATGTTGCCCTTGCGCTGTTCGCGCCCTTCGATCTCGGTTTCGAAGTCGAGGAGCTTCTGCCCGTCGACGATGGCCAGGCGCCGTTCTTCCGGCTGCGTGGCGTTGATCAGCATGCGTTTCATGTGCGGTTCCTTGCAGCGCGCCCTTGCAGCGGGCGCGCACGGTCACTCAAACCGATGCACAAGAAAGAAGCGACAGAACCGTTGGCGCGAAATGCCCTGGACTGCGCTGGACGCCGGCTTCAGGCCGGCGGTTCAGGCGCGCAGCGTTGGCGCGTGCGTGCTGGCGGGGGTGGCAGGACCTGCGTCGCCGCTCGTCCCGAAGCCCGGCCGCGGATCGCGCGGGCAGGCCACCGCTGCAGCCGCGCCGGCTGGGAGCCGGGGCCTGGAGGAGCGGAGGTGGGACGAGGTGGACGACATGGACTGCAACACGGTGCCGGACGCGGCTGCAAGGCCGGTGGCGGGTGACATGATCACCGGCCGGGGCCTTGCGGCTTGAATTTTCGGGGCTTCGGATGAGCGAAGCTGGGTTCTTTCACGACTGTCTTTGCCGCCAGCACTTGGGGCCCGCCAGGTCACTTGGGAACCTGGCCCATGGCGCCGCCTGCTGGCGTTGCATCACCGATGACACGAGCGTCATTCGCTCGCGCCGTTCCACGATAGAGCCGCGGGCGCCCGCGTAAACTCCGATAAATCAAGCACTTACAGCCTAAACGTGGAGTTGCGGAGTATACCGGGCAATGCAGCCGCCCCCCCGGGCCGGGAAGGGGATGAACCCGCACTTGCCGTCCGCACCCTGACCGTGGACGCCGAGTCCGCCGGCCAGCGGCTGGACAACTACCTGATCCGGCTGCTCAAGGGCGTGCCCAAGACCCACGTCTACCGCGTCATCCGCTCGGGCGAGGTGCGGGTCAACAAGGGCCGCGCCGGCGCCGACACGCGCGTGGCCGAGGGCGACCTGATCCGCGTGCCGCCGATGCGCCTGCCGGCGCCCAGCACCGCGCCGCCGGCGCCGGCGCGTGAATTCCCGGTGCTGCTGGAGGACGATCACCTGCTGGCCATCGTCAAGCCCGCCGGTGTGGCGGTGCACGGCGGCAGCGGCGTCAGCTTCGGCGTCATCGAGCAGCTGCGCCGGTCCCGGCCCACGGCGCGCTTCCTGGAGCTCGTCCACCGGCTGGACAAGGAAACCTCGGGCATCCTGCTGCTGGCCAAGAAGCGCAGCGCGTTGACCGCCCTGCAGGACCAGTTCCGCGACCGCGCCACCGGCAAGACCTACGCCGCGCTGGTCTTCGGCGACTGGCCGGCGCGGCTCAAGGTCATCGACCTGGCGCTGCACAAGACGCTGGACAAGGCCGGCGAGCGCCACGTCAAAGTGGTGGCCGCCGACCACGCCGATGGCCGGCGCTCGGTGTCGCTGGTCAAGGTGATGCGCCAGCTGCCGGGCTTGAGCCTGCTGGACGTGACCATCAAGACCGGGCGCACGCACCAGATCCGCGTCCACCTGGCGAGCAGCGGCCACCCCATCGTCGGCGACCCGAAGTACGGCGACTTCGTCCGCAACAAGGCCTTCGCCAAGGAGCGCGGCTTCGCGCGCATGTTCCTGCACGCGCGCGAACTGAGCTTCGAACACCCGGCCAGCGGCGAGCGCATCACCTTGCGCGCCGAGCTGCCGGCAGAGTGCGCGACACTCCTGGGCCCTTGATCTCGCCTCTCGCCATGGCCCGCCGCTTCGACCTCATCACCTTCGACTGGGACGGCACGCTCTTCGACAGCACGATGCTGATCGCGCAGTGCATCCAGCAGGCCTGCGCCGACCTGGGCGTGGCGGTGCCCAGCGACGCCGACGCGTCCTACGTCATCGGCCTGGGCCTGCACGACGCGCTCAAGCACGCGGCGCCGGGCCTCGCGCCCGATCGTTACCCCGAGCTCGGCCAGCGCTACCGGCACCACTACTTCGCGCGCCAGGACCAGCTGGTGCTGTTCCCGGGCACATTGGCCATGCTGCAGTCCCTGAAGGCGCGCAACCACCTGCTGGCGGTGGCCACCGGCAAGGCCCGCCGTGGCCTCGACGACGCGCTGGCGCACTCGCAGCTGCACGGCATGTTCGACGCCACGCGCACCGCCGACGAGACCGCCGGCAAGCCCAATCCGATGATGCTGCTGCAGCTGATGAAGCAACTCGACGTGGCGCCCGAGCGCACGCTGATGATCGGCGACACGACGCACGACCTGATGCTGGCGCGCAATGCCGGCACGGCCCGCGTGGCGGTCAGCTTCGGTGCCCACGAAGCCGGGTCCTTCGACGAACACGCACCGCTCTTCGTGGCCCACAGCACCGAAGAGCTGCACCGTTGGCTGCTGGCCCATGGCTGAGGGCACGCGCATGAATTTTCAGCCTGTCATCGGCGATGACGCCACCGAGCAGCCCGAGCCGCTGTGCGCATCGACCGACCTCGAGGAACGCGGCCGCGCCTGGGTCTGGGACGTGCTGCAGTACGGCCGCCCGGCGCGCGCCTTCGCGCTGCGCTTCGACGGCCGAATCGTCGCCTACCTCAACCGCTGCGCCCACGTGCCCACCGAGATGGACTGGCAGGAAGGCCAGTTCCTGGACATCGACAAGCGCTGGATCCTGTGCAGCATCCACGGCGCCAGCTACGAGCCGGCCAACGGCCGCTGCGTCGGCGGCCCCTGCGGCACCGGGCGCCTGACGCCGGTGCAGGTGCAGGAGCTGGAGGGCCGGGTGTATTGGTATCCTTCCCGGGACATCCGCCCCGTAGCTTTTGACGAGCCGCCGCTTCCGCCCGGCGCCGCCCACCCCGCATGAACCCCACCGACCCGAGTTCGCCGCCACCCGAGCCGGCAGAGCCGCTGACCGTCACCGCCGCTGCTGCGCTGGCCGAGCAACACGCCGCCCGGCACGCCGCGCAGAGCACCGCGGCCGCTGCGCGCGGCGGCATCGAAGGCGCGCTGGAGCGCGTGGCGACCGAGCTGCTGCGCCAGCAGCGCACCGAGCGCCGCTGGCGCGTCTTCTTCCGCCTCGCCTGGCTTGGTCTGGCGCTGGTGGTGTTGTGGGCCGCCTTCGCGTCGCGCCTGTCGCCGACCGCGCCCAACACACCGCACACGGCGCTGGTCGAGGTGCGCGGCGAGATCGCCGCCGAAGGCGAAGCCAGCGCCGAACTGCTGGTCGGCGCGCTCAAGCAGGCTTTCGAGGACAACGCCGCGCAGGCCGTCGTGCTGCGCATCAACTCGCCCGGCGGCAGCCCGGTGCAGAGCGGCATCGTGCACGACGAGATCCTGCGCCTGAAGGCCAAGCACGGCAAGAAGGTCTACGCCGTGGTCGAGGAGATGTGCGCCTCGGGCGCTTACTACATCGCCGTCGCCGCCGACGAAATCTACGTCGACAAGGCCAGCATCGTGGGCAGCATCGGCGTGCTGATGGACGGCTTCGGCTTCACCGGGCTGATGGACAAGCTCGGCGTCGAGCGCCGGCTGCTCACCGCGGGCGAGAACAAGGCCATGCTCGACCCCTTCAGCCCGGTCAACCCCAAACAGGCCGAGAAGGCGCGCCAGATGATCGAGCAGGTCCACCGCCAGTTCATCGCCGTCGTCAGGCAGGGCCGCGGCGCGCGGCTGAAGGAGACGCCGGAGACCTTCTCGGGCCTGTTCTGGAACGGCGAGGAGGCAGTGCGCCTGGGCCTGGCCGATGCCACCGGCAACCTGGACTTCGTCGCCCGCGAGGTCATCAAGGCCGAAGAGATCATCGACTACACGCCGCACGAAAACGTCGCCGAACGGCTGGCCAAGCGCTTCGGCGCCGGCGTCGGCGTGGGGGCGGTGAAGGCGCTGCGCGAACTCGCACCGCTGCGGTGAGCGTGCCGCTGGCCGAACGCGTGGCCGTGGCCGCGCAACATGTGCTGCCCAAACAGGCGCTGACCGCGCTGGCCGGTGCGGCTGCGCGCATGCAAGGTGGCGCGGTGACGACGGCGGCCATCCGCCGCTTCATCGCCCGCTATGGCGTCAACATGGCCGAGGCGGCCGACCCCGACCCCGCGGCCTACGCCAGCTTCAATCACTTCTTCACGCGCGCCCTGAAGCCCGGCGCGCGGCCGCTGGCGCCGGCCGACCTGCTGTGCCCGGTGGACGGTGCGATCAGCCAGTTCGGCGCCATCGACGGCGAACGCATCTTCCAGGCCAAGGGGCACGACTACACGGCGACGGCGCTCGTCGGCGGCGACGCGGCGCTGGCGGCGCACTTCCACGGCGGCCACTTCGCGACGCTCTACCTGAGCCCCAAGGACTACCACCGCATCCACATGCCGGCGGCCGGCCGGCTGCTGCGCATGATCCACGTGCCGGGCGAGCTGTTCTCGGTCAACCCGGCCACCGCGCGCGGCGTGCCGGGCCTCTTTGCGCGCAACGAGCGCGTGGTCTGCGTTTTCGACGGTCAGGACAACAGCGCCAACGCCGGGCCCTGGGTGCTGGTGCTGGTCGGCGCCACGATCGTCGGCAGCATGGCCACCGTCTGGCACGGCGTGGTCAACCCGCCGCGGCCGGGCACGCTGCGCGAGTGGAGCTACCTCGACCAGCGCATCGAGCTCGCGCGCGGCGCCGAGATGGGCCGCTTCCTGCTGGGCAGCACCGTGGTCGTGCTGTTCCCGCGCGGGCCGCTGCGCTTCAACCCGGCCTGGCAGCCGGGCGGCGCCATCCGCATGGGCCAGCCGATGGCCAGCCGGGCCGCGGCCTGATGCCGGCGCGCCGGCGCGGCCCTTCACCGGCATGAGCTTCGCGGCGCGCGTCAGCGCCTCGGGCCGTGCCCGCGTGCTGCTGTGGGTGGTGCCGCTGCTGTGGTCGTGCAACTACCTGATCGCGCGCCTGGGCGACGGCGTCATCGCGCCGCACGCGCTGGCGCTGGGGCGCTGGGGCCTGGCGGCGCTGATCCTGCTGCCGTGGATGGGCCGCGGCCTGTGGGCCAAGCGCGCGGTCGTGCAGCGCGAGTGGGGGCAGCTGCTGGTGCTGGGCTTCTTCGGCATGTACATCTGCGGCGCCTGGGTCTACCTGGCCGGGCGCAGCACCACCAGCACCAACATCGCGCTGATCTACGCCGCCACGCCGATGGCCATCGTGGCGGCCAGCTCGCTGCTGCTGCACGAGCGCATGAGCCGCGCGCAGTGGGCCGGCGTGGTGCTGGCGCTGCTCGGGCTGCTGTTCGTCATCGCCAAGGGCGACCCGGTGCGGCTGCTGGCGGTGGAGTTGGTCGCCGGCGACGCCTGGATCACGGCCGCCGCGGCCAGCTGGACGGCGTACTCGGTGCTGCTCAAGCGCTGGCCTTCGGCGCTGGGTGCGGGCGAGCGGCTGGTGGCCATCATCGGCGGCGGGCTGGTGGTGCTGCTGCCGACGACGATCTTGGAGGCCCTGCTGACCACGACGCCGGACTTCGGTTGGCGCGCTGCTGGCCTGGTGCTGCTGGCGGCGACGGTGCCCGGGGTGCTGTCGTACGGAGCCTACTCGTACCTGCAGCGCGAACTGGGCGCTTCGCGCACGGCGATGATGCTGTACCTGGCGCCGGTCTACGGCGCGCTGCTGGCTTGGGGCCTGCTGGGCGAGGTGCCGGGCTGGTACCACGCGGTCGGCGCGGCGATGATCCTGCCCAGCATCTGGCTGGCGTCGCGCAAGTAGCGGCCGGCGGCGCTTTCAGCCGAACAGGCCCGGTGCCGAGATCGGGTCCTCGTCCTGGCTGTAGAAGCAGTTGGGGCACACCGCGCGGTAGCTCTCGTTGCCGCCGATCATGACCTGCTCGCCTTCCTTGACGCGGCGGCCCTCGGCGTCGACGCGCAGGTTCATGCTCGCCTTGCGCGCGCAGGCGCAGATGGTCTTCATCTCTTCCAGGTCGTCGGCCAGCGTCAACAGCGTGGCGGCACCCGGGAAGGCATCGCCGCGAAAGTCGCTGCGCAGGCCGTAGCACAGCACCGGCACCGGGTGCTGGTGCGCCAGGCGGTGCAGCTGGCGCACCTGCTCGGGGCTCAGGAACTGCGCTTCGTCGATCAGCACGCAGGCGATGCCCGCGCCGAGCCAGGCCGAGTCGAATACGGTGTCGGCGCCGAAGGTCTCGGCCTGCCGCTGCAGGCCCAGGCGCGAGCCGATGACGCCGAAGCCGCTGCGGTTGTCGTGCGCAGCGGTGAACATGCGCACGCGCATGCCCCGCTCTTCGTAGTTGTAGGCGGCCTGCAGCAAGTGGGTGGACTTGCCGGCGTTCATGGCCGCGTAGCGAAAGTACAGTTTGCTCAATGGGGCCCCTCGACTGGCGGGTACGCCAGTCGATCCCCCGAGGGGATGCGGGCCGGCTTGGGAGCGGCCCGGCGCTCGGCCCGGGCCCCGAAGCGGGCGATTCTCCCTTGGTCCGCCCAGGCCTACTGCGGCGGAATGCGCAGCATCTGGCCCGGGTAGATCTTGTCCGGGTGGCTGAGCATGGGCTTGTTGGCCTCGAAGATCACCGGGTACTTGTTGGCGTCGCCGTAGAACTTCTTGGCGATCTTGCTCAGGTTGTCGCCGCTGACGACGGTGTGGTACTGCGCCTCGGGGGCCGGGCTGGCCACCGTGATCAGGTCGTTGACGGCCGAGACGCCGGCCACGTTGCCGCAGCACAGCAGGATCTTCTCCTTCACCCACTGGTCGTCGACCTGGCCCGAGACGGTGACCGTGGCGGTGTCGGCGTCGAAGGCCACGTCCAGGCTGTTGCCGGGCAGGCCCTGGGCGTTGATGTAGCCGACGATGGCGTCGCTGGCGGCCTTGCTCAGCGCTGCGACGGTCTCCGGCGACGGCGCGGCGGCCGCGGCCTCTTGCGCGGCCTTGGCCTCGCCCCTGCCGAACAGCTTCTCGCCGGCTTCCTTCATGAACGACATCAGACCCATGGTGCTCTCCTGTGGTGGGCGGGGAAAGCGGCGATGGTAGGCGCGGTCGGCGACAAACCCACCTGTGCCCTGGAATGGGCGATGTGATCAGCTCGTCAGGGTGTGCCCACTCAGCTCGCTGTACTTGTCCAGCAGGTCGAGGATGCGCTTGGGTTTGTAGGGCTTGACGACGAAGCCGCTGGCGCCCAGGGCCACCGCATCGCGCACGTGGTCGATCGAGTGGGTGCCCGAGATCATCGCCACGAAGGTGTCGGCTCGCGCCTGGCGCATGCTCTTGAGCACCGCCAGCCCGTCCATGTCGGGCATGTCGATGTCCAGCAGCGTGACGCGCGGGTTGCTCTCGTGCCAGATCTGCAGCGCATCGGCGCCGTTGCGGGCCTCGCGCAGCACCAGCTGGCCGGCGAAGTTGCGCAGGATCGCGGCCAGCAACTCGCGGCTGGTGCCGGTGTCGTCGACGATCAGCACGTCGCAGCGGTGGCTGGCGCCGGCCGGCACCACCGTGGCTGCAGGCTCACCCGATGCGCTGGCCGCAGCCTGCGCGATGTGGGCGGCGAGGTCTTCAGAGTGGGCGGTGTTCATCATCGGATGTTGCGGTGGGTGGTGCGATGCTGTGAAGCGCCTGCATCAACTGCAGGCTGCTGCGCTGGACGAGGTCGAACTGCGCGGCGTCGATCTGGCGCTCGATCGGCGCCGCCAGGCGGGTCACTTCCGCGTAGCCCAGCGAACCGGCGAGGCCTTTGATCTGGTGCGTGAGCGAGCGCATCCGGGGCCAGTCGGCCGCAGCCAGCGCTTCGCGCAGCGCGTCCTGGGTGCCGGACGCGTTGGCGACGAATTCGGCTGCCAGGCGCTGCACCACGGCGTCGGCATTGCTGCCGAGCGAGGCCTTGCGCTCGACACCGCTGACGGTGAGGAAGCGCGACAGCACCGCGTGCAGCTTGACGCGGTCGATGGGCTTGGCCAGCACGTCCTGGCAGCCCAGGCGGCGGTAGCGTTCGATGTCGGCGCGCATGGCGTTGGCGGTCAGCGCCACGACGGCGCCGCGGTAGCCGGCGCGGCGCAGCAGGCTGATCGCCGAGACGCCGTCGAGCACCGGCATCTGGATGTCCATCAGCAGCAGGTCGTAGGCACCCGACAGCGCCTCCTGGACCGCCTGCTCGCCGTTGTCCACCACGCGCACGGCGGCGCCGGTGCACTGCAGGTAGGCGGTGATCAGGCGCTGCGAGTCGGCGTTGTCCTCGGCCACCAGCACCGCGCCGGCCAGCGACGGGATCGGCAGGTCGCGGACTTCGCCCGAAGTGCCGGCCAGCAGCAGTTCCTCGCGCGTGCGGATCCAGGCGCCGTCGGGCTGCAGCCGGGCCGTCGGCAGCGGGATGCGCAGCGCGAACACGCTGCCGCGGCCGGCGTGCGACTGCACGTCCAGCGAGCCGCCGAGCAGCGCGGCCAGCTGCTTGCAGATGTACAGGCCCAGCCCGGTGCCGCCGAAGCGGCGCGTGGTGGACAGGTCGGCTTGTGCAAAGGGCTGGAACAGGCGGCCGATCTGCGCCGGCGTCAGGCCGATGCCGGTGTCGATGACGGCCAGCTCCAGCGCGTGGCCGTCGAGCACGCGCACGCGCAGCGTCACCGAGCCGCTGGGCGTGAACTTGATGGCGTTGCTGCAGAAGTTCAGCAGCACCTGCTTCAGGCGCATGGGGTCCGAGTTCAGCACGGCGGGCAGCGGCAGTTCGGCCTGCAGCTGGAACCCGAGGCCCTTCTCGCGGGCCCGCGGGCCCATCAGCAGATCCACTTCCTTGATCAGGGCGGCCAGGCGCACCTCGGCGATCTCCAGCTCCAGGCCTTCGGCCTCGATCTTCGACACGTCCAGGATGTCGCTGATGACTTGCAGCAGGTGGCGGCCGTTGTTCATGATGGTGCCCAGCGCGTCTTCCTGGCTGACGCCGGTGCGTTGGTCCAGCAGCAGTTCGGCGAAGCCCAGGATCGAGGCCAGCGGCGTGCGGATCTCGTGGCTCATGTTGGCCAGGAAGGCGCTCTTGGCCAGGTTGGCGGCCACGGCCTCGTCGCGAGCGGCCAGCGCCTCGGCCGTGCGCCGTGCCACTTCCTGGTCGAGCTCGACGATCAGCGTCTGCAACTGCGTGTTGGCCTTGGCCAGCTGCCCTGCCCGGATTTCGAGTTGCCGCTCGGCTTCCTGGCGTGCAGCGCGCTCGAGCTCGAAGCGCTGCTCCAACGCGTCAAGCTGCGCTGGCATGGGCGGCTTCCGGCTCGGTGGACTCGATGGCGGGGCGCGCGACGGCGGCGCGCAGCGGGGCTTCCACCGTGGCCAGGAAATCGCTGAAGACATTACCCCACATGCGCGGCTCCGCAGGGCCGGACTGCCCTGCGCTTGAGTGTCGGGCGCGGCCGGTCGGCGCGATGGGCTGAAAAGCGGGCGCCTTCGGGCGCAGATCCGCGCCGGCTCAGGCGACGAGCAGGCCGCGCTGCTCGATGAAGGCCACGACCTCGGCCAGGCCCTGCTGGGTGCGCAGGTTGCTCATCACGTAGGGACGGGTGCTCGCCCAGGCCGGACGCATGCGGCGTGTGTCGGCCTCCATGACCTCCAGGCTCGCGCCCACGTGCGGCGCGAGGTCGGTCTTGTTGATGACGAAGAGGTCGCTCTTGGTGATGCCGGGGCCGCCCTTGCGCGGGATCTTCTCGCCCGCGGCGACGTCGATGACGTAGAGCGTCAGGTCGCTCAGCTCGGGGCTGAAGGTGGCGGCCAGGTTGTCGCCGCCGGACTCGATGAACACGATGTCGGCGTCGGGGAACTTCTCAAGCATGCGGTCGACCGCCTCGAGGTTGATCGACGCGTCCTCGCGGATCGCGGTGTGCGGGCAGCCGCCGGTCTCAACGCCCATGATGCGTTCGGGCGCCAGCGCGCCGGCCACCGTGAGCAGGCGCTGGTCTTCCTTGGTGTAGATGTCGTTGGTGATGACGACCAGGTCCCAGCGCGCGCGCATCGCCTTGCACAGCATCTCGACGAGCGTCGTCTTGCCGCTGCCCACCGGGCCGCCGACGCCGACGCGCAGCGGGGGCAGTTTCTTGGTGCGGCCGGGGATGTGGTGCAGGGCATTGTTCATGAGCGGAAGAGCCTCGAGTACTGGGTTTCGTGTTGTGCCGACAGGATGGCCAGCATCGGCGCGAAGGCCTGGCGTTCATCGTCGGGCAGCGCCAGCGCGGCGTCGACCGCTGCCGGCACCGCGGCTGCCAGGCGCGCCAGCATGCGCTGCGCCGCGGCCTGGCCCAGTGGCACCGCCTTCATCACCGCCTGCACCATGTTCTCGGCCCAGCCCCAGGCAAAGGCCAGCAGAGCGTCCTCGGCGCCGGCACCGGCCAGCGTGGTGGCCAGGGCAAAGCTGGTCGGCCACAGCGGCGCGGGTTGCAGCGCGGCCAGGGTGGCGATGCGGGCGTCGGCGGCGTGCGTGCCGTTGCGCAGCCAGTCCAGCAGCGAGCGGCACATCTGCTCGGCCTGGGCGCGCAGTTCGGCGCTTTCGCGCGTCTGGTGCAGCCAGTGATTGAGCGCGCGCACACGTTCGCCGTCGTGCGCCGCCCAGGCCCGGCAGGCCTGCGCCAGCAGCGGCTGATCGCAGCGCGCCAGGCTCAGCTGCAACTGGTCGAGCAGCCAGTCGCCAGCCTGCGCTTCGTTCGTCACGAGGCCGGCTTCGACGGCGGCTTCGAAGGCTTCGGAGTAGCTGAAGCCGCCCACCGGCAATGCCGGCGAGGCCAGCGCCATCAGCTGCAGCCGGGTGGCCGCGTCGACGGCGCCGGCGCCGCGCTCAGTTGTGATGGCCGTCCCCGTGGTCGTGGCTGCAGCCGGGGCCGTGCACGTGCCGCGCCGGCGCAGCGGAGATCGGAATCGCGGCCTTCGGCTGCGGTGCTGCGGCGGTGCCGTGGGCGTGCGCCTGACTGGCGTCGTGCGCGTGCCCGGGTCTGTGCTTGGGGTCGTGATCGTGATCGTGCGCAGCGGCGTGGCCATGCCCGTGGCCCTGCGCCGCGTAGGCGCCGGCCTCGGGCTCGAACGCCGAGGACTCTTCGCTGACGATGAGGTGCATGCTGCGCAGCATGTCGGCCAGCACGTGGTCGGGCTCCAGCAGCAGCCGGTCGGGTTGCAGCGCGAGCTGCACATGGCGGTTGCCCAGGTGGTAGGCGGCGCGCAGCAGGTCGAAGGGGCTGCCGTGCTCGGCGCAGGGCCGCACCACCAGCACCGGCTGCGGCGCCGCCAGCACGCGGATCAGCGAGCCGTCCTCGGCCAGCAGGGCGTCGCCGCCACGCACTGCGGTGCCGCGCGGCAGGAAGACGCCGAGCATGCGGCCGCTGGAGTCGACGGCGTCGAAGCGGCTCTTCTGGCGCACGTCCCAGTCGAGCTCGACGCTCGGGGCGCGCTTGAGCAGCACTGGCGCCAGGCCGCGCGCGCCGGGGATGAGCTTGTTCACGGTCAGCATGGTCGGGTGTCGGTTCTTCAGCGAGTGGAAGGGCGGGCCGGGTAGGGCACGACGGACCTTATAACGCACCGCGAGCGCAGGCTGCGCGCATCCGAACCCGACGCAATGCCGGCGTCCATCCAGCCGGCCAGCAAAAAAGCGACGGGCTCGCGCCCGTCGCTTCGCGCGGCCGGCCCGCGGCCGGCTCAGCGGTGGTGGCTCAGTTGTCCCAGAACCAGATCGCGTTGTAGAACCTGCGGTCCGGGCCGCGGAAGCCCAGGCCGACTTCGCGGTAGTCGTTGAGGTTGTCGGTCAGTGCCGGCACCGCGTTGCCGGTGCAGCGCGGGTTGGGGTTGCTGCCCGAGTTCTGCGTCGACGTCGACAGCGCCGTGCCCGAAGGACCGCGGACCAGTTCGGTGCCGGCCATCGTCAGGTCGCCATAACGCGCCGGCAGCAAGTCCAGCCGCGCGCGGTAGCCGTAACTGGCGCGCTCGCCGGCGGCGTTGGTGGTGGTCAGGAAGTCCTGGCCGAAGACGTAGCCCGAGACGACGTAGGCCGCATCCGGAATCGTGAAGGCCATCGTGTGCGCCAGCGTCGACAGCGCGCCCGAGCTGCTCGCCGTCGGCTTGAGGTAGGCGTCGACGAAGCTCGAAGCCAGCGTCGGCCACGGCTTGGACGGGCCCGCCGACGCGTTTTCGCCGGCGCTGCCGGTGCGCAGGTAGATCACCTCGTCGGGCGTGTCCGACAGCGCGGCAAAGCGGAAGATCTCCACCTTGTAGACGCTCCAGGCTGGGATCAACGTCGGCTGGTCGGCCACCGGCGCCGGCGAGAAGTCCTGGAACGCCAGCGTCGTGGTGCTGTTGTTCACCGGCACCGGCATCGCCAGCGGCGTGCCGTCGAGCTTGGCCGCGTCGAGCACGAAGTCGGTGGTCGCGCCGCCGGTCCAGAACTGGAACGTCGTCGCTGCGTTCCAGACCCGGGTGCTGCCGTTCTGGTAGGTGATGCCCATGCGGTCGTCGGTGCCGCAGCGCTGCGAACGGAACTGCACCACGCCTTCGGCCGGCAGCCCCGGGCCGGTGAAGCGCACGGCCCGGATGCCGGCCGTGTCGCCATGGCGCAGGTCGAAGATCAGGCGCAGCGACGACTCGAAGCGGTCGCTCAGGAAGTAGGGGTCGACGGTGCTGCCGGCGCCTGCGCCGGCGCGGTTGGCGGCGATCTTGCGCTGCAGGCGCGGATCGACGAAGGTGCGGTAGGGCCGCTGGTTGCCGACGATGTTCCAGCTGCCGCCGACCTTGGCCAGCACCCAGTCGGACTGTGACGGGCGGCCGCCGGGCAGCGTCACCGGCCAGCGCGCGATGACGCAGGGGGCGTCGTTGCAGTACGGGTGCTTGAAGACCTTCGGGTCGGTGAAGCGCGCCGGGGCCAGCGTCAGCGCGATCGTCGCGCGGCCGAGCTTGGCGCCGGTGAGTTGCTCGCGCGCGAAGGTGAACTGGCCCAGCTCCTCGACCCAGTTGCGGCCGTTGTTGCGCCAGCCGGCGGGCGCGTAGTTGCAGATGCCCAGCACGGCGGTGGCGGTGCCGCTGGCGTCCAGCGTGACGCGGCTGGCCACCGGCAGCGCCAGGCAGTCCTCGAGCTTCTTGCCCAGGGCCGCGAGTTCGGCGGCCGTCGGCAGGTCGGCCGCCGGCAGCGCGGGCGGCAGCTTGGGCGCGCTGCTCGGCGTGGCGACGAGCGCGGGTGTCAGCATCACGCTGGCCGGCGCGCCGCTCTCGGTCGAGGGCGCGGCCAGGCTGGTGATGGCGACGCCGGCGGGCGAGACCTCGATCGCCAGCTTGTCGAGCACGGCGTCGATGCCGCTGCCGTCGGCGGCGAAAGGCGTGCTCAGGGGGCTGAAGGTGGCGCCCAGGGCGGCGGCGATGCCGGCGTCGGAACGCAGCGTGGTGAGCAGCAGCGTGGTCGCGTCGTCGACCTTCTTGGCCGTCACGACGCTGGCCAGCGTGGCCGCTGTGCGCAGTGCCTGCGGGTCGCCGCCGGGGGCCACCAGCGCGGCGACGGCGTTGGTCAGCGAGGTGACGTTGACGGCGTTGTCGACCTCGGCCGTGGGTGCGGGCACGACGGCCACCATCGACACCACTTCGCCATCGATGCGGCCGCTGGCGTTGACCACCAGCGGGCCCTTCAGCGCCGAGACGTCGATCGTGTAGCGGCCGTCGGGTCCGGCCGTGACGGGCGCGGGGTCGGCCGTGGTGGTGTCGCCGTCGACGACGGTGATGGTGGCACCGGCCATCGGTGCGCCGGTCGCGGCGACGCCGCTCAGACGCGTGGCCTCGGCTGCCGGCGGGTCGTCGGAGCAGGCGGCCAGCAGCGTCAGCGTGACCAGTGCGATGGGGGTGAAGTGGCGGTGATGCAATGCGCGCATGGTGTCCTCCAGGGATGATTGAAGCGGCGGCGTCAGTACATGCGCCGCGCCGCTTCGGGACATCACCACAAGGAGGGAAAACGCTCGCTGCTTCCGCCGCTTGGTGGACAGCGCCGGTGCCGCCCCCTGCGCAGGGGGTGCATGCCGGCGCGAAGCTCAGAACAGGAAGTACTTCTGCGCCATCGGCAGCACGGTGGCCGGGTCGCAGGTGAGCAGTTGCCCGTCGGCGCGCACGCGGTAGGTCTGGGGGTCGATCTCCATCTTCGGCAGGTAGCCGTTGTGCACCATGTCGCCCTTCTTCACGCCGCGGCAGCCGTGCACTGCCGACAGGCGCTTCTTCAGGCCGAGCTGGTCGCCGATCTCGTTGTCCATCGCGGTGTGGCTGATGAAGGTCAGGCTGGTGGCCTGCAGCACGCGACCGAAGCTGCCGAACATCGGCCGGTAGTGCACCGGCTGCGGCGTCGGGATGCTGGCGTTGGCGTCGCCCATCAGCGCCGCGGCGATGAAGCCGCCCTTGAGGATGAGGCTGGGCTTGACGCCGAAGAAGGCCGGCCGCCACAGCACCAGGTCGGCCCACTTGCCGACTGCGATGCTGCCCACGTCGTGCGAGATGCCGTTGGCGATGGCCGGGTTGAGGGTGTACTTGGCGATGTAGCGCTTGACGCGGAAGTTGTCGTTGCGCGCGTTGTACTCGACGCCCGCCTCACCCCTGCCCGCTGCCCAGGGAGCGGGGGCCAGCCAGCCACGTTGGCCCTTCATCTTGTGCGCCGTCTGCCAGGTGCGGATGATGACTTCGCCGACGCGGCCCATGGCCTGGCTGTCGCTGCTCATCATGCTGACCGCGCCCAGGTCGTGCAGCACGTCTTCGGCGGCGATGGTCTCGCGGCGGATGCGGCTCTCGGCGAAGGCCAGGTCCTCGGCGATCGACGCGTCGAGGTGGTGGCAGACCATCAGCATGTCCAGGTGCTCGTCCACCGTGTTGGCGGTGTAGGGCATGGTCGGGTTGGTGCTGCTGGGCAGGAAGTTGGCCTCGCCCACCACGCGCAGGATGTCGGGCGCGTGGCCGCCGCCGGCGCCTTCGGTGTGGAACGCACAAAGCGTTCTTCCATGTGTCGCGGCGATGGTGTCCTCGACGAAGCCGCTCTCGTTGAGGGTGTCGCTGTGGATGCTGACCTGCGTGTCGGTGACCTCGGCCACGTCCAGGCAGTTGCTGATGGCCGCCGGCGTCGTGCCCCAGTCCTCGTGCAGCTTCAGGCCGATGGCGCCGGCGGCGATCTGCTGGCTCAGTGCCGCGGCCTGGCTGGCGTTGCCCTTGCCCAGGAACCCGAGGTTCATCGGAAAGGCCTCGGCGGCCTGCAGCATGCGGTGGATGTTCTCGGGCCCCGGCGTGCAGGTGGTGGCGAAGGTGCCGGTGGCCGGGCCGGTGCCGCCGCCGAGCATCGTCGTCACGCCGCTCGCCAGCGCTTCCTCGATCTGCTGCGGGCAGATGAAGTGGATGTGGCTGTCGATGCCGCCGGCGGTGACGATCAGGCCTTCGCCGGCGATGATCTCGGTGCCGGGGCCGATGATGATGTCCACGCCCGGCATCACGTCGGGGTTGCCGGCCTTGCCGATGGCCGCGATGCGGCAGCCCTTGATGCCGATGTCGGCCTTGACGATGCCCCAGGTGTCGACGATGAGCGCGTTGGTGATGACGAGGTCGTGCGCTTCGTGGTGGCCGGGGCCGTTGACGACCTGGCTCTGTCCCATGCCGTCGCGGATGGTCTTGCCGCCGCCGAACCTGACTTCTTCGCCGTAGCCACCGGCCTTGAGGGTGTGGTCCTTCTCGACTTCGATGACGAGGCCGGTATCGGCCAGCCGCAGGCGGTCGCCGACGGTGGGGCCGTACATCTCGGCGTAGGCGCGGCGGCCGATGGTTCTGCTCATGCTGTTCCTCAGGCCTTCTCTACACGCCGCCGTTGACGAGGCCGCGGAAGCCCCACACCTGGCGCCGGCCGGCGTAGGCCACCAGCGTCACGGTGCGTTCCTGTCCCGGCTCGAAGCGTACCGCGGTGCCGCTGGCGATGTTCAGCCGCATGCCGCGGGCGGCCTGGCGGTCGAACAGCAGCGCCGCGTTGGTCTCGGCGAAGTGGTAGTGAGAGCCGACCTGGACCGGGCGGTCGCCGCTGTTGGCCACCGTCAGGCTGATCTTGTCGCGGCCGGGGTTGAGCTCGTGTTCGCCGTCGTCGATGAGGAGTTCGCCGGGGATCATGGTGCGCTTTTCATGCAATGGGTTGGTGCACGGTCACCAACTTGGTGCCGTCGGGGAAGGTCGCTTCGACCTGGATCTCGGTCACGATGTCGGCCACGCCGTCCATCACGTCGGCGCGCGCCAGCACGATCTTGCCCTCGCTCATCAGCTGCGCCACGGTCTTGCCGTCGCGCGCGCCTTCCAGCAGGGCGGCGCTGATGAGCGCGATCGCCTCGGGCACGTTGAGCTTCAGGCCGCGCGCTCGCCGGCGTTCGGCCAGCAGGCCGGCGGTGAAGATCAGCAGCTTGTCTCTCTCGCGCGGTGTCAGGTCCATGTCTTTGGCGGGTCCATGTTTCATGCCATCGTAATCGCGCCGGCGCTGGCCCGGGGCTTGCGAAGCACAGGCCACAGATGAGCACCGCCACCGCCCCCGTGCTGTCCGCGCCGCCCCCGGCGCCGCAGCAGCACGTCATCAAGGTGCGGCGCGACTACAACGCCTGGGTCGCCAGCGAGACGCTGGAGGACTACGCGCTGCGCTTCACACCGCGCCGGGCGGCGCGGCCAGCTTCCTGGTGCTGGAGGCGCTGGGAGCGACGCTGCTGCTGCAGTTCGGCTTCATCAACACCTTCTGGGCCGTGCTGGCGACGGCGGCGATCATCTTTGCCGCCGGGCTGCCGATCAGCGTCTACGCCGCGCGCCACGGGCTGGACATGGACCTGCTGACGCGCGGCGCCGGCTTCGGCTACATCGGCAGCACGGTCACGAGCCTGATCTACGCCAGCTTCACCTTCATCTTCTTCGCGCTCGAGGCGGCCATCATGGCCTACGCGCTGGAGCTGCTGTTCGACATCCCGCCGGCGTGGGGCTACCTGCTGTGCGCGCTGGTGGTGATCCCGATGGTCACCCACGGCGTCACCGTCATCAGCCGCTTCCAGGTCTGGACGCAGCCGCTTTGGCTGGTGCTGCTGGTGGTGCCCTACGTCTTCGTCTTCCAGGCCCATCCGACGCTGGTGAGCGAGCTGCGCGCCTACGCCGGCGAAGCCGGCAAAGGGGGGCAGTTTCGACCCGCTGCTCTTCGGCGGCGCGCTGACGGTGGGCGTGGCGCTCATCACGCAGATGGGGGAGCAGGTCGACTACCTGCGCTTCATGCCCGAGAAGACGGCGGCCAACCGCGTGCGCTGGTGGGCCGCGGTGCTGGTGGGCGGCCCGGGCTGGGTGCTGCCGGGGGTGGCCAAGATGCTGGGCGGCGCGCTGCTGGCCTACCTGGCGCTGACGCTGGCCGTGCCGGCCGACCGCGTCGTCGACCCCAACCAGATGTACCTGGCGGCCTACGAGCTCGTGTTCTCGCAGTACGGCTGGGCGCTCGGCGCCACGGTGCTGCTGGTGGTGGTCAGCCAGCTCAAGATCAACGTCACCAATGCGTATGCGGGTTCGCTGGCCTGGAGCAACTTCTTCGCCCGCGTCACGCACAGCCACCCCGGGCGCGTGGTCTGGGTGGTGTTCAACACGCTGATCGCGCTGATGCTGATGGAGCTCGAGGTCTTCAAGGCCCTCGGCAGCGTGCTCGGGCTGTACAGCAACATCGCCATCAGCTGGATCATGGCCGTTGTCGCCGACCTGGTGGTCAACAAGCCGCTCGGGTTGTCGCCCAAGGGCGTGGAGTTCAAGCGCGCGCACCTGTACGACATCAACCCGGTGGGCGTCGGCGCGATGGCCGCGGCGTCGCTGCTGTCGATGCTGGCCTGGCTGGGTGTCTTCGGGCCGCTGGCACAGGCCTTCTCGGCCGTCATCGCGATGGTCGTGGCCTTCGTCTGCGCGCCGCTCATCGCTTGGGCCACTCAAGGGCGCTGCTACATCGCGCGCCAAGCAGAAGCGGGCGCAGAGGCCGCCGCCGGCGCGTACCTGGGCCCACGCCTGCAGCGCCGGTGCGTCATCTGCGAGCGCGACTACGAAGGCTAGGACATGGCCCGCTGCCCGGCCTACGGCGGCCCGATCTGCAGCCTGTGCTGTTCGCTCGACGCCCGCTGCGGCGACCTGTGCAAACCCGAAGCCGCGCGCGCGGGGTTGCAGTTCAAGGCCCTGCTGCGGCGCCTGACACCGCGCGCCTGGTGGCCGCAGCTCGACACCGGCCTCGGCCGCTACCTGCTGCTGATGGCCTGCGTGGCGCCGGCGCTGGCGGGTCTGCTGGCCTTGCTCTACCAGGCCGAACTGCGGCAGCTGACGGCGCGCGACCTGGCCAGCGCCGGCCCGGCGCTGCGCGCCGCGTTCGTCAAGGCCTACTGCGCGCTGTTGCTGGTGGGTGGCGTGATCGGCTGGTGGCTGGTGGCTGGTGGCTGGTGCTGGCGCAGAGCAGCCGCCGCGTGGCGCAGGAAGAATGCCACCGTCAGACGCATTCGCTGGTGCAGGAGATCGCCTCGCACGCGCGCACCGACGACGAACTGCAGCGCGCCAAGCTCGCGGCCGAGGCCGCTCGAAATTCGGCCGACGCCGCCAACCAGGCCAAGACGCGCTACATCAGCGCCATCAGCCACGAGCTGCGCACGCCGCTGAACAGCATCCTCGGTTATGCGCAGCTGCTCGACGAGGACCCGGCCATGCCGCCGCACCGCAAGCAGGCGGTGGGCGTGATCCGCCGCGGCGGCGAACACCTGCTGGGCCTGATCGAAGGCACGCTGGACATCGCGCGCATCGAAGGCGGCAAGCTGGCGCTCGACGCCAAGCCGATGCGGCTGCGCGACAACCTGCAGCAGATCGTGCAGCTGTTCGAGCTGCAGGCGGTGGGCAAGGGCCTGCGCTTCGAGCATCAGATCGACGGTGCGCCGCAGCTCGTGCGCGCCGACGAGCGGCGGCTGACGCAGATCCTCATCAACGTGCTCGGCAATGCGGTCAAGTTCACGCAGGCCGGCCGCGTGAGCTTTCGGGCCGCGCACGTGCGCGACATGGCGGTGTTCGAGATCGAGGACAGCGGCCCCGGCATCGCGCCGGCCGACATCGACCGCATCTTCGAGCCCTTCTCGCGCGGCGCCCACGCCGCGGCCGCCGTCAGCGCCAGCGGCGGCACGGGGTTGGGCCTGACCATCGCCAAGATGCTGACCGACCTGATGGGCGGCGAGATGACGGTGTGCTCGCGCACCGCCGATGCGGGCGACGCGGACGCACCGGCGGCCGGCACGCTGTTCCGCATCCGGCTCCACCTGCCCGAGCTGCGCGGCACCAGCGCGCCCAAGCCCACGCCACCGCGTGCCGGTTGTGCCGGGCCGCGGCGACGCATCCTGATCGTCGACAACGAGGAGGTCGACCGCACGCTGCTGGCGCGCCGTCTGCAGGCCCTCGGCTTCGAGGTGCTGGAGGCGGGGTCGGGCACCGCCGCGCTGGGCCTGCTGCAGGAACAGGCCGCGGCGCGCGGCCCCGGTGCCGGCGTCGACGCGATCCTGATGGACCTGGCGACGCCCGGCATCGACGGCTGGCAGACCATCCGCGCGCTGCGCCAGCAGCGGCTGAGCAGCGCGCCGGTGGCCATCGTGTCGGCGAACGCCTTCGACAAGGGCCAGGACAACGACGTCGGCATCGGCGCGGCGGACTTCATCACCAAGCCGGTGCGCTTTGACGAACTGCTCGACTGGCTGGGCACGCAGCTCGCCCTGGCGTGGTTGACGGCGCCGCCCGCACCGCCGCCGGCCGCGGTGCCCGCCGACGCGCCGCGGCCCTCGCGCCAGCACCTGCAGGCCCTGCACGAGGTGATCAGCCTGGGCTACCCGCGTGGCGTGCAGCGGCTGCTGGACCGCATCCAGCAAGAACAGCCCGACTGCGCCGCCTGGCTGGCGCCGTTGCGCAGCCTGGCGCTGAACTTCCAATTCGACCGCATGACACCGCTGATCCAAGATGCACTTGCCCGCTCCCCGTCCGTCCGAAGGCGCGCGCGCCGCGCTCGATCTCGAAGCACCGCGCAGCGCCGGCCTGGTGCTCATCGTCGACGACGTGCCCGACAACCTGGCCGTGCTGCACGACGCGCTGGACGCCGCCGGCTACACCGTACTGGTGGCCATCGACGGCGCCAGCGCACTGCAGCGCGCGGCACAGGCCGATCCCGACATCGTGCTGCTCGACGCCGTGATGCCCGGCATCGACGGCTTCGAGGTCGCGCGGCGCCTGAAGGCGGGGCCCGAGACGGCGCACATCCCGATCGTCTTCATGACCGGCCTGACCGACACCGAACACGTGCTGGCCGCCTTCGACGCCGGCGGCGTGGACTACGTCACCAAGCCGATCCGGGCGCCCGAGGTGCTGGCGCGCATGGCCGCACACATGCTGGCGGCGCGCCAGGCACGGCAGGCACGCAATGCGCTGGACGCCTACGGCCACGCCACGATCGCGGTGCGCATCGAAGCCGCCAAGGCGCCGCGCCTGGTGTGGCAGACGCCGCTGGCCCGGCGCTGGCTGCCGGCCTACTTCAAGAGCGCGCCCGACCAGGTGCCGCCGGCGCTGCTGGCCTGGCTGCAGCAGGCGGCGATGGGCCGCGAGGTGCGGCCGCTGTCGACATCGCAGGGCGCGCGCCAGCTGGTGGCCACGCTGCAGGGCCGCACCGTCGACGAAGACTGGCTGGTCGTGCTGCGCGAGGTCAGTGACGCCGCCACGGTCGAAGCCACGATGCTGGCCTTCGGCCTGACGCTGCGCGAGAGCGAGGTGCTGTACTGGGTGGCCAAGGGCAAGACCAACCGCGACATCGGCGACATCCTGGGCAGCAGCCCGGCGACGGTGAAGAAGCACCTCGAGCGCGTGTACGAGAAGCTCGGTGTCGAAACGCGCACCGCGGCCGCGTCGTTGGCGATGCACAAGGTGCGCGAGCTCAACCCGGCTTGAACTTGCGCGGCGGCCGGCCGCGGGGGCGGCCGCTTAGCGCCTGAAGACGGGCCCCTGCGGTGCGATCGCGTTGAGCGCACCGCGGATCAGCGGCAGCACCGGCGACGGCTCGGCCGCCGTGGCGTCGTAGGGGTGCAGCGCCTGCCCGGCCACGCCGGCGCGGATCTTCAGCACGTACAGCCGCGTCTCGGCGTAGGGCGGCACGCCCAGGTAGCGCTCGACCGCGCCTTCGCCGGCGTTGTAGGCCGCGGCCACCAGCCGCACGTCGCCTTCGAAGCGCGCCATCAGCCAG
>JAYUPN010000314.1:0-7176 GCA_043760065.1 Rubrivivax sp.
GCCTGCACGCCGGCGCGGCGGCATGACGGCGCCGGCGCCGGCGCTCAAGCCGCGCACCGCCGACGAGCAGGCGGCGGTCGACGCCGCAGTGCTCGACCTCTTCGAGCGCCGCATCACCTTCAACCAGACGCTGGGCCTGAAGATCCAGGCGGTGCAGCCCGGCGACGTGCGCGCCATCTTCGACATGCGGCCCGCACTCGTCGGCCACTACGCCCATGGCCGGCTGCACGGCGGCGTCATTTCTGCGGCGCTGGACCACATGGGCGGTCTGGCCATCGTCGTCGGCATTGCTGCGCGCCACCCGCACGACAACGTGCAGCAGGTCATTGCGCGCTTCGCGCGGCTGGGCACCATCGACCTGCGCGTCGACTACCTGCGCCAGGGGCTGGGCCGGCAGTTCACGGTGACGGCCGAGGTCCTGCGCCTGGGCGGCCGCATCGGCAGCACGCAGATGCGGCTGGTCAACGAGGAAGGCACGCTGATCGCCACCGGAGCGGCCGCCTACACCGTGGCGTAGCCCGCAGCGCAACCGCGCGCCCGGGCTTGAGTTGGCAACAATCGGACCCACCTGAACGGTTGGCTGCCGTGTCTGTTGCGCCAAGGACGCCCTGATGAAGTTGTCGCTTCCCTTCACCGCCCTGCTGGCCGCCGTCGTCGGCGTCGGCACCGCGCTGACGCTTCCCGCCCTGGTCAACGGCCGCACCGACGCCCAGCCCCGCGCTGTCGCGCCGCGCGGCGCGCTGGCCGCGGACGAACTGGCGCACGTCGAGCTCTTCAAGCGCGCCAGCCCCTCGGTCGTGCACATCACGAGTCTGGGTGTGCAGCGCGACCTCTTCAGCATGAACGTGCAGCAGGTGCCGCGCGGCACCGGCACCGGCTTCGTCTGGGACAACGCCGGCCACATCGTCACCAACTTCCACGTCATCCAGGGCGCCAACGGTGCCCGCGTGACACTCGCCGACCAGAGCACCTTCGACGCCAGGCTGGTGGGCGCCTTCCCCGACCGCGACCTGGCGGTGCTGCAGATCCAGGCGCCCAAGGACAAGCTGCCGCCGATCGCGGTCGGCACCAGCCGCGACCTGCTCGTCGGTCAGCGCGTCTACGCCATCGGCAACCCCTTCGGGCTGGACCAGACGCTGACCACCGGCATCGTCAGCGCGCTCAACCGCGAGATCGAGTCGTTCAACGAGCGCACCATCCGCGGCGTCATCCAGACCGACGCCGCCATCAACCCGGGCAACTCCGGCGGCCCGCTGCTCGACTCGGCCGGGCGGCTGATCGGCGTCAACACGCAGATCGCCAGCCCCAGCGGCGCCAGCGCCGGCATCGGCTTCGCGATCCCCGTCGACGAGGTCAACCGCATCGTGCCGCGGCTGATCCGCGACGGCCGCTTCGTGCGCCCGGCGCTGGGCGTGACGGCGGGGCCGGCCAACCTGCGCCAGGCGCTCAAGCTGCCCAAGGGCGTGGCCATCGTGCAGGTGGGCGGCGGCACGCCGGCGGCCAAGGCCGGCCTGCAGCCCTTCCGCCGCGGCAGCAAGGGCGAAGTGCTGATGGGCGACGTCATCACCGCGGTCAACGACGAGCCGGTGGCCGACCTCGACGACATGCTCAGCCTGCTCGAGCGCCACTCGCCGGGCGAGACGGTGACCTTGTCGGTGTGGCGCGACGGTCAGACGCGCAAGGTCAGCGTGCCGCTGGCGATGTCGCAATGAAAGATCGGCGCCGCCGGGACGACCCAGCGGCATGCACAAGGAGCCTTCCATGACCCGCCGCAGTTTCCTCAACCTCCTGTCCGGCCTGGGCCTCGGCGGCGCCGCCGTCGCGAGCGCCGACGCCGCCTCGACACCGACGCGCGCCGACCGCGTCGAGCTCAGCGACGCCGAGTGGAAAAAGCGCCTGCCCGACGCCGCCTACCGCGTGCTGCGCGACGAGGGCACCGAGCCGCCGTACAGCAGCGCGCTGAACAACGAAAAGCGCGCCGGCGCCTACCACTGCGCCGGCTGCGACCTGCCGCTGTTCGCGCACACGGCCAAGTACGAAAGCGGCACCGGCTGGCCGAGCTTCTTCGAGCCGCTGCCCGGCGCACTGGGCACCAAGACCGACTTCAAGCTCGTGCTGCCGCGCACCGAATACCACTGCGCGCGCTGCGGCGGCCACCAGGGCCACGTCTTCAACGACGGCCCGCGGCCCACCGGCAAGCGCTACTGCAACAACGGCGTGGCGTTGCGTTTTGTGGCGGCGGCGGCATGAAGGCGCCGCTGATCCTGGCGCTGGCCCTGCTGTCGGCGCTGGGGAGCTTCCAGGCAGCGGCCCAGTCAGCGGCCCCGGCAACGGCCAAGGCGACCTTCGCCGGGGGCTGCTTCTGGTGCGTCGAGGCCGATTTCGACAAGGTGCCGGGCGTCATCAGAACGACCAGCGGCTACATCGGCGGCACAGTGGCCAACCCCAGCTACGAGCAGGTCGCGGCCAAGACCACCGGCCACGCCGAAGCGGTGGAGATCGTCTTCGACCCGGCCAAGGTCAGCTACGAACAACTGCTTGAGAAGTTCTGGCGCACCATCGACCCGACGACCAGGGACCGCCAGTTCTGTGACGCCGGCAGCCCGTACCGCACAGCGATCTTCACCCACGGTGCGCAGCAGGCTGCGGCGGCGCAGGCCTCCAAGTTGGCGCTGGAGAAGTCCAAGCCCTTCAAGGAGCCGATCGTGACGACGATCGAGCCGGCCGGTGCGTTCTACCTGGCCGAGGGCTACCACCAGGACTACTACAAGAAGAACCCGGTGCGTTACAACTACTACCGCACCTCCTGCGGCCGCGATGCGCGCCTGAAGGAGCTCTGGGCGAAGCCCTGATGAGAGACGGCGCGACTGCCGCGGCGAACGCCACCGATCCTGCAATCTAGGGGGACAGGTTGTCGAGGAACTGTTCCACAGTGGCGTCGCGCAGGAGCCGTCGCTGATCCGTCAGGTTTGCCACGGCTGGCAGCGGCCCCCGGGCCTGGGGGGGTCGTGAAACCCAGGTTGCAGCGCGATAATCGCCGGACAAGTTGCAGGCTGGTCCAAGGAGAAACAAGTGCAAAGCCCCGTTGAAACGCCCACCCAGAAGCAGGCGGCCCGCCGCAAGCTCGTTCGCGGCGTTTTCGCGGCTCCTGCGCTGATGACCGTCTGCAGCGGCAGCGCCTGGGCCGCCGGCTCGAGCCTGCGATGCCTGACGCGCCACGTCACCGACAACACCAGCGTAACGCCGAAGGTTGGTGACATGGACACCTGGGCGCGGGTCCAGTTGCACAAGGCCACCGATGGCCTGTATTACGTCAGCGGCACGCAGGTGGCCGCGGTCTACACCACCAGCGGCAGCGTCTACCCGACAACCGGGCAGTGGCTGACGGTCGACGCCACCACCGGGGCGGTGCCCGCCACCGGCGCCTACAGCACCGGCACGCCGGGCACCACGGCGCCTTCTGGCGCGACGCTCACCTACACCTCGCCCAAGTACGTCGTCGTGCGCTTCGACACGGCGGGCAACGTCAAGGGCATCGGCACCGCAGGAACCGGCGCCAACGTCGGCGCGAGTTGCTGGAGCTCCTTCAAGGCCCTGGTCTAGGGCAGTGTCCGGCTTCCTGCGCGCCCCTGGCGTGCTGATCGAGCCGCTGGGCGAAGGCTGGGCCGTCTACAGCACCCTGTCCGGCGAGACCCACCTCGTCAACGGCGAGAGCGTCGAGGTCCTGGACCACCTCGACACCGTCAACCCACGTTCGGCGGCCGAGGTTTGCGAGTTGTTGGCCGCCGAGTACAGCGCCGATGCGGCCGAGCTGCAAGCCACGCTCGAGGCCAGCTGGGAGCCGCTGGTGGCCGCCGGCCTCGTCCGGCGCGCCGACAGCAGCCACGCACCGGCCGCGTGATGCCTTCCACCGCGCCGCGCCGGGCGATCCGGGACGCGGACCTGTCCGAGATCGACCTTGCCCTGCGGCAGGGCGGCATGTTCCTGGACTTCGGTCTGGCGACGCTGCGCGTGCGCAGCCAGGCCGGCACGCTCGCTTCGCCGCTGCGGTCGGTGTACCGGCACTTCAGTTTCCAGCCGCAGACGGCCTGGGCCGATCTGCACGTCGACCTGACCCGGCCGCCGGGGCTGCGCCGCTGGCTGCGGCCGCAGGTGCTGTTCCGTTGCGACTCCGAAGAGCCCTTCGAGCCGTTCCGCGCCGACACCGCGCTGCCGCTGATGGAGTGGGGCGCCAACTACCTGATCGGCCGCCGCTTCAACGAGCTGCTGCTGCTGCACGCCGGTGTCGTCGAGCGCGACGGCTTTGCGCTCGTGATGCCGGCGCTGCCGGGCTCGGGCAAGAGCACGCTGACGGCGGCGCTGAGCCTGCGCGGCTGGCGTCTGCTGTCCGACGAGTTCGGCGCGCTGGACCTGCAGCGCGGCAGCTTCCGTCCGGTGCTCAAGCCGACGGCGCTGAAGAACGAGTCGATCGAGGTCATCCGCCGCTTCGCGCCCATGGCCGAACTGGGCCCCGTGTTCCCCAAGACGCGCAAGGGCAGCGTCGCGCACCTGGCGCCTTCGCAGCAGGCGGTGGCCGGGCTGCACGAGCACGCCTGGCCCGGTGCGGTGGTGCTGCCGCGCTGGCAGGCCGGTCAGCCGACGCAGCTGACGCCGGTGCCGCCGCAGATGGCGTTCTCGGCGCTCGCCTTCAACGCCTTCAACTACGCGCGTCTGGGTGCCGCCGGGTTCCGGGCCGCGGTGGCGCTGACGCAGCGCTGCCCGACCTGGCAGCTGAGCTACAGCGACCTCGACGATGCGCTGGCGCGGCTGGCGGCCGAGTGGCCCGCCGTGGTGGCGCGGGGCCGGGACCACCAGCTGCGCAAAGCTGCCGGCACCGAGCCGGCGCTGGACGCGTGAACGCGCCGCCGTCCCCACCGCAAGCGCTGACCTGGCTGCAGGCGCTGCGCACGCCGGCGTTGGCGCTGGACTGGACGCTCGCCGAGTGGGAACGCGTGGTGCGCCTGTCGCGCCGCCTGCGCCTGCTCGGACGCCTGGCCGAAGGCGTGGCGGCGGCGGGCCTGCTGGAGCAGGTGCCGGCGCCGGCCGCGCGTCACCTGCGCGCCGAGCTGCAGTACGCGCGCTGGCGCACCAACCACCTGCTGTGGGCGCTGGATCGCCTGGGTGCGCAGCTCGGCGGCGCCGGCTACCCGCTGGTGCTGCTCAAGGGCGCCGCCTACATCGGGCAAGACCTGCCGATCGCCGCCGGCCGCCTGCCCTCCGACGTCGACATCCTGGTGCCGCGCGAACACCTGGCCGACGCGCAGGCGCGCCTGCAGGGTGCAGGCTGGGTCGAGACCGAACTCGACGAACACGACCGCCGCTACTACAACGAGTGGAGTCACGAGGTGCCGCCGATGCAGCACGGACTGCACGGCCTGGAGCTGGACCTGCACCACAACATCCTGCCGCCGGTGGCGCACACGCACGTCGACGCGGCGCTGCTGCTGGCGCAGCTGCAGCCTTCGCGCTGGCCGCAGTGGCAGGTCTTCCACCCGCACGACCAGGTGCTGCACAGTGCTGCGCATCTGTTCCACGACTCGGAAGCGCGCGACCGCATGCGCGACCTGGTGGACCTCGACGGCCTGCTGCGCCACTTCGGCGAGGCGCCGGGTTTCTGGGCCGGACTGGCGAGCCGTGCGCGACAGCTGGGACTGACCGAGCCGCTGGCGCTGGCGTGCCACTTCGCCGAGCAGTGGCTGCAGACGCCGATACCGCCGGCGGCGCGGCAGGAGCTGCGGGTCATCGGCCCGTCGCAGCTGCGCCGCGCCTGGCTGCATCCGCTGCTGGCCATCATCCTCACGCCCACCGAGCCCGACGCGGCGCCGCCCTGGCAGCAGGGGCTGGCGGCGCAGGTGCTGCTGGCGCGCTACCACTACCGGCGCATGCCGCTGCGCATCCTGCTGCCGCACCTGTGGCACAAGGCGCGCGCACGCCGGCTGGCGGCGGCAGAACAAGCCGCGGCTGCGCGCGCCGACGATCGCGGCTGAAGTGCGGCCGGCAGCGCCGTGCCGGCGGGCTACCATTTGAGCTGGCCCACGGAGTCCCCATGCAAATCGTCTGCCTCGATCTCGAAGGCGTGCTCGTGCCCGAGATCTGGATCGCCTTCTCGCAACGCACCGGCATCCCTGCATTCAGCCGCACGACGCGCGACGAACCCGACTACGACCAGCTGATGCGCTTTCGCCTGGCGCTGCTGCGCCAGCAGGGCCTGAAGCTGGCGGACATCCAGGCCGTGATCGGTGCCATGGCGCCGATGGACGGAGCCCGGGACTTCCTGGACGCGCTGCGCAGCGACTACCAGGTGATCATCCTGTCGGACACCTTCTACGAGTTCGCCGACCCGCTGATGCGCCAGCTCGGCCGGCCGACGCTGTTCTGCCACCGCCTGGAGATCGACGCCGAGGGCTTCGTCGCCGACTACAAGCTGCGCCAGCCGAACCAGAAATTCCACGCCGTCACGGCGCTGAAGGGCCTGAACTACCAGGTCATCGCGGCCGGTGACTCGTACAACGACACCGGCATGCTCAGCGCGGCGGATGCGGGCTTCTTCATCCACCCGCCACCGGGCATCGTCACGCAGTTCCCGCAGTTCCCGGTCAACCACAGCTACGCCGAACTGCGGGCGTCGATCGACGGCGCAGCACAGCGGTTGCGCAGCGGGCCCTGAACGACGGCGTACGCTACGTGGTGTCGGTCGGCCCGCAAGTGGGATGGCTCTTGGCGGCGCACTGAAGCAACATCGCGGTTGGCAACGGAGGACATGGACCGATGTGGACGCTGACCGTCGTGCAAGGCGCCGAACTGGCCGACCAGCTGGTGCCCGTGCAGCAGCTGCCGCGGCCGCTGCAGCGTTTTTCCATCGGCCGTGACCCGGCCAATGGCTGGGTCATCGCCGACCGCAGCCTGGCCCTCTCGGCCCGCCACTGCGAGATCGTCGGCACCCCCGACGGCCCGGCGTTGCGCGACCTGTCGACCAACGGCACCTTCGTCAACGGTGCCGCCGCGCGTCTGGCGGGAGATCACCTGTTGCGCGATGGCGACCGCTTCGTGCTGGGGCACTACGAGATCGTGGTAGCCGGGCCGCCGATGCCCGCGCGCCCGCCGCGCGCGCTCCGGGCCGCGGCGGCGGTCGCGCCG
>JAYUPN010000315.1:0-7147 GCA_043760065.1 Rubrivivax sp.
GCCGCGGCGGCGCGCTTGAGCTCGATGGCGGCGCGGCGCTCGGCCGCGCGCTGCAGCCGCTCGGCCTCGTCGAGCTGCAGCTCGCGCTCGCGCAGCGGCGCCAGGGCCTCGCGGCGGCGGCGCCGCACGTCGTCGACGCAGGCCGTTACCGCAAACCGCTGATCGCAGGCGCGCTCTTCGGCGGCGAACGTTTCGCTGAGCTGCCGCCGCTGCTGCACCAGCTGGGCCCGCTCTTCGCTGGCGGCCAGCGCGGTCCCCGGCAGGCTGGCCAGACCGATCGCCCAGCACAAGGCCGGTCGCAGCATGCCCAGTCGGGAAGGTTTCATTGCCGTGCTCAGGTCAGCGAGGTGTCGACGTCACGCCGCGCCAGCGCCAGGAACTCGGCCGACTGCATCTCGCGCAGCCGCGACACCGTGCGCGGGAACTCGTGCGCCAGCGGTCCTTCGGTGTAGAGCTCGGCTGCCGGCACGGCGGCCGACCAGATGAGCTTGACGCGCCGGTCGTACAGCACGTCCACCAGCCAGGTGAAGCGCCGCGCTTCGCTGGCCAGCCGCGGCGGCATCTGCGGCACGTTGCTCAGCAGCACGGTGTGGAAGCGCGAGGCGATCTCCAGGTAGTCGTTCTGCGAGCGCGGCCCGCCGCACAGCGTGCGGAAGTCGAACCACACCACGCCGCCGGCACGCCGCAGCGCGCGCAGGCAACGCTGCTCGATGTGCATCACGGGGTCTTCGTCGCGCGCTTCGGTGAGCTGATCGAAAGCGCGTTGCATCGCCGCGTCGGCGGCTTCGCCCAGCGGGCAGTGGAACGTGTCGATGTGCGACAGCGTCTGCTGCCGGTAGTCGGTGCCGGCGTCGACGTTGATGACCTGCAAGCGGGACTTCAGCAGCTCGATCGCCGGCAGGATGCGGTCGCGGTGCAGCCCGTTGGGGTACAGGCCGTCGGGGTGGAAGTTGCTGGTCGTGACGATGCTGACGCGGTTGAGGAACAGCGCGTCGAGCAGCCGGTGCAGGATCATCGCGTCGGTGACGTCGGCGACGTGGAACTCGTCGAAGCAGATCAGCCTGAAGCGCCGCGCCATGCGCTTGCCCAGCTCGTCCAGCGGGTTGACCGTGCCCTTCAGGTCCTGCAGTTCGCGGTGCACCTCGCGCATGAACTCGTGGAAGTGCAGCCGCGTCTTGCGCGTCAGGGGCACCGACTGGAAGAAGCAGTCCATCAGGAAGCTCTTGCCGCGACCGACACCGCCCCACATGTAGACGCCGCGCGGGATCGGCGGGCGCACCAGCAGCTTGGTCACCGCGTTGCTGCGCCGTGCCTTGTAGTCGGCCCATTCGTTCTCGCAGCGCTCCAGCGCGGCGACGGCCGCTTGCTGCGCCGGGTCGCTGCTGTAGCCACGCTCGACGAGCGCTGCTTCGTAGAGCTGGCGTACACCCACTTAGAAGTTCAGCGTGCGCTTGTCGACCGCGAGTGCGGCTTCCTTGGTGGCTTCGCTCAAGGACGGGTGGGCATGGCAGATGCGCGCGATGTCCTCGGCGCTGGCGCGGAACTCCATCGCCACCACCGCCTCGGCAATCAGCTCGCTGGCCATCGGGCCGACGATGTGCACGCCCAGGATCTCGTCGCTGACCGCGTCGGCCAGGAACTTGACCATGCCGGTGGTGTCGCCGAGCGCGCGCGCGCGGCCGTTGGCCAGGAACGGGAAGGTGCCGGCCTTGTAGGCGCGGCCGGCGGCCTTGAGCTGCTGTTCGGTCTGGCCGACCCAGGCGATCTCGGGGCTGGTGTAGATGACCCAGGGGATGGTGTTGAAGTTGACGTGCCCGTGCTGGCCGGCGATGCGCTCGGCCACCGCGACGCCTTCTTCCTCGGCCTTGTGCGCCAGCATCGGGCCGCGCACCACGTCGCCCACCGCCCACACGCCGGGCAGGCTGGTGCGGCAGTCGTCGTCGACGACGATGGCGCCCCGCTCGTCCAGCTTCAGGCCCACCGCGTCGGCGTTCAAGCCCGTGGTGTTGGGCACGCGGCCGATGCTGACGATGAGCTTGTCGACGTCCAGCGTCTTCGCTTCGCCCTTGGCGTCGGTCCAGGCCACGCTCACTCTCGAAGCCTGGCCCTTCTTGACGACCTTGATCTCGCCGACCTTGACGCCGAGCTCGATCTTCAGGCCCTGCTTGACGAAGGCCTTGTGCGCTTCCTTGGCAATCTGCTCGTCCACCGCACCCAGGAACGTGGGCAGCGCTTCGAGCACCGTCACTTCCGCGCCCAGGCGGCGCCACACCGAACCCATCTCCAGACCGATGACGCCGCTGCCGACGAGGCCCAGTTTCTGGGGCACCGCGCCGAGGCGAAGCGCACCGTCGTTGCTGAGGATGTTCTCCTCGTCGAAAGGCACGCCGGGCAGCGCGCGCGCACTCGACCCCGTGGCCACGATGACGTTCTTGCCCACCAGCGACTCGCCGCCGACGGTGACCTCGTAGCCACCCTCCACCGCCTTGGCGAACGCGCCGCGGCCGTGGAAGAACGCGACCTTGTTCTTCTTCAGCAGGTACAGGATGCCGTCGTTGTTCTGCTTGACCACGGCGTCCTTGCGGCCGAGCATCTTCTTGACGTCGATGCTCAGGTCAGACAGGCTGATGCCGTGGTCGGCAAAGCTGTGGCCGGCGTGCTCGAAGTGCTCGGAACTCTGCAGCAACGCCTTGCTCGGGATGCAGCCGATGTTGGTGCAGGTGCCGCCGGGCGCTGGGCCGCCCAAGGCGTTCTTCCACTCGTCGATGCAGGCGGTGTTGAAGCCGAGCTGCGCGGCGCGGATGGCGGCGATGTACCCGCCGGGGCCGGCGCCGATGACGATCACGTCGAAGTTCTTCAAAGTCTTTCCTATTACGTCTCTAGTAAGCTCAATGGATCAAGCGGGAACAGGATTCGCTCCATCGACTTTCTGACCATAGCCAAATCGCTAGTCCGAAGCTCAATCTCGACTCTCGGTTCAAAGATTGATTCGCCTAACTCGATCTGACGCGCAGGGCGAGCAAGTTCGTGCACAACAGCATTTCGCAATTCAAAGGCAGCGGAGCAGCTTGTCCATTCCTCGTTGTCGCTTGGAAGGAAGCGATACCGCAAGGGTTCCGGATTCACTTGAACAATTGACTCGTCAAAAAACACTGCCGCACGCGAGCGCTCGCGATCCCTTGACTGACTCCACTGCTCTGTCACGTCCTTGAGGGTTCTTGAAAACTGGCGGCTTGGAACAAACACAGCACCATCTAGAGTAAGTTGCAATTCGCTCGCGAGACGGAACGAGAGGGCGACGTTCTTTAGACAGGTCTCAAACGCAGTGCAGTACCGAACGAGCGACTCTCGCAGGAGGGGTTGGCCCCCTCCGTTCTGCCTCGCCCACTCCAAGAAGTCAGCTGCTTCAGTCGAGGCGGTCTGAACTTGATTTCTCAATGAAACATCAGTCTTCGGAAGGCTGGCCGCACTGCGCCGTTGGTCTGCGAGCTCGGACTTCCCCTTGAGCTTGAGATAGCGCTTTGCTAGATCGTCTGCATCAATGAACGAACCCCACAGCACGAAAAGTGCATTGGTTGAAAGCAGAGTCCTCGAGAAATCCTCATAAGAGGACTCCAAGAACAAGCGCAATGCAATCTGCTCAGTCGCCACGCGGACCCTCAGGCATCCAGCTTAAAGATCAGATATCGAAGAGCAGGCGGGCCGGGTCTTCCAGCGCATCCTTCATCGTCACCAGCCCGAGCACGGCCTCACGGCCGTCGATGATGCGGTGGTCGTAGCTCATCGCCAGGTAGTTGATCGGGCGCACCACAACCTGGCCGTTTTCGACCACGGCGCGGTCCTTGGTGGCGTGCACGCCGAGGATGGCGCTTTGCGGCGGGTTGATGATCGGCGTGCTGAGCATGCTGCCGAAGGTGCCGCCGTTGCTGATGCTGAAGGTGCCGCCGGTCAACTCGTCGATGCCGAGCTTGCCGTCCTTGGCCTTGGTGCCGTACTCGGCGATCTTCTTCTCGATGTCGGCAAAGCTCATCTGGTCGGCGTTGCGCAGCACCGGCACCACCAAGCCGCGCGGCGAGCCCACGGCGATGCCGATGTCGAAGTAGCCGTGGTAGACGATGTCGTTGCCGTCCACCGAGGCGTTGATGATCGGGTACTTCTTCAGCGCCGCCACCGCGGCCTTGACGAAGAAGCTCATGAAGCCGAGCTTGACGCCGTGTTCCTTCTCGAACTTGTCCTGGAACTTCTTGCGCATGTCCATCAACGGCGCCATGTTGACCTCGTTGAAGGTCGTCAGGATGGCGTTGGTGGACTGCGACTGCACCAGCCGCTCGGCGATGCGCGCGCGCAGGCGCGACATCGGCACGCGCTGCTCGGGGCGTTCGCCCAGGTTGGCACTGGCGGGCGCGGCGACGGCCGGTAGCGCGCGGGCCACGGCAGCGGGCGCGGGCGCGGCCTTGGGCGCTGCGGAGACCGCAGGTGCAGGCGCGGCCAGCGCACCGAGCACGTCGCCCTTGGTGACGCGGCCGTCCTTGCCAGTGCCCGGCACCGAACCGGCGGCGAGCTGGTTGTCGGCCATCAGCTTGGCCGCGGCGGGCATCGCGATGTCGCCTTTGCTGGCAACAGCAGCGGGCGCCGCAACGGCTGCAGGTGCTGCTGCGGCCGCGGCAGCCGGCGCCGGCGCCGCGGCGCTGGCCTTGCCGGTGGTGTCGATGCGGGCGATGAGCTGGTCGGCAGTGACGGTGGCGCCGTCGGCCTGCACGATCTCGGCCAGCACGCCGGCGGCCGGCGCGGGCACTTCGAGCACGACCTTGTCGGTCTCGACCTCGATCAGGATCTCGTCGATCGCGACCGCGTCGCCGGGTTTCTTCTTCCACTGCAACAGCGTGGCCTCGGCCACGGATTCGGACAGTTGCGGGACCTTGACTTCAACGATGGCCATGTTCTTTCTCGGTAGACGTTGTTCTCTGGCGCGTGGTCACGGGCCTGCTTGAGGGCCGGACCTGCGCGTCGAGGCGCACCGGCGGCACGCGCCGCCGGTGGCAGGGGTTGATCACTTGCTCAGCACGAAGCCCTTGAGCTTGCCAAAGGCCTGCTCGAGCAGCGCCTTTTGCTGCTCCTGGTGCAGGTGCGAGTAGCCGACCGCTGGCGAGGCGCTGGCCGGGCGCCCGGCGTAGCCGAGCTTCTGGCCGTCAAGCATGTTCTCGTGCACGTAGTGCTGCACGAAGAACCAGGCGCCCTGGTTCTGCGGCTCGTCCTGGCACCACACGACTTCGGTGGCGTTGGGGAAGCGCTTCATCTCGGCCGCGAAAGCCTTGTGCGGGAACGGGTAGAGCTGTTCGACGCGCACGATCGCCACGTCCCAGGCCTTCTTCTCGTCGCGCTTCCTGATCAGGTCGTAGGCGACCTTGCCCGAGCAGCAGATGATGCGCTTGACCCTGTCGCCCTCGATCTCGGTGCGCTGCGGCCCGATCACGGTCTTGAACTCGCCCTTCGTGAACTCGGTCAGCGGGCTGGTCGCGTCCTTGGCCCGCAGCAGGCTCTTGGGCGTGAAGATGATCATCGGCTTGCGGAACTGGCGCACCATCTGGCGGCGCAGCAGGTGGAAGATCTGGCTCGCCGAGGTCGGCTGCACGACCTGCATGTTGTTGTCCGCGGCCAGTTGCATGAAGCGCTCCAGGCGCGCCGAGCTGTGCTCGGGGCCCTGCCCTTCGTAGCCGTGCGGCAGCATCAGCGTCAGGCCGTTGACGCGGCCCCACTTGACCTCGCCGCTGGCGATGAACTGGTCGATGACGACCTGCGCGCCGTTGACGAAGTCGCCGAACTGCGCTTCCCAGATGACCAGCGTGTTGGGCTCGGCGCTGGCGTAGCCGTACTCGAAGCCGAGCACGGCTTCTTCGGACAGCAGCGAGTCGATGACGGTGAACGGCGCCTGGCCATCGGCGACGTTTTCCAGCGGCACGTAGATGCCGGTGTCCCACTTCTCGCGGTTCTGGTCATGCAGCACGGCGTGGCGGTGCACGAAGGTGCCGCGCCCGCAGTCCTCGCCGCTCAGGCGCACGGCGTAACCGCTGGCCACCAGCGAGGCATAGGCCAGCGTCTCGCCCATGCCCCAGTCGACGTTGATCTCGCCGCGGCCCATCGCGGCGCGGTCGGCGATGACCTTCTCCACCAGCGGATGGACCTTGAAGTTGGCCGGGATCGCGGTCAGCTTCTCGGCCAGGCGCTTGACCTCGGCCAGCGGCAGCGCGGTGTCGGCGGCGTCAGTCCACTTCCTGCCGAGGAACGGCGCCCAGTCGACGGCGTACTTGCTCTTGAAGTTGGTCAGCACCGGGTCGACGGTGTGGCGGCCTTCATCCATCGCGGCGCGGAAGCCCTTGACCATCTCGTCCGGACCCTCGGCCGGCAGCACGCCCTGCGCCACCAGCTTCTCGCCGTACAGGCGCCGCGTGCCCGGGTGCTTGGCGATCACCTTGTACATCAGCGGCTGCGTCAGCGAAGGCGTGTCCTGCTCGTTGTGGCCGAGCTTGCGGAAGCAGATGATGTCGACGACCACGTCCTTGCGAAACTGCGCGCGGTAGTCCATCGCCAGCCGTGTGCACAGCACCACCGCCTCGGGGTCGTCGCCGTTGACGTGCAGCACCGGCGCTTCGATCATCTTGACGACGTCGGAGCAGTACAGCGTCGAGCGCGAATCGCGCGGGTCGCTGGTGGTGAAGCCGATCTGGTTGTTGACCACCAGGTGCACCGTGCCGCCGGTGTAGTAGCCGCGCGTCTGCGCCAGCGCCAGCGTCTCCATGACCACGCCCTGGCCGGCGAAGGCCGCGTCGCCGTGCACCAGCACCGGCAGCACCTGCGCGCCGGTCTTGTCGCCGCGGCGGTCCATGCGCGCCTTGACGCTGCCCTCGACCACCGGGTTGACGATCTCCAGGTGGCTCGGGTTGAAGGCCAGGCTCAGGTGCACCGCGCCGCCGGGCGTGGTGATGTCGCTGGAGAAGCCCTGGTGGTACTTGACGTCGCCCGCCGGCAGCACTTCGGCGGCGGTGTGGTCGAACTCGGCGAACAGGTCGGCCGGCATCTTGCCCAGCGTGTTGACGAGCACGTTCAGGCGGCCGCGGTGGGCCATGCCGATGACGATCTCCTGCACGCC
>JAYUPN010000316.1:0-7139 GCA_043760065.1 Rubrivivax sp.
GCGGCGCCTCAAGCGACCGCCGTGGAGCCGGCTCTGCCGGGCCGCTGGCGGTGCCCCCTGGGGGGAGGCGCCGAAGGCGCTTCGGGGGGGTCCATCTCACGCGGTACTGCGTGAACATCGTCGCCACCAGCACCGACAGCAGCGCCACGGCGACGATGACGTCGGCGATGTAGGTCGGCACGCCGACGACGCGGCTCATGCTGTCGGCACCGACCAGGATACCGGCGACGAAGACCGCCGCCGCCACCACGCCCAGTGGGTGCAGCGCGGCCAGCATCGCGATCACGATGCCGCTGTAGCCGTAGCCCGGGCTCATGTCGAGCGTGACGTAGCCGGCGCGCCCGGCGACCTCCACCGCGCCGGCCAGCCCGGCCAGCGCGCCCGACAGCAAGGCCACCTTCACCGTCACCCAGCCGACCGGGATGCCGGCAAAGGCCGCGGCGCGCGCACCCGAGCCGACGGCGCGGATCTCGAAGCCGTGCGTCGTCGAGCGCAGCAGCGCCCACAACGCCAGCGCGCTGGCCAGCGCGCCCAAGAGGCCGCTGTGGACACGGCTGCGCGGCACCAGCCGGTCCAGCTGCACGGCGTCCTGCAGCGTCACGCTCTGCGGCCAGCCCATCGCGGTGGGGTCCTTCATCGGGCCGTCGAGCATGGCGCCGACGAAGAGCAGCACGATGAAGTTCAGCAGCAGTGTCGTCACCACCTCGTCCACCGCCAGGCGGCTCTTCAGCAGCGCCGGCACCAGCAGCAGCGCGGCGCCGGCCAGCGCCGCCGCGGCCATCGTCAGCGGCAGCAGCAGCCAGGGAGGGACGTCGAGGCCGCTGCCGCCGTGCAGCCCGCCCACCGCGACCGCGGCCAGTGCGCCCAGGTAGAGCTGGCCTTCGGCGCCGATGTTGAACAGGCGCGCGCGAAAGGCCACCGCTGCGGCCAGACCGGTGAAGATCAGCGGCGTGGCGCGCGTCAGCGTCTCGGTGATCGCGAAGCGCGACCCGAAGCCGCCCTGCAGCAGCAGCGCGTAGGCCTGCCCGATCGGCGCCCCGGCCCAGGCCACGAGCAGCGAGCTCACCGCCAGCGTGAAGGCCAGCGCCAGCAGCGGCGCGCCAAGCAGCAGCGTGCGCGGCGTGCGCGTGCGCGCTTCAAGCCGCAGCATCGGCGGCCCCGGCCTGCGCCCCGGCCCCGGCATCCGCACCGGCCATCGCCAGGCCGATGGCGGCCAGCGTCCAGTGTGCCGTCGCCAGCGCCGGCCCCAGGCGGCCCTGGTGCATGACGGCGATGCGGTCGGCCAGCGCAAAGACCTCGTCCAGGTCTTCACTGAGCACCAGCACCGCGCTGCCGGCAGCAGCCGCGTCCAGCAGCAGCTGGTGCACGCAGGCGACGGCGCCGATGTCCAGGCCCCAGCTCGGCTGGTTGGCGACCACCAGCCGCGGCGGCCGGCCCTGGCCGAGCACGCGGCCCAGGATCAGCTTCTGCATGTTGCCGCCGGACAGGCGCCGGGTGGCCATCTGCACGCCCGCGCCTTCGGTGCCGCGCACGTCGAAGTCCTGCACGAGGCGGCGCGCGAAGGCCATCGCCGCGCGCCGGTCGAGCAGCGGGCCGCGCGCCAAAGGCGGCTCGGCAAAGCGCTCGAGCACCGCGTTCTCCCACAGCGCCAGGTCGCCGACGACGCCGACCGCGTGGCGGTCCTCGGGCACGCGCGCAACGCCAGCGCGAACGAAGGCGCGTGGCGTCGCCGGCAGGGCCTGGCCGGCGATCGTCAAGGTGCCGGCGTCCAGCGGTCGCAGCCCGCACAGCAGCTCGGCCAGCACGGCCTGGCCGTTGCCCGAGACGCCGGCCACGGCCACCACTTCGCCCGCGTGCACGCTCAGCTCCAGGCCCTGCAGCAGCGCGCGGCCGCGGGCGCCGAGCACGCTGCCGTCGCGCAGCTGCAGCACCGGCGCGCCGCGCTGATGCGCGGCGGCGCGGCGCGCGGGCGCCACGCTGCGGCCGACCATCAGTTCGGCCAGCTGCGCCTTGTTCGCACCCGCCGCCGGCAGCGTCGCCACCAGCCGCCCCGCGCGCAGCACCGCGATGCGGTGGCTGACGCGCAGGACTTCGTCGAGCTTGTGGCTGATGAAGACGAGGCTCAGCCCCTGCGCCACCATCTGCGCCAGCGTCGCGAACAGGCGTTCGCTCTCCTGCGGCGTGAGCACGGCCGTGGGCTCGTCCAGGATCAGGATGCGGGCGCCGCGCCCGGCCTTGGCCGAACCCAGGGCCTTGAGGATCTCGACGCGCTGCCGCTCGCCCACCGACAGATCGGCGACGCGCGCATCGGGGTCGACCAGCAGGCCGAAGCGCCGGCCTTCGTCTTGCAGCCGCTGGCGCGCCGCGGCGCGGCGCGAGAACGGCAGCCACAGGCGCTCGGTGCCGAGCATCACGTTGTCCAGCACCGACAGGTTGTCGGCCAGCGTGAAGTGCTGGTGCACCATGCCGATGCCGGCGGCCAGCGCCGCGCGCGGCTGCCCCGGCGGCAAGGCCTGGCCGTTGACGGTGATGGTGCCGGCGTCGGCCACGTAGTGACCGAACAGGATGCTCACCAGCGTGCTCTTGCCAGCGCCGTTTTCGCCCAGCAGCGCCAGCACCTCGCCGCGTGCCAGGTCGAGTGAAATGCCGTCGTTGGCGAGCACGGCGCCAAAGCGTTTGCTGATGCCGTGCAGCCGCAGCACGGGGGTGGACGGGTCGGGTGCGGCGCCGGGCATGCGTCGATTCTGTGCCATGCGGCGCGGCGCGGACGGGCGCTCGAAGTGCGCTACCGTAGCGGCCCATGGCGCTGCTGTCCCCCGTCCCCAGCCCCGAGGTGGCCGCGATCACGGCGCTGGCCGTGCTGGGCCAGTGCCCCAACTGCGAGACGCCGCTGCCCGAGCCGCTGCCGCGCTTCTGCCACGGTTGCGGGCAGGAGACCAACATCAAGCCGCCGCCCGTGGGCGAGTTCCTGCAGCAGTTCAGCGGCACCTACTTCGCCACCGAAGGTGCGCTGTGGCGCACCTTCAAGCTGCTGGTGGCCGAGCCCGGCGAGCTCACCGCGCAGTACCTCAACGGCCGGCGCAAGCGCTACGTGCTGCCGCTGCGCCTGTTCCTGAGCCTGACGCTCGTGATGCTGGTGACGGTGCGCATCCTGGGCGCGATCCAGCTGTCGGCGCTGGAAGACCCCGAGCTGGCGCGCACGCTGTCGGAGCGCCCGTCGCAGGTTTCGCTGGACATGGGATTCGTGCGCACCGGCGTGCACGACGGCCTCTTCTACTGCGAGGGCCTGCCGCCCTGGCTGTGCCAGCGCATCCAGAGCAAGCTCGACACCAGCACCGGCGAGCTGCTGCATCAGGTGCAACGCGTCAACGACCACATCGCCAGCTATGCCGGCGTCGTGATGTTCGTGCTGCTGCCGGGTTTTGCGTTCGGCCTCGCGGTGCTCTTTCGCTACCGCGGTTTCAGCTACACCGAGCATCTGGTGTTTGCGCTGCACCTGCACGCCTTCTGGTTCCTGATGGCCACGGTGACGATGGTCGGCGTGATCTGGTTCGAGCCCGTGGTCTGGCTGGCGCTGCTGGCGATCCCGCTCTATGCGGCGCTGGCGTTCCGGCGCGTCTATGGCGGCAACCGCTGGCTGCTGCTGCTGCGCGCTGCCGTGCTGATGGTGGCGCACAGCACGCTCGTGCTGCTGATCGTGGCCGTCTCCGCGCTGGCGGCGCTGGTGTTGTGAACGACACGGTCCCCGGCGCCACCGTCGCGGCCCGGCCCGCCGCTTGTGCCAACTGCGGCGCCCCGTTCGAGCCCGAGCGCCGCCGCTTCTGCCCCGAGTGCGGGCAGGAGACGCAGCTGCGGGCGCCGACCTTCGGCGAGTTCCTGCAGCAGTTCGGCGGCGCCTACTTCGCCACCGAAGGCGCGCTGTGGCGAACGCTCAAGCTGCTGCTGTTCAAGCCCGGCGAGCTGACGCGACAGTACCTGGCCGGCCGGCGCAAGCACTACGTGCTGCCGTTGCGGCTGTACCTGACGATCAGCCTGGCCACGCTGCTGATCGTGCGCCTGGCCGGCAGCGTCGAAATGAACGTCCAGCCCGAACCCTCCAAGGGGATCGCCAAGGCCGCCAACAGCATGAGCCTGCACATCGGCGGCGGCCAGGCCGGGCTGCGCGACGGCGTGTTCTATTGCCAGAACCTGCCGGCCTGGCTGTGTCAACGCATCCAGCGCCGCATCGACATCGACCCCAAGGCGCTGGCGATGAGCGGCGTCGAGTGGCTGATCCTGATCTCGGTGCTGGGCGTGCCCGTGTACACCTTGCTGGCGATGAAGCGCGTCTACGGCGACCGCCTGGCGCCGCGGCTGCTGCGCGCCGGCGCCGTCAGCCTGCTCTACGGCGTGGTGCTGACGGCGGCGATCGCAGCGGTGGGGCTGTTCACGCTGGTGTTCTGAGGCTCAGCCGGACAGTTGCCGCGCCAGCTGCTGGAAGTCCGCGGCCACGACGTCGAACTCGCCGTCCCGCCAGCCCTCCATCGCGCCGGCCGGTCCGCGCTCCAGCGGCCGCGGCACGTAGGCGGTGCGCAGCCCGCAGGCCGCGGCGGCACGCAGGTCGCTGGGGTGCGCTGCCACCATCATCACCTCCTGCGGCGCGTGGCCCAGCATCTTCGCCGCGCCCAGGTAGACCTCGGGGTCGGGCTTGTAGTGCTGGAACAGTTCGGCGCTCAGCACCGTGTCCCACGGCAGCCCGGCATGTTTGGCCATGTTCACCAGCAGCGCGACGTTGCCGTTGCTCAGCGAGGTGATCGTGAAGCGCTGCTTGAGCCGGTAGAGTCCGGCCACGCTGTCCGGCCACGGCATCAGCCGGTGCCAGACGCGGTTGAAGGCGGCGCGTTCGGCTTCGTCCAGCGCCAGGCCGCGCGCAGCCAGCAGGCGGTCCAGGATGCGGCGGTGCAGGCCGTCGATGTCGGTCCAGGGCAGCGCGCCGGTGCGCACCTCGTGCATCGCCGGCTGGTAGCCGGCGCGCCAGTCGTCGGCGAAGGCGGCCCAGTCCTGCGCCGGCAGCGCCAGCCGCTGCTGCAGCAGCTGGCCCTCGCGGATGATCGAGCTGCGCCAGTCGACGACGGTGCCGAAGATGTCGAAGCACAGCGCCTTGAGCTCACCGACCGCCAGCGGCACCTTCACTTGGCCGTGCCCCTGGGCTGGTTGTCGTCGACCTTGACCGTGAAGCTGCCGGCCAGGATCTCCTTCTGGCGCTTTTCCACCAGGTCCAGCGTCGCCTTGGGCACCTTGGCCGCAAAGGTGCCCAGCGGGCTGAGTTCGCTGCCCTTGAACTTCATCGTCGAGTAGTTGCCGTAGTCGTCGGCCTTGAAGCTGCCGGCCTTCACCGCCTTGAGCGCGGCGTCGATCGTCGGCTCCATGTTCCACAGCGCGCTGGCGACCACCGTGTCGGGGTACTTGTCCTGGGTGTTGATGACGTTGCCGATGGCCAGTACCTTGCGCTCCTTGGCCGCGTCCGACACGCCGAAACGCTCGGCGTACATCACGTCGGCGCCCTTGTCGATCATCGCGAAGGCCGCCTCCTTGGCCTTGGGCGGGTCGAACCAGCTGTTGATGAAGCTGACCATGAACTCGGCCTTCGGGTTGGATTCCTTGGCACCGGCCATGAAGGCGTTCATCAGCCGGTTGACCTCGGGGATCGGGAAACCGCCGACCATGCCGATCTTGCCGGACTTGCTCATGCCGCCGGCGATCAGTCCGCTCAGGTACGCCGGCTCCTGGATGTAGTTGTCGAAGACGGCGAAGTTGGGCGCCTGCGGCTTGCCGCTGCTGCCCATCAGGAAGCTCACCTTCGGGTAGTCCTTGGCGACCTTGCGCGCGGCGGCCTCGACCGCGAAGGACTCGCCGACGATGAAGGTGTGGCCCTTCTCGGCGTACTGGCGCATCACGCGCTCGTAGTCGGCGTTGGCGACGTTTTCGCTGAACACGTACTCGATCTCGCCGCGGCCGGCGGCGGCCTTCAGCGCCTTGTCGATGCGGCTGACCCACTGCTGCTCCACCGGCACCGTGTAGATGGCGGCGACCTTGATCTTGGTCTGGGCGAAGGCGGGGGCGGCGACGGCGGCGCCCAGGGCGGCGGCGGCGGACAGGGTCAGGACATGGCGGCGTTGCGGGTTCATGGGCGGCTCCTCGGGGTTGTGCGGTTGCGGGCAACGTGCGGTTATAGCAAGGGGCCGGCCGGGGCGGGCGGGCGCCGCGGCTGCACCGCGTCCCCGAGTCCGGGCGCTGGTTACACGCAGCGCCGAGCGCCGCCTCCTAGAATCGCGGGTCTGCGCAGGGGCTACCCGCAGTCTGTCCCGTGCCATTGCCGGCTGCCCGGGGCAGCTGGCATGCGCACCCCTTCACCGCTGCCACGCCCATGAACGCCTCCACCCTGTCGACCCTGTCCGCACTCAGCCCGCTGGACGGCCGCTACGCGCCCAAGCTGACGGCGCTGCGCCCGCTGCTGTCCGAGTTCGGGCTCATGCAGCGCCGCGTGCAGGTCGAGGTCGAGTGGTTCATCGCCCTGTCCGACGCCGGTTTTGCCGAGTTCAAGCCGCTGTCCGAGGCTTCGCGCGGCCTCTTGCGCGCCTTGGTGGTGCGCTTTGGCGAGGCCGAAGCGCAGGCCATCAAGGACATCGAGAAGACCACCAACCACGACGTCAAGGCGGTCGAGCTGTGGATCAAGTCGCGCTTCAAGGGCCACGCCGAACTTGAGCGCGCGGGCGAGTTCGTGCACTTCGCCTGCACCAGCGAGGACATCAACAACACGAGCCACGCGCTGATGCTGCACGCCGCGCGCTCGCAGGTGCTGCTGCCGGCGCTGGACGGCCTGCAGAAGAAGCTGACCCTGATGGCGCACGAGCTGGCCGCGCTGCCGATGCTCAGCCGCACCCACGGCCAGACCGCCAGCCCCACCACCGTGGGCAAGGAAATCGCCAACGTCGCGGCGCGGCTGGCCAGCGCCCGCCGCGCAATAGCCGCGGTGCCGCTGCTGGCCAAGATGAACGGCGCCGTCGGCAACTACAACGCCCACCTCGCGGCCTATCCGGGGTTCGACTGGGAAGCCTTCAGCCGCCGCGTCGTGCAGGACCGGCTGGGCCTGGCCTTCA
>JAYUPN010000317.1:0-7135 GCA_043760065.1 Rubrivivax sp.
CCTGCCCGTGCGCCAGGCGCTGGTGCTCGGCGTTCAACTGCTCCCACTCTCCGTCGGCCGGGTTGAGCTTGTCCAGCTCGCCGATCTGCCAGGCCAGCCTTTCGCGTTCGCGCTCCAGCGTGTCGCGCTGCGTGCGCGCTTGCGCCAGTCTGGCCAGCACCGCGCGCCAGCCCTGCCAGCCCTGGGCCAGCGCTGCCGTGTCGGCGCCGGCCTGGGCGTCGAGCAGGGCGCGCACGGCGGCAGGCCGCGTCAGGCTCTGCCAGGCGTGCTGGCCGTGGATGTCGACCAGGTGCTCGGCGGCTTCGCGCAGCTGGGTCACCGTGGCCGGGCTGCCGTTGATCCAGGCCCGGCTCTTGCCGGGCTGCTCGCCCTGGGCGTCGACGCTGCGGCGCAGCAGCAGCGTGTCGTCGCTGTCGAAGCCGGCTTGGTCCAGCCAGGGCCGCAGCGAGTCGGGGGTGTCGAACTCGGCGCTGACCTCGGCGCGGCTGGCGCCTTCGCGCACCAGCGCGGCGTCGGCGCGGTTGCCCAGCGCCAGTTGCAGGGCGTCGACGAGGATCGACTTGCCGGCGCCGGTTTCGCCCGTGAGCACCGTGAAGCCGGCCGCGAACTCAATTTCGAGCTGGGCCACGATGACCACGTCGCGCAGCGTCAGGCGTCTCAGTGTCACGCCACACCCTCGTACCAGCGCAGTTTGCGCCGCAGCGTGGCGTAGTAGCTCCAGCCGCGCGGGTGCAGGAAGCGCACCTTGAAGGCCGAACGACGCACGCGCACCTGGTCGCCGTGCATCAGGCTGGCCAGGTTGTGCATGTCGAAGTTGGCCGACACGTCCTTGCCGGCGACGATGCTGATGCGCACCTCGCCCGAATCGGGCAGCACGATGGGCCGGTTGGACAGCGTGTGCGAGGCGATCGGTACCACCACCCAGCCGCCGATGGCCGGGTGCAGGATCGGCCCGCCGGCCGACAGCGCGTAGGCCGTGCTGCCGGTGGGCGTGGCGACGATCAGGCCGTCGGCGCGCAGGTTGGCGACGAAGTCGCCGTCGACGTCGACGCGCAGCTCGACCATGCTGGCGGTGGCGCCGCGGCTGACGACGACGTCGTTCAGCGACAGGCCTTCGAAGATCTTGAGGCCGTCGCGCCAGACCTCGCCTTCGAGCATCGAGCGGTTCTCTTCCTCGTAGTCGCCAGCGACCATCGGCGCGAGCGCTTCCTTGTACTGGCCGACGGCGATGTCGGTGATGAAGCCCAGCCGGCCCTGGTTGATGCCCACCAGCGGGATCTTCCAGCGCGCCAGCTCGCGCGCGATGCCGATCATCGTGCCGTCGCCGCCCACCACCACCGCCAGGTCGCAGCGCTGGCCCACCTCGTGCGGCGACAGCGCCTCGAAGTCGGTGACGCCGGTGGCGTGCGCGGTCTCGCGCTCGAAGGACACCTCCAGGCCGTGGTCGATCAGGAAGTTGGCGATCTCCTCGAGCATGGCTCGGATGCCCCGCGCCTGGAACTTGCCCACGATCACCGCATGTCTGAAGCCAGCGCCCATGAAAATGATTACACCATAGCGCCCCAGATCGGCAGCATTCAGCGGCGCCTGCCGGCGGCCGCTCCCTACAATCGAGGTTCATGCTTGACGACCGTGCCCGCACGCTGCTGAAGACCCGGGTCGAGCGCTACAGCGCCGACGGCACGCCCGTGGGCTCGCGCACGCTGTCGCGCACCTCGGGCCTGGACCTGTCGCCGGCGACCATCCGCAACGTCATGGCCGACCTCGAGGAACTGGGCCTGATCGCCAGCCCGCACACCAGCGCCGGCCGCATCCCGACGGCGCGCGGCTACCGGCTCTTCGTCGACACGATGCTGACCTCGCGGCCCCTCCGACTGGACGACCTGAGCCACCTGCCGGCCGACGTGGCCGCCGCCGGCAGCGCGCTGCACCCCGACCAGCCGCAGCGCGTCATCGCGCAGGCGGCGTCGCTGCTGTCCAGCCTGAGCAGCTTCGTCGGCGTCGTGACCGCGCCGCGCAAGGCCAGCGTCTTCCACCACATCGAGTTCCTGCGCCTGGGCGACAAGCGCGTGCTGGTGATTCTGGTGGCGCCCGACGGCGACGTGCAGAACCGCGTCATCTTCACCGCACGCGACTACCAGCAGTCCGAACTGATCGAGGCCACCAACTACCTCAACGCCCACTACGCCGGGCTGACGATCGAGGAGGTGCGGGAACGCCTCAAGCGCGAGATCGACGCGCTGCGCGGCGAGATCGCGGCGCTGATGCAGGCCGCGGTGCAGGCCGGCAGCGAGGCGCTGGCCGAAAGCACCGACAACGTGGTCGTCTCCGGCGAACGCAACCTGCTGACGGTGCAGGACTTCGGCAACGACATGTCCAGCCTGCGCCGCCTGTTCGACGTCTTCGAGCAGAAGACCGAACTCATGCGCCTGCTGGAGGTGAGCAGCCGCGCCGAAGGCGTGCGCATCTACATCGGCGGCGAGAGCCACGTCGTGCCGTTCGAGGAACTCAGCGTCGTGACGGCGCCCTACGAAGTCGACGGCCGCATCGTCGGCACCGTGGGCGTCATCGGTCCCACGCGCATGGCCTACGACCGCATGATCCAGATCGTCGACATCACGTCGCGGCTGGTGGGCAACGCGCTGTCCGGCAAGCCCTAGCTGCCGGGGTTCGGGCCCCACCCCGCGGCGCCTAGAATCGCGGGCCTCGCACGAGGGGCCGCTGGCTCCGATGGTTGGAGCACAGGACTCACAATACCCCCGGCAATTGCCGGAAGTGCGAAGTGAAACAACAGCTTGGCGCGCCGCGTGCCTTCGCTGTTTTCGATTGTGCAAGACGTGGGCCGCTAGCTCATGATTGGTTAGAGCAGCAGACTCATAATCTGTTGGTGCCGTGTTCGACTCACGGGCGGCCTACCACTCACGCTTTCACGACAGCACCTGCGCCAGGCGGGTGCCGAAGGCAGGTTCCCGGTTCGGCGCCGCGCCGGCTGGTTTTCCGGATCGAGGCTCGGCTCACCCGGCTCACCCGGGTCGACGGGGCGCCAGTCGCCGCTGTCGGTTCTCCAGCGCTCCGGCCGACGCGGCCTTCAGCAGCCGCTGGAACGAAGGGCACGCCGCGTGGCTGGGCGCGGGACATGCCGCCGCGTGCCGCAAACCTTCGATCATCGCCTTCAGCCGCTTGACCATGCGCTCGAGCTCGTCGGCCTTTGCGGACAGCATGGCGCGGTCGATGTCGGGCTCGCCGTCGGGGGTGAACATGACGCGGATCTCGTCGAGCGAGAAGCCGGCCGCCTGCCCCAGCGCGATGAGCGCCCGCGCCACGGTGGCCGCGCCCTGGTTCGTGATGCAGCCGGCGATGGATGCGGGCTTGCTGGCGCTGAAGACGCCGGCGCCGCTGAAGAACTGCCTGCGCAACCTGGTCAACCACGCGGTCTTCGGTGCCGGCCTGTACGGGGCGGCCGCCGCGGTGGCGGGGTTCGCTGCATGAATCGCGCGGCCGGCCACCAGCCGCAAGGAACCACGCCTTCGTCGAACGGGATTTCTCGACCAAGGCCCCTCAGCCATCGAAATCCCAGTCCTGTTGGAGACCCCTCATGATCCTGCCCGGCCGCCCGAAAGGCGAATGCCGCAGTGCGAAGCACGGAGGTTGCCTGATGAGCAAGCTTGCCCTCGTCTATCACAGCGCCCACGGGCACACCGGGTTCATCGCCCGCCAGGTGCAGGCCGGCGCGTCGGACGTCGACGGCGTCGGTACCGACCTGGTCAAGGCGGAAGTCATCGCCCGCACACCGGACGACCTCGTCGGCTACGACGGCTTCATCTTCGGCTCGCCGACCTACCCGGGCGGCGTCAGCGGCCCGTTCAAGGGCTTCATGGACGCGACGGGCCGCCTCTGGCGCACCCAGCAGCTCAAGGGCAAGCTCGCCGCCGGCTTCACCGTGTCGTCGCTGCTGTCGGGGGACAAACAGTCGACCCTGCTGTCGATGACATGGGAGCGTACGCCGGCGGGGTGCAGCCGCTCGAGGTCGAGGCGTGCGGCGGGGCCGTGGACCGCCCGCAGCCGCTTGCGCACGTGCCGCAGTCCGTAGCTCGAACCGTCGCGGCGGGCGGCGGCGTCGTCGTCGTGCGGGTCCTCGTGATCCTGCATGGGCAGTCCCAGGCCGCTGTCGTCGACGCGGATCTCGATGCCCGCGCCAGTCGCGCGCGCGATGACCTCGACGTGGCCCGGGCCCACCTTGGGCTCGAACCCGTGCTTGATCGCGTTCTCCACCAGCGGCTGCAGCAGCATCGGCGGCACCGGCGTGCCTTCGAGCGCCGCCGGCAGCTCCAGCCGCCAGCTCAGCCGGGGTCCCATCCGCAGCGACATGATCTCCAGGTAGGCGCGCAGTTGCGTGAACTCGCGGCTCAACGGAACCGACTCGGTCTGCGAAGCGGCCGCGCCAGCTGTTCGTGGGTGGCGAAATGTCGCAGCCCCAGGCCGCCCACCAGCACGGTGAACAGGATCGGCACCAGGCTGATGTGCTGGTGGCCGAGCAGGCGCATCGGCTCGCCCAGCAGCAAGAAGGCGATCTGGGGACCGAGCAGGTAGCCGGTCGGAATCGCGATCACGCCGGTCAGCAGCCAGCGCGTGCCGGTGGCCAGGCGTTCGAGCCGGCGCTGCCGCCGCAGCACCACCACGCAGGCCACCATCGTCAGGCCGACGCACTCGGCGAAGACGAGCAGCCGCGCGAAAGTGTCGAGCCCCGGCACCAGGACGAACAGCACAGCCGCCGCGACCGCCCACACCACCGCAGAGGCGGCGACGAACTGCACGGCGCCTCGCGGCGTGCTGAGCCACAGTGCAGCGCGGGGTGTGGACGACAGGTACATGGGGGCAGTGTCGCTGGTCGCTGGTCACGGGGCGGTGGCGGGGCTCAAGTACAGCCCGTGGATCGCCGTCGTCGCACTGGCCGGGCACGGCGTGATGGACGGCTTGCACCACCACCTCGTGCACAGCGCCGGCGTGCCGCAGGTCTGGCCGGGCTTCTGCATGACCTTCGACGTGACGGCGGCTGCGTTCGTGGCCCTGGTCCTGCGGGCTCGCGCCCGAGGCAAGCCAGAGCCGACGGCCGGTGCGCCGCACGAACAGGCTGCGTAAGTGCCGCTTTTCGGGCCATGGGCGGTGCGGCCTCCTGGCTACATTGTGGTCGGCCCGCGAATGGCGGATCCGCATCCCGTGTGCGGTGCCGAAACCGTGCGCCGGTGGGGTCCCGATCAGCGGCCCCTGATACTCCGTCCGTTGTCCCCAACTCCAAAGGATTCAAGCATGAAGTTCAGCCATCTGTCCCCCTGTGTCGCCGCGCTGGCCCTGTGCGCGTCGTCGCTGGCCTTCGCCACGCCGGGCGAACGCGCCCTGGTGACGAAGTTCAAGACCACCTCCGCCGCCGTCTTCGCCACCACCGAAGCCGGCGGCGTGCAGTACAGCCTGACGGCACAGAACTACGACGACCTCGACGGCGTGCAGCAGGGCATCATCGCCGTCGACCGCTTCGACTTCAACACCTTCACCACCAGCTTCGTGGTCTGCTCGGGACCGCGCTTTGCCGGCACCGTGACGGTGAACAGGATCAGCGGCGCCGCCAGCGTCAGCGCCGTTCTCGATCCCGCCGCGGCGGACTGCTTCGGCTTCAACAGCACGGCCCTGACCATCAACCTGAGCGGCGTGCCGACCGGCAACTTCAGCACCTCGGAGACCGGCACCGCGACGACGCACTCGCTCGAAGGCGTGACCAAGGTGCAGAGCCAGAGCGACGCCTTCGACGAGAACTACACCGGCAGCATCGGCTACTACAGCGGCGCGCTCACCGGCCGCGCCCTGCTGACCAAGATCACCCAGCGCACGCGCGTGAGGTGATGGCGGCGCCGGCACCTGCCGGCGTCTGATTGGCAGGGTCTGCGGCCCGGGGCGTCATCGGCCCCGGCGCCGGGACCGCGCGTTTGCCGCAGCTTGCCCGGTGCCGGGGCCGCGCCTAGACTGGCGCGCACGATGCACGCCGCCCAGAACCAGCTCATGACCCGCATCGGTCCGGGCACGCCTTGCGGCGAGCTGTTGCGTCGCTACTGGCAGCCGGCTGCATTGCTCGACGAGTTCGACGCGCGGCTGGATCCGCGCATGGCCGAGCGCCCGCTCAAGGCGGTGCGCCTGATGGGCCAGGACCTGGTGCTGTTCCGCGACGCCTCGGGCGCCTTCGGGCTGCTCGACCGCGACTGCCCGCACCGCGGCGCCGACCTCACCTTTGCCCGCTTGGAGGGCGACGGCATCCGCTGCCCTTTCCACGGCTGGAAGTTCGCTGTCGACGGCCGTTGCCTGCAGACGCCGGCCGAGCCGGTCGGCTCCACGCTGTGCCAGCGCGTGCGCCAGCGCAGCTACCCGCTGAAGCTGCGCTCGGGCGTGATCTTCGCGTACCTGGGCCCCGAGGACAGCACGCCGCCCGAACTGCCGGCCTTCGACGCCTTCACCGCGCCGGCCAGCCACAGCTTTGCCTTCAAGGGCCTGTGGCACTGCAACTGGCTGCAGGCTTTCGAGGTCGGCATCGACCCGGCGCACCCGAGCTTCCTGCACCGCTACCTGCAGGACGAGTCGCTGGACGCGACCTACGGCCGCCAGTTCCGCGCCGCCAGCGTCGGCGAGGTCCACGGTGAACGCTGGCCGATGACGCGCGTGATGCGCGAAATCTGCAGCCCCGAGATCCGCTTCGAAGATGTCGCACCCGGCCTGACGCGGCTGACGACGCTGCGGCTGATCGACGGTCAGCTCACCCACGTGCGCGTCACGCATGCGGCGTTCCCGCACACCTTCGTCATCCCCTTGAGCGAGTCGGTCACCATCACGCAGATGCACGTGCCAGTGGACGACGAGCACACCTATTGGTACAGCTTCTTCACCAGCTTCGACGCACCGCTGGACAAGGAGACGATGCGCCGCCAGCGCCTGGCCCACATGACGCTGCCCGACTACGTGCCCGTCCACGGCCGCCACGACCACTGGAACCACGACCCCGAAGAGCAGCGCACGCGCACCTACCTGGGCATGGGCGAGGACGACATCAACCTGCACGACCAGTGGGCGGTGGAGAGCATGGGCGCCATCGCCG
>JAYUPN010000318.1:0-7133 GCA_043760065.1 Rubrivivax sp.
GTAGGCCAGCCAGCCGAAGAACATGCCCATGCCCATCAGCGTGAAGGCGGTCGGGAAGCCCAGCATGATGGCCACCACGATCAGCGCCAGCATCAGCAGACCCAGGTAGCCCATGTCCTGGCGGCTGAGGTGGCCATCGAGCAGGCCGCTCCAGGGCATGAGCACCAGCACCGCGGTGCCGATGATCGCCATCAGCGCGAAGCCGAACCAGAGTTCTTTCTTGATCTTCATTTGACGTTTCCTGCCGGCGCCACGAACTGGTCGAGTTGCGCGATGTCGGCGTCCTTGACGTGCACCATTTCCTTGAGCTTGTCGACGTCGACCTCCTCGACGTCGTGTTCGCGCGAGGGCCATTCACCCTGGCGGATGCAGATCACGCAACGGATGATCTCGACGATGCCCTGCACGAAGAGGAAGGCGCCGGCCAGCGGCAGGATGGTCTTGAAGGGGTAGATCGGCGGGCCCTCGGCGGTGATGCTGGAGTGCTCGTTCATGGCCCAGGATTCGGCTGCGAAGAAATAGCCGGCGTAGGTCAGCGCGAACACGCCCGGCAGGAAGAACAGGATGTAGAGGATGAGGTCGATGGTGGCCTGCGTGCGCGGCTCGAAGAAGCCGTACAGCACGTCACCGCGCACGTGCCCGGACTTGGACAACGTGTAGGCACCGGCCATCATGAACAGCGTGCCGTACATGATGATCATGACGTCGAAGGCCCAGGCGTGCGGGCGGTCCAGCATGTAGCGCGAGAACACCTCCCAGCTGATGAGGAAGGTGAGCGCGACGATCAGCCAGGAGAAGGCCTGACCGACGAAGGTGCTGATCTTGTCGATCGTCAGGAGCAATTGCTGCATGGGGCGGCCCGTTCAAAACAAATCAGCCACCCGGAGAAGACCGGATGGCCGATCGAGGATGTCAGGAGGACTTCAGCCCTTCTTCGGTTCCGCCGCCTTGGCGCCGAAGAAATGGTTCACGGCCATGCGGCGGCTGACATAAGTGTCCTGGTCCCACTTCACGGCGCGCTCGGCAAAGGCCTTCTGCGAGGCGACGATTTCCTTGAACATCGGGTTCTCGGCCGACTTCTTCTCGACGATCTCGCTCCACAGCTTGAGCTGCACCTGCAGCACCGCGTCGGGCGTCTTGTAGAACTTGACGTTGTCCTTGGTCTGCAGATCGATGTAGTCCTTGGAGTAGCGGTCGATCGCCTTCCACGACATGTCGGCCGATGCGGCCTCGACCGCGCCAGCGATGATGGCCTTGATCTTGGCCGGCAGCGCGTCGTACTTCGGCTTGTTGAACATGATCTCGAAGGTCTCGGCGCTCTGGTGGTAGCTTTGCAGCATGCAGACCTTGGACACGTCGGGGAAGCCCAGCAGGCGGTCGGAGCTGGCGTTGTTGAACTCGGCGCCGTCGAGCAGGCCGCGGTCCATGGCCGGTACGATCTCGCCGCCCGGCAGCGCGTTGACCGCCGCACCCATGGCCGTGAAGAGGTCGATGGCCAGGCCGTTGGTGCGGAACTTCAGGCCCTTGAAGTCTTCGGCCTTGGTGATCGGCTTCTTGAACCAGCCCAGCGGCTGCGTCGCCATCGGGCCGTACAGGAACGACTGCACCGTGGTGATGCCGATCGAGGCGTAGAGCTTGGCCAGCAGTTCGGCGCCACCGCCGTACTTGTGCCAGGACAGCAGCATGTTGGCGTCCATGCCAAAGGCCGGGCCCGAGTTCCACAGCGCCAGTGCGTTTTGCTTGCCGTAGTGATAGCCCAGCACGCCGTGGCCGCCGTCGAGCGTGCCCTTGGAGACGGCTTCGAGCAGGCCGAAGGCCGGCACCACCGAGCCCGCGGGCAGGACTTCGATCTTCAGCTCGCCGCCGGTCATGTCGTTGACCTTCTTGGCGAAGTCGCCGGCGTACTCGTGGAAGATGTCCTTCGCCGGCCAGGTGCTCTGGAAGCGCAGCGAGGTCGTCTGCGCCATCGCGACGTGCGGCGCGACCATCGCGCCGGCGCCGACGGCACCCGCGGTGGCGGACTTCAGGAACTGGCGGCGCGGCGCGGGCTGCTTCTTGGTGGCTTCGGTCATGAGAGGTCTCCGGTTGGGTGCTGAGGACGGACAACGATGGTTCTGGACGCGGGGGAACCCCCAACTGTTGACCAACTGATCAGCAAAGACCACTGGGTGTAACCCCGCATGGAATGTCAATTCAGTTTTGACGTGGGCGGTGTTATCGGCCCCTTCGCCGGGAACTTCGCCGGGAACTTCGCCGGGCTCTGCGCAGCGGCGGTCAGGGCCTGCGGCGGCCCTCGACCTGCACCAGCAGCCGCACCCGGTCACCGACCAGGGGCAGCAGGAGTGTGGCGCCGAAGTCGCTGCGCTTGACCTCGCCTTCGAAGTCGCCGCCGCAGACCTCGGTGTCGCCGTCGGTGCGGCAGGCAAAGAGGCGCGCGCGCAGCGTCAGCGGCTGGCCGATGCCGCGCAGCGTGAACTCGCCGCGAAGTTCGCTCAGCCGTCCGGCATCGAAGCGGAACTGGCGGGCGACGAAGAAGGCTTCGGGGAATTCGGCGCTGGCCAGCAAGTCGCTCTGGCGCAGCCGGGCGTTGAAGACGGCCAGGCCGGTGTCGACGCCGGCGGTGGGGATGCGCACGCCGACCTCGCCGCTGCCGCGCGCCCGGTCGAGCAGCACTTCGCCGGTCACGGGCCCGAAGCGGCCGCGCGACGTGGAGGTGCCGAAGTGGGTGACCTCGAAGTGCACGAAGCTGTGCGCGGGGTCGAGCACGTACACCGCGGGCTCCGCCAGCGCAGCGAAGCAGGCCAGGGCGAGCGCCGCCGGCGGCAGGCGCAGGGGCAGGGGCAGGAGTGAACGCTTCATGCCGCCATCTTGAGGCCGCCCGCGCGGGCCGGCCGGCCCGCTGCGCCCGCGGCCCTCACTGCCGGATGGCTTCGACCTGGATCAGCAGCCGCACGTTGTCGGGCGCCACCAGCGGCATGCCGTAGGTGATGCCCCACTGGCTGCGCTGGATCGTGGCTTCGAAGTCGCCGCCGCAGACCTCGCGCTTGAAGATCGGGTTGGTGTAGCAGTTGAACTGGTTGGCCTTGAGCGTGACCGGGTGGCTCTTGCCCAGCATCGTCAGCGTGCCTTCGACCGCCGCCACCTTGTCGCCGCTGAAGACGAACTTCTCGCCGACGAAGCGGGCGGTCGGGAATTCGGCGGCGTTGAAGATGTCCTTGCTCTTCAGGTGGCCGTCGAACTGCGGCACGCCGCTGTTGATGGAGGCCATGTCGATCGTGAGCTCGACGCGGCCGGTCTTGGCGACGCGGTCGAACTGCACCGTGCCTTCCTTCTTGTCCCAGCGGCCGCGGTTGAAGCTGGTGCCGAAGTGGCTGATCTCGAAGTTGACGAAGGTGTGGGTCGGCTCGATCGTGTAGGTGGGCGACGAGGCCAGGGCGGCGCCCGTGGCGATCAGGCATGCGGCGGCTGCAACGAAGGTTTTCATGGTGGGTTCCAGAGTGGGGCGGTGTAAAGGGAGAAGGGCTCAGGGAGAGAAGCGAAGCAGGCGCTACATCGGCGACAGGCCCGTGAGCACGAGCTTGAAGCGCACCTGGATGTCGTTGGCCAGCATTGAGGTGTCGGCCCATTCGGCCTCGCCGACCTTGAAGTCGAGCCGCTTGATCGTGAAGGCGCCCGTGGCGGTGCTGGTGCCGGCCGACTGCGTCACCGCCACCGGCACGACGATGTCGCGCACCGAGCCCTTGATGCTGAGCTTGCCGGCGACTTCGAAGCGGCCCGCTCCGGCGGTCTTGACGGCGCTGGACTGGAAGGTGGCCTGCGGAAACCGGGGCACGTTGAGCCACGTCGCCTTGGGCACCTCGGCGTCGAGCTCGGCGCTGCCGAAGCGCGCGCTGCCGGTGTCGATGGCGAAGGCCACGCTGCCGGTCTCGGGCTTCTTCGGGTCGAGCGCGATCTGGGCGCTGAACCTGCCGAAGGTGCCGTCGACCGGCACGCCCATCTGCCGCGTGGTGAAGCCGATCTCGCTGCCGGCGGCGACCAGTTGCGCCGGCCGCGGCTGGGCCTGTACCGGCTGCCACAGCGCAGACAGCAGGGTGACGCCGAGCGTCAGGGCGAACAGGGTGCGTGAACTCATGGTGTCCTTGAAAGCGAGGTCAGCCACGCCCGGGCAGCATGCGCTGCAGCAGGGCGTCGCGGTCGATGAAATGGTGCTTGAGCGCGCCGGCCACGTGCAGGCCGACGACGGCCGTCAGCGTGTAGGCCAGCAGGTGGTGCAGCTGCTTGAGGGTGTCGGACAGGGGGCGGTCCACCGGCACCCAGTCGGGCAGCGGCAGCACGCCGAACAGCACGACGGGGAAGCCTGCGGACGAGCTGTAGGCCCAGCCGGCCAGCGGCACGGCGAAGAACAGCACGTACAAGGCCCGATGCGCGCCGCGGGCGGCGCGGCTTTGCCAGGCCGGCATCGGCGGCGCGGCCGGCGGGCGGTGGGTCAGGCGCCAGACCAGGCGCAGCGCCGAGAGCATGAGGATCGTCATGCCGGCCCACTTGTGCCAGTTGTAGAGCTTCAGGCGCGTCGGCGACAGCGGCAGGTCGGTCATGTAGAAGCCCACCGCCAGCGATCCCAGGATCATCAGCGCCAGCAGCCAGTGCAGCGCGATGCTCACGGGGTGGTAGCGGGCGGTGGGAGGGGCGCTGGCGTTCATGTCGAAGGGAAGTATCGACGCCGCACGAGGCCCTGCGCGTTCAAGGCATTTGATCGGGGCAGTGACGGCCAGCGAAAGTCCGCCAGCGACGGCAGCGGTTGCGACTCAGGCGCGGCCCGACCAAAGAGAGGCTGCGGCCTCCTCCAGCGCCTGGGCACCGGCCTGCCCCAGCAGGCCGTGGCGCAAGCCGAACTCCAGCGTCACCAGCGAAGCGTCGACCGTCATCTGCACGCTGGCCGCCAGGGCCAGCGCTTGCTCGACCGGCAGCAGCTCGAAGCCGGCGACCTCGCCGTCCTGGTTGTGGGGCACCAGACCGGCGGGCAGTTGCAGATCGAAGCAGTGCAGGTCCTCGAACTGCAGGCCTTCGGGGATGTCGCGGTGCAGCCGGATGACGCGGCCGGCGCGCGCCTGCGCCATCTGCACTGGCGTCAGGCCGGCTTCTTCCCAGCCTTCGCGCACGAGGGTCTCGCGCGGCGTCTGCCCGTCGGGCACGCCGCCGCCGACGAGGTTGTCCAACAAGCCGGGGTCGGTGGCCTTGGAGGGCGAACGGCGGGCGATCCACAGCTGCGTCGGCCGGCCCTGGGCATCGGCGACGAAGCCGTTGGCATGTGCACCCAGCGTCAACGTGCCCCAGAAGCGCGAAGCCGCGCGCTCGATGCGCGCCAGATAGCGGCCGCTGACGGGGTCGCGGACGGCGTAGCACTCGTCGCGCCAGGCGCGCACCAACCCCTGCTGTCGCAGTGAGGCGTTGATGGTGGCCAGCGCCCCCTCGCGGTCGGTTGCCGTCAGGCCCACGCCGTGGTCCTGCAGCGACAGCCATTGCGGCCAGGCCTGCAAGGCATGCAGGTCGTCGCGCGCCACCGAGCCGACGCTGCAGCCGTCGATGAAGAAGGGCACGCGGTCGGCCGTGCGTGCGCGCGCGGCGGCCAGGGCCGGCCAGGTCATGGCGGCGGCGCTAGGAGCGCGGGCTCATGTTCAGGCCGCCTTCTGCAGCGCGCCGGCGCGCCAGCGCTGCATCAGCGCGTCCCACTTCGGCCGTGCGGCCTTGAGGTGCCGCTCCTTGACGTGGCCGTAGCCGCGGATCTCTTCCGGGATGCGCGCGATCTCGGCCGCCAGCGCGCGGTTGTCGGCGTTCAGCGTCTGCAGCAGTTCTTCGACGCAGGCCTCGTACTCGGTGATCAGCGCGCGCTCGGTCTTGCGTTCTTCGCTGCGGCCGAAGACATCGAGCGCCGTGCCGCGCAGGCCCTTCATCCGGGCCAGCACGCCGAAGGCGCTGCGCATCCAGGGGCCGAAGGGCTGCTTGATCAGTTCGCCCTTGTCGTTTTTCTTGGCCGTGAGCGGTGGCGCCAGGTGGTGCACGATCTTGTAGTCGCCTTCGAACATGGCGCTGATCTTGTCGGTGAAGGCGCTGTCGGTGTGCAGCCGCGCCACCTCGTACTCGTCCTTGTAGGCCATGAGCTTGAAGAGGTAGCGCGCCACGGCTTCGGTCAAGGCCGTGCCGGTGAGCGGCTGTTCGGCGGCCTGCACCTTGTCGACGATGGCCTTGTAGCGCGCCGCGTAGGCCGCGTCCTGGTAGCCGGTGAGGAACTCGACGCGCCGGGCCACCATCTCGGGCAGGCCCGTCTTCTTGACAAACTGGATCACCTGCTGCGCCTTGAACAGCGCCTGCACCGCGGCCAGGTCGTGCGCGCAGCGCCGGCCCCACTCGAAAGCCGACTTGTTGTTGTCGACCTGCACGCCGTTCAACTCGATGGCGCGCATCAGCGCAGCGTGGCTGACGGGGATGCGGCCCTGCTGCCACGCATAGCCCAGCATCAGCGGGTTGGTGTAAATGCTGTCGCCCAGCATCTGCACCGCCACCTGCTCGGCGTCGAAGGCGCCGACCAGCGTGTCGCCGACGCTGGCGCGCACGGCGGCTTCGCAGTTGCCGCCCGGGAACTGCCACTCGGGGTTCTTCACGAAGGCCGCGGTCGGCGTGCCGTGGGTGTTGAGCGCCACGAAGGTGCGGCCCTGCTGCATCACGGTCAGCGTGTACTTGGACGCGCCGACGATGCTGTCGCAGGCGATCACGAGGTCGGCCTGCGCGGTGTCGACCTTGGTCGTGTGGATGGCCTCGGGCCGGTTGGCGATCTGGATGTGGCTCCAGGTCGCGCCGCCCTTCTGCGCCAGCCCGCCGGCGTCCTGCGTCACCACGCCCTTGCCTTCGAGGTGCGCGGCCATGCCCAGCAACTGCCCGATGGTGATGACGCCGGTGCCGCCGACGCCGCCAACCACGATGCCCCAGGCGCGCTCGGCCAGCGGCAGCGTCGGCTCGGGGATCGCCGGCAGGCCGCTCACGTCACCCCGGGCGGCCTTCTTCGGCTTCTTCAGCTGCCCGCCTTCGACGGTGACGAAGCTCGGGCAGAAGCCCTTCACGCAGGAGTAGTCCTTGTT
>JAYUPN010000319.1:0-7090 GCA_043760065.1 Rubrivivax sp.
GACCTGGGCGCCCCAGTACGACATCTGGCCCCAGGGCAGCAGGTAGCCCATGAAGGCTTCGGCCATCAGGCACAGGAAGATCGCGCAGCCGAAGATCCAGACCAGTTCGCGCGGCTTCCTGTAGCTGCCGTAGATCATGCCGCGGAACATGTGCAGGTAGACGACGACGAAGAAGGCGCTGGCGCCGGTGCTGTGCATGTAGCGCACCAGCCAGCCCCAGGGCACGTCGCGCATGATGTACTCGACCGACTCGAAGGCCTTGGCCGCGTCGGGCTTGTAGTGCATCGTCAGGAAGATGCCGGTGACGATCTGGATCACCAGCACCAGCATCGCCAGCGAACCGAAGAAGTACCAGAAGTTGAAGTTCTTCGGCGCGTAGTACTCCGACATGTGGACCCGGTAGGCGTCGAACGCGGTCGGAAACCGGTTCTCGGTCCAGGTCATGAGCTTCTGCCCCACCGACGCGCCGGCGGGAGCTTCCTTGAATTCAGCCATCGTGTCCTCGGATTTCGAGTGGTTCTTGCTTGTCCAACCGGAGGGTCAGGCCTGCTTGTCCTCGCCGATCACGACCATCGTGTCCGACACGTACATGTGCGGCGGGACCTCGAGGTTGTCGGGTGCGGGCTTGTTCTTGAAGACGCGGCCGGCCATGTCGAAGGTCGAGCCGTGGCAGGCGCACAGGAAGCCGCCGGACCAGTCGTCGGGCAGCGAGGGCTGGGGCCCGGCCGCAAGCCGGTCGCCGGGCGAGCAGCCCAGGTGGGTGCAGATGCCGACGCCGATGAAGAACTCGTCCTTGATCGAGCGGTGCGGGTTGCGGGCGTAGGCGGGCGTCGGGTACTGGGTGCGCACCGAGGCCGGATCGGCCAGCAACGGGTCGAGCTTGGCCAGCGCCTTCACCTGCTCGGGCGTGCGGCGCAGGATCCACACCGGCTTGCCGCGCCACTCGACGGTGAGTTTCTCGCCGGGCTGGATGCCGCTGATGTCGACCTTCACCGGCGCGCCGGCCGCACGTGCGCGCTCCGAGGGCGCAAAACTGCTGACAAAGGGCACGGCCACCGCCGCACCGCCGACGGCGCCGACGCCACAGGTGATGGCGATCCAGGTGCGCCTGCTCTTGTCGATGCCTGGTTCGACGTTGCTGTCGATCGTGCCGCTCATGCTGTCCTCTGCTTGTCGATCTGGAAGCTGAATGTGATTCGGGTCAACCCCGAATTCTAGCCGAGCCGCCTTCACCCGCCTGACACCGACCCTGTGCCAAAGTCGGTTGGCGCTGGAGCCAGCCCCCCCTATGGTCCGCGGCGCGAAGCCCCCGGAAGGGGCCAGCGGCGCGGCCGTTGCTGCGTTCCTTCAGAAAAATGCGCGAGGAGTGGTCACATGAGTTTTGCAACCGAGTTCAAGGAATTCGCCCTCAAGGGCAACGTCATGGACCTCGCCGTCGGCGTGATCATCGGAGGCGCTTTCGGCAAGATCGTCGACTCGATGGTCGGCGACCTCATCATGCCCATCGTCGGCAAGATCTTCGGCGGCCTGGACTTCAACAACTACTTCGTGCCGCTGGCCGGGCAGACGGCGACCACACTCATCGAGGCCAAGAAGACCGGCGCCGTGTTCGCCTACGGCAGCTTCATCACGATCGCCATCAACTTCATCATCCTGGCCTTCATCATCTTCCTGATGGTCAAGCAGAAGAACCGCATGAAGCGCGAAGCGCCGCCAGCGCCGCCCGCCCCGACGCCCGAGGACGTGGTCCTGCTGCGTGAAATCCGTGACAGCCTGAAGCGCTGAGCGGTCGGTTTGTATCTCGCCCGGGCGCTGGGCCCCGCCCGGGCGGGCGCAGGCAGGGGTGCCTTGTCGCATACTAGGCGGCTGCCCTTCCGGGCATTGCAGCACCCATGAAGCCGAACCCCGTTCACCGCCTGCCCGCACCGCTGGAAGCGGCCGTCCAGCGCCTCAAGCTGGCGGCCCGCGAAGCGGCCGAGCGCACCATCGAGAGCCTGGGCCTGGCAGCGCTGGGTGCCACCCACGCCTTCCAGCGCGACGGGCTGCTGAGCGCGCAACTCGAGCTCAACCGCAAGTCGGCGGTCTTCATCCTGACCTTCAACGACGCCTTCGACGAACGCGTCGTGCGCGAACTCGGGCCGCGTGCCGCGGCGGCTGCCCGGCCGCAAGCGGCACCTGCGGCCGCCCCCGCGGCCACCAACTGGGATGCGCTGAGCCTGGTCGAGGACCGCGAGGTCGAGGCGCAGATCTCCGCCGAGCGCTTCGGCATGGAGATCGCCCACGCCTGCGAGTGGGAACTGCGCGAACTCGAAGCCTATGTCGCGACCGTGCTGGCCGACGCCGGCGGCGAGCGCGAACGCAACCCGCTGCGGCCCGACATCGTCGGCCACGCCATGATCCGCGGCATCGAGGCCGTGTCGGACATCGCCGACGTGCGCAAGGTGCTGTCCTCCGAACTCAGCCGCTCGCTGGCCGGTCTGCTGCGCGGCACCTACGGCACCATCGTGGCCGACCTGCGCAACGCTGGCGTGCAACCGCTGGGGCTGACCGTGCGCCAGCGCCTGTCCCCGGGGCTGCAGGGCGGGGGCGGCGGTCCCGACAGTCAGCACGGCGACGGATCGCAGCACAGCCGCTCGGGCGCACCGACCGCTGCCGGCGGCGGCGTCGGCGGGTATGGCGGGCGGGGCGGCGGGTCCGGCCTGCACTCCGGCTTCGGGCCGGCGGCGCGCGCCGGCTCCAGCAGCACCCGCGGTGGCACCCCGCTCGGGCAGGTCGACCCGGCGCTGATGACGCTGATCCGCCGCCTGGCCTTCAGCGAGCCCTTCGGCAACACCGGCCCCGGCGCCAGTTATGCCGAGACCAGCCTCGGCGGCGCGCACGCGCCGCTGCCCAACCTGATCCACGCCCACCGCGAGGAACTGCGCCAGGCGTCCAAGGGCGCGCTCGATCACATGGTGATCGACGTCATCGGCTTTCTCTTCGACCAGATCCTGTCCGACCCCAAGGTGCCGCCGCAGATGGCGCGCCAGATCGCGCGCCTGCAGTTGCCGGTGCTGCGCGCCGCGCTCGGCGACAACTCGTTCTTCTCGTCGCGGCGCCACCCGGTGCGGCGCTTCGTCAACCGCATCGCCTCGCTGGGCGCAGCCTTCGAGGACTACGACGAGGACGAAGCGCGCAACTTCCTGGCCAAGGTGCGGGCGTTGGTCCAGGAGGTCGTCGAAGGCGACTTCGACCAGATCGAGGTCTACGAGCACAAGCTGGCATCGCTCGAGGCCTTCGTCGCCGAACAGGCGCGCGCCGGCATGCAGGGCAGCGACGGCCTGGCCGAGATGCTGTCCGAGAAGGAGGACGAGCAGCGCCTGCGCGAGCTCTACGCGCAGCGTCTGGCCGGCGAGCTGAAGGACGTGGCGGCGCCGGCCTTCGTGCGCGACTTCGTCAGCCGCGTCTGGAGCCAAGTCATGCTGCGCGCCGCGGCGCAGGGCGGGCCCGATGGCGCCCACAGCGCGCAGGCGCAACGCCTGCGGCGCGCCGGCCGCGAGCTGATGCTGAGCGTGCAGCCCAAGGCCACGCCGGCGCACCGCAAGACCTTCCTGGCCGAGCTGCCCAAGCTGATGCAGGACCTGAGCGAAGGCATGAACCTGATCGGCTGGCCCGACGCCCAGCGCCGTGCCTTCTTCGGCCAGCTGATGCCGGCCCACGCCGAATCGCTGAAGAGCCCGGCCGCGCGCCAGCTCGACCTGAACCTGATGGCGCGCCAGGTCGAAGGCGCGCTGGAGCGGCCGGCGCCGTCGCGTGCGGAACTCAAGGCCCTGTCCGCGCTGCCCGTGCTCCACGACGAGGTCAGCCTGCCGGTGCTGAGTGCCGACGAAGCCCGGCGCGCCGGTCTGCTCGAGGAGTCCGCGGTCGACTGGGACGGCAAGGTCGACATCGACCTCGGCGCCGCCGATGCGGTGGCGCACAGCAGCGAACCCGCCGCGCCGGGCCTGCCGGCGATCACCGACGCGCCCGAAGCGACGCACGGCCGCGAGCTGGCCGACAACATCCAGATCGGTTTTGCCTACCAGATGCACCTGAACGACGCCTGGCAGAAGGTGCGACTGTCACACGTCAGCCCGGGGCGCAGTTTTTTCATCTTCACGCACGGCGCGCGTCACAAGAAGACGGTGTCGCTGACGCAGCGCATGCTGCTGCGCCTGTGCGAGACCGGTCGGCTGCGCGCGTTCGAGAACGCCACGCTGATCGAACGCGCCACCGAGCGCGCGCGCCGCCAGCTGGCCAGCCTGGCGGCGTCGCAGCCGGGCCGGGGCGCGCGCACCTAGGGGTGTGCGCGCACCGCCGCGGCGCCTGGCATGCCCGCCACCGCGCCACCCGGCGCGCGCGCGTGGAGCCCGCGATGCCCGTTAGACTGCCGAGCCCACCCGCTGCCTACGCGATGGCCGGCGATGTCGTCGCGCTAGCTAGCGCGCCAGCGCCAGCCGCTGCGCCATGCGCAGCGCGGCGACCAGGCTGGAAGGGTCGGCGACGCCGCGCCCGGCGATGTCGAAGGCGGTGCCGTGGTCGGGGCTGGTGCGCACGAAGGGCAGGCCGAGTGTCACGTTGACACCCTGCTCGACGCCCAGGTACTTGACGGGGATCAGGCCGTGGTCGTGCGTCATCGCCACCACGAGGTCGAACTCGCCGCGGCGCGCGCGCATGAACACCGTGTCGGGCGCGAAGGGGCCGCTGGCGTCCAGGCCTTCGGCCCGGGCCGCCTGCACCGCCGGGCCGATGAAACGCAGTTCTTCGTCGCCGAAGAGGCCGCCTTCGCCGGCGTGCGGGTTCAGCCCTGCCACCGCGATGCGCGGCCGCGCCTGGCCCCACGCCGCGGCCGCGTGGTGGGCGATGCGCAGCGTCTGCAGCACGTTGTCGAAAGTCACCGCCTCGATGGCCTGGCGCAGGGCGAGGTGGATCGTCACCAGCACGACGCGCAGTTCCTCGTTGGCCAGCATCATGCGCACCGGCGGCGGCGCGGCGCCGGGTGCGGCGGCCAGCGCCTGCAGCATCTCGGTGTGGCCGGGATAGGGCACGCCGGCGGCGGCCAGCGCTTCCTTGTGGATCGGCGCGGTGACGATGGCGGCACCTTCGCCGGCCGTCATCAGGCGCACGGCGTGCTCGATGCAGCGTGCCGCGGCGGCGCCGTTGCGCGCATCGACGCTGCCTTGCTGCAGCAGGTGCAGGCCGGCGGGCAGATCGGGCGGCACCAGCACCGGCAGGCAGCCCGGCGGCACCGCGTGCAGATCGGCCGGTGACTCGATGCGGGCGGTCATGGGTGCGCCGGCGCGCTGCATCACCTGCACGTCGCCGACCACGACACAGCCGCCCAGCGCAGCTTGGGCGAAGGCCCGGGCGATGATCTCGGGGCCGATGCCGGCGGCGTCGCCCATCGTCAAGAGCACCGGCTTCATGGTCGCTTCATGCCGGGTTGTCGACGTCGATGTGGACGTGCTCCAGGCCGAGCTGCGCCGCCACGTGCGCGGCCACGGCCTCGGCGCCGAAGCGCTCGGTGGCGTGGTGGCCGCAGGCCAGGAAGGCGACGCCGGTCTCGCGCGCCAGGTGCGCTTGCGGCTCGGAGATCTCGCCGGTGATGAAGGCGTCGGCGCCGGCAGCGATCGCCGGCTCGAAGTAGCTCTGCGCGCCACCGGTGCACCAGGCGACGCGGCGCAGCACGCGGCCGTCGCCGGCGACCACGGTGAGGGGCCGGTCCAGCGCAGCCGTCGTCACCGATTGCAGGGCCGCCAGCGACGTGTGCGCACCAGCCGGGCCGATGAAGCCCAGCTCCTGCTCGCCGAAACGCGCATCCGCGAGCAAGCCCAGGCGCAGCCCCAGCTGCGCGTTGTTGCCCAGCCCGTCCAGCGCATCCAGCGGCAGGTGGTAGGCAAAGAGGCTCACGCCGGCGCCCATCAGCGTGCGCACGCGTTCGCCCAGCCATCCCGTCAGCCGCCCGTCCTGGCCGCGCCAGAACAGGCCGTGATGGACCAGCAGCGCGTCGGCGCCGGCCTCGATGGCGGCCTGGATGAAGGCCAGGCTCGCGGTCACGCCCGAGCACAGCCGCCGCACCTCGGCGCGGCCCTCGACCTGCAGACCGTTCGGCCCATAATCCTTGAACAGTTCCGGCCGCAGCAACGCCTGCAGGCTGGAGTCGACTTCCTGACGGTGGGCCATGGCTTGATTCTGCCTCCTGGGCCCCTCACCTCCCCCACTCCCATGCGCAGAACCTGGCTCGTCTTCTCACAAGCCGTCACGGTGGCCGTGGCGCTGCTGTTCGTGGTGCTGACCTTCAAGCCCGGCTGGCTGCCCGGCGACCGCACGGGCGCCGCCTTGCCGGCGCCGACGCTGGTGCAGGTCGCGCCTGCCGCGGCCGGCGCCAGTGCCACCGGCTTTGCGCTCGCGGCGCGGCGCGCCGCGCCGGCGGTGGTCAGCGTCACCGCGACCAAGATGGCGCGGCGCAACCCGCACACCGAAGACCCGCGCTTCAAGTTCTTCTTCGGCGACAAGGCCCCCGGCCAGGCCCAGGTGGGGCTGGGTTCGGGCGTCATCGTCTCGCCCGAGGGCTACCTGCTGACCAACCACCACGTGGTGGCGGACGCCACCGACATCGAGGTCCAGCTGGCCGACGGCCGCAACACGCGCGCCACCGTCGTCGGCAGCGATGTCGAGACCGACATCGCGGTGCTGAAGATCGAACTCGCCAACCTGCCGGTGGTGACGCTGGGCGACGTGCGCGCACTGCAGGTGGGCGACGCGGTGCTGGCCATCGGCAACCCCTTCAACGTCGGCCAGACGGTGACCGCCGGCATCGTCAGCGCGCTCGACCGCACGCAGGCCGGCGCTTCGCAGTTCCAGAACTTCATCCAGACCGACGCCGCCATCAACCCCGGCAACTCGGGCGGCGCACTGGTCGACGCCGCCGGCCACCTGGTGGGCATCAACACCGCGATCTTCTCGCGCACCGGCGGCAGCCTGGGCATCGGCTTCGCGGTGCCGGTGGACACCGCGCGCCAGGTGATGCAGGCGTTGATCAAGGGCGGCAGCGTCAAGCGCGGCTGGATCG
>JAYUPN010000320.1:0-21264 GCA_043760065.1 Rubrivivax sp.
GCCCGACTCCACGGTCGTCGTCATCGACACCACGTTGCCGTAACCGTCCACCACCGTGATCTGCGTCGTGCCGTTTTCCGCCGACGGCGCGTGCTGGCCGAATGACACCGGGCCCAGGTTGCCTGGCTGCGCGGTGCCCATGCTGCGCGTCAGGTCGATCAGGCTGGCGCGCCCGCGCAGGTAGGTGGTATCGAGCATCGCGCTGGTGCTGCCGCCCGGCAGCGGCACGAAGTCGGTGTCGGCGACGAACTTGTCGCGGTCGGCGTAGGCCAGCCGCTGCGCTTCAGCGACCATGTGCACGCCGAAGGCCGTCGGCTTGCCGCCGTTGATGTCCAGCGCCGTGGGCTTGTGCAGCGAGAGGTCGAAGTTCTGCAGCATGCCCAGCGTCTGCGCCACCGCCAGGCCGCCGCTGCTGGGCGGCGGCATGCCGCAGACCCAGACGTTGCGGTATGGGCTGCAGACCGCTGCGCGCTTGACCGAGCGGTAGGCCGCCAGGTCGGCCAGCGTCGTCTGGCCGGCGGTGATGCCGCCGGTGGTGTCGGCGATCTCGTCGACGATGTCCTGCGCGATCGTGCCGCCGTAGAAAGCCGCAGCGCCGCCGTTGGCGATGGCCTGGAACGTGGTGGCCAGCGCCGGGCTCGTCTGCAGCGTGCCGGTGGCCTTGGCGGTGCCGTCGGCGTTGAGGAAGTAGGCGCGCGACTCCGGGTCGCGCGCGAGCGCGGCCGCCGAGCCGGCCACCGAGGCCGACATGCGCGGGCTGATGCGGAAGCCTTCGGTGGCGATCTTGATCGCCGGGTCGAAGAGCTCCTTCCAGGCCAGCTTGCCACCTTCGCGGTGCGCCGTGTCCAGCATGTGCAGGACACCCGGCGTGCCGATGCTGCGGCCGCTGGCGTGGGCGTTGGGCAGCGGCGTCGTGCGCACCGAGTCGCTGATCCAGCGCAGGTAGTTCTCGGAGGCCGCCGCCGGTGCCGTCTCGCGGCCGTCGTAGGCGGTGACGTTGCCGGTCTTGCGGTCGTAGCTGAGCATGAAGGCGCCGCCGCCGATGCCGCTGGACTGCGGCTCGACGATGTTCAGCACCATCTGCGTGGCGATCGCCGCGTCGATCGCGGTGCCGCCCCTTTTCAGCACCTCGCAGCCGGCTTTGGTGGCCAGCGGGTTGGCGGCGACGACCATGTAGCTGCGCGAGAACGCGGTCTGCTTGGCGGCAAAACCGGTCGGGATCTCGGGCGCGCCGCCGACGCCCGGCGTGCCCGGGTCGTAGACCGCGCCGGTGGTGCCGTACTGCAGGCAGGCGTTTTCGGCGACCTGGTCGCCATCGTCGTTGCCGCCGCAGGCCGCGGCCAGCAGGGCCACAAGTGCGATCTGCGCGACCTTCGCGACAGGGGATCTTGTGAGCATTCGTAAGGGCATCGTCGTCTCCTGCAACTGCAGCGGTCGGACGATGGTGTGACCGGCCCGCCAGCCGCGAAACCCGGGTCAACCCGGACACCGCAAGCCGCCCCGCGCGGATGCGACACTCGCCGCCGATGCGACTGGCCGACCTGCTCTTCACCCAAGGCTTCGGCAGCCGCCGCGAGTGCGCCGGCCTGATCGCGGCCGGACGTGTGGACATCGCCGGCGAGGCACGGCTCGATCCACTGCAGGAATTCGACGCGCAGGGCCTGCAGTTCAGCGTCGACGGCGAGTCGTGGCTGTACCAGGCGCAGGCCGTGCTGGTGATGAACAAGCCCAGTGGCTACGAGTGTTCACGCGCGCCGCGCGACCATCCCGGCGTGCTCAGCCTGCTGCCGCTGCCGCTGCGCCGGCGCGGCGTGCAGCCGGTGGGCCGGCTGGACCAGGACACCACCGGGCTGCTGCTGCTGACCGATCAGGGCAGCCTCATCCACCGCCTGACGCACCCCAAGCGCCACGTCGCCAAGGTCTACCTGGTGACGACACGGCATGCCGTCGACGAGGCTCAGGTCGAGGCGCTGCGGGCCGGCGTGGTGCTGCACGACGACCCGCTGCCGGTGCGCGCGCTGGCCTGCGAGATTGAAGGACCCCGGACGCTGAAACTGACGATCACCGAAGGCCGCTACCACCAGGTCAAGCGCATGGTGGGCGCGGCGGGCAACCGGGTCGAAGGTTTGCACCGCTCGGCTTTCGGCGCGCTGGCGCTGCCACAGGATCTGGCCGTCGGCGCATGGCGCTGGTTGACGGCCGGCGAGCGCGAGGCCCTCAGCGGCGGGACCGCTTCGCCAGCCGGGCCCGGTTGATCGAGCGCAGGCGCACCGCAAACCGGTCGACGGCGGAGTCCCACGCACCCTGGACCTGTTGCCCCAGGCCGCGCGCGTGCGTCGGTGCCGCTGCCCTCGCCTGGCGCGCCGCCTGCACGGCACGCAGCCAGGCGTCCACGGTGTGCTGCAGGCCGTGGTGGGCGACGACGTGGGCGTGTGCTGCCGTCGCGATGCGCTGCCGCCAGGCCCGGTCGTCGACGGCCTGCTGCAGCGCGGCCTGCCAGGCCTGCGGGTCGTTGGCCACCAGGGCGCCGGTGATGCCGTCGTCGACGACCTCGAGGTACGGGCTCACGGCCGAGCACAGCGTGGGAATGCCGGCCGCCGCGTAGTCGAACCATTTGACCGCGCTCTTGCAGGCGGCGAACCTGGAGTCCTCGAGCGGTATCACCGCCGCGGCGTTGGGCAAGCTGCGCGCGAAAGCGACGAAGCGTTCGCGCGCCATCAGCGGCTGGGCCTGCACCGCGATGCCAGCGCGTTCGAAGCCGTCGGACGGCGGGCCGACGACCACGACCTGGACACCGTGCAGCGCTCGCACCGCCGGGTAGATGAAGTCGGTCGCCAGGTGGTCGGATGACGCAAACAGCAGGGTCACCGGCTGTCCGGCCGCCGGCAGCGGCGGCGCCAGATCGGGTGCCGGACAGGCGTGGTTGGGCACCACCACCGCCTGCCGCAGGCCGAGTTCACGGCCCAGGCGCGCGGTGGACACCGTGACGACGTCGGCCGCGGCCATGGACTGGCGCAGCAGCGGCACGCGCTGGCGCACCGCATGCTGGTTGCTGATATGCGCCGCGACGTCGGTGAGCAGGTCGTCGATGTCGTAGATCACCGCACCGCCCAGGTCCTGCATGCGCTGCTGCAGGCGCAGCACGCGCGAAGACGCGGCACGCTGAACCACCAGCACGTCGGCCTGGGCCAGGTCTGCGTGCGAACAGTCGTGAAACGACTTCAGCGCGAGCGGCCAGCCCTGCTGCGCGCACATTGCCGTCAACGGCGTCACGAGGCGGATCCGAGCGATCGGGGCGTGAATGTCGCCGGCCAGCGCCAGCAGCCTCATGGTGAAACGGCGGCGCCTTTCGCTGCGCTGGCCGCGGCACCCGGGCCTGCCGGCTTCACCGCCTCGAACTCCCAGATCAGGTGCCCGCACGCTCCGCGCCGAATGCGGTGCGCCAGGCGCAGGCGTTGCCACCAGCCCGACGGCGGCGCGATGAAGGCGAGCCGGGGATCGGGCCGCGTCAGCTGCACGCGGCGGGCTTCGAAGTCGCCGCGGAAGCCGTACATGGCGGCCATCTTCTGCGGCCGCGTGAAGTAGGTGTGGGTGTCCACCGTCATGATGTTGACGTGCGTGGGGTCCTGGAACGCCGCCTTGCCCGGGTACACCGGCGTCACGGCGTAGAGCATGCCGCCGGGCTTGAGCACACGCCAGACCTCGTTCATCAATTCGATGAACGGAAACCGCGTGTCCCGTCCGTCCGCCGTGGGCAGCACGCGCGGCACGTGCTCGAGAAAGTCGTAAGCCGACACCGACTCGAAGCTGTCGTCGGCGAAGGGAATCGGCTGCATCACCAGGTTGGCACGCCGGATGGGGCCGCCGTCGGTGCTGCCCGACAGGTCCACGCCAAAGAGTTCATCGCGCCGGTAGGGGTTGCGGGGCACGGGGCCGCAGCCCAGGTCCAGGTGTCGGGTCATGTGGTCTTCAGGTGAGCAGTCCCATGATGGAAGCTGCAGCGCCCAGCAGGCGCGTGTTGGGGTCGGTGCGGCCGGCAGCCTCGCGCCGAATCAGCAGCTGCTTGGCGGCCCTGGGCATGCCGCGCAGCAGCAGCGCGCGCGCCAGGCGGCGCGCGTCGCGGCTGGCGTAAAAGACCAGCGGCAGCCGCTGCAGCCACTCGCAGATAGTCGCCTCGTCCAGGAACGTGGGCAGGTTGTAGGGGCCGTGAAAGCCGAAGGTGGCGCCCGGCGGCGATTCGTTCTCGTAGGAGAACCGGCGCGCCAGCGTCGGCGGCGCGAAGCTGATGCCGTGCACGCGCTGCAGGAAGCTGCGCTGGTCGCGCCCCATGACCTGGTCTTCGGGATGCAGCTCGACGATGCGCGGGTCCATGCCCGCGGCCAGGAAGCGGCGCGAGCGCAGCGAGAAGCCGCCGTTGCCGACGTTGCGGTCGTCGGGCTCGTCGGGCCACACGGCGCCGACGTAGTCGTGGACCAGGAACTCGTCGCTCCAGGCCTCGGGGTGGGTGACGAAGCCGTCCCACTGCGTGACCAGCACATGCGAGCTGCGGATGTAGGCCGGCAGCTGCCGCAGCACGAAGGCCGAGTAGTCGGCGCCGGAGCGCAGCGGCTCGATCTCGACGATCTCGATGCCGGGCAGCACCACCGCGGGCAGCCAGCCGCTCGTGAACAGCAGGACGCGCGCGAAGTCCGCCTTCTTCATGGACAGCAGCAGCGACTGCGCCGCCAGGGCAGGCGATCGGGTGTCCACCGCACACAAGGTGACCTGGGCGAGCTTGAGGCGGCTCATGCAGCCGATTGTGCCAGCGCAGGTGCGCCCGCGCGGCGCGCAGACGCCCGATCCGACGGGGAGTCCGGCGCACCCCGTCGGTACACTGCGCCGGGATGGAAACACGCCGCATCGGCATCAGCCTCGGTAACATCGGCGCGCTGCACGACGGCTTGGGAGAGTTCGCACTGCAGATCGGACGGCGCGTCGCCGCGCAGGCGCCGGCATGGCGCGAGCAGCATGGCGTCGCCTTCGACTTCCATCTGCGCGACAGCCTCGGCACCCTGTTCGGCCCGCACGTCGGCCACCTGCGCGTCGACCGCTGGCAGCGCCTGCGGCACGTGCAGCCGCAGCGTTATGCCGTCTGGCACAGCCTGCACCAGTTGAACAAGACGCTGCCGCCGCTGGGCACCGGCACGCGCCTGGTCACGGTGCACGACCTGAACTACCTGTACGGCAGCAATGCCTTCTCGAAGTGGCGCCACCACCGCCGCACGCTGGCGCTGATGCGCCGCACCGACGAGGTGGTGGCGATCAGCCACCACACCGCGGCCGATGTCCGGCAGCACCTGGGCTGGACGCGCGACATCACCGTCATCCACAACGGCGCGCGCAGCTTCACGGCCAGTGCGCAGGAGCCGCTGCCGGGCTGGGCGGCGCACGACACGCGGCCTTTTCTGTTTCACTTGAGCCGCATGTCGCCGTCGAAGAACCCGCAGGCGATCATCGCGCTGGCGCGCCTGTGGCCCGAGATGCTGTTCGTGCTGTGCGGCCCGCCCAGCGACGACGCGAAGCAGCTGCGCGCCACCGTGCAGCTGCCCAACGTGCAGTTCCACCTGGGCATCAGCGATGCCCACAAGGCCTGGGCCTATGCCCATTGCACGGGCTTCCTGTTCCCGTCGTTGACCGAGGGCTTCGGCCTGCCGCCGATCGAGGCCATGCACTTCGGCAAGCCGGTGTTCCTGGCCCGCCGCACCAGCCTGCCCGAGATCGGCGGCGACGCGGCGGCGTACTTCGACGACTTCGATCCGGCGCGCATGAAGGCCGTGGTGCAGCAGGGCCTGGTGCGCCACGCCGAAGCCGGCCGCGCCGAGGCCGTGCGCCAGCACGCGGCGCAGTTCGACTGGGACCGCGCAGCCGAAGCCTACCTGGCGCTGTACCGGCGGCTGCTGCGGCTGCCTGCCGCCTCAGAGCGTGAGCGGCCGGGATAATCCAGCCCCATGCGCATCCATCGCGGCTTCAATCTCGGCGTGCCGGCCTGTGCCCTGACCATCGGCAACTTCGACGGCGTGCACCGCGGCCACCAGGCCATGTTGGCGCTGCTGATCAACGAAGCCCGGCACCGCGGTGTGCCGTCGTGCGTGATGACTTTCGAGCCGCACCCACGCGACCACTTCGCGCGCCTGGCCGGCAAGCCCGACGCCGCACCGGCCCGCGTGGCCACCTTGCGCGACAAGCTGGCCGAGCTGCAGCGCTGCGGCATCGACCATGCCGTGGTGGTGCGCTTCGACCGCCGATTCGCCGCCATGAGCGCCGAGGCCTTCATCGACGACGTGCTGGTGCAGGGCCTGCACGCGCGCTACGTGCTGGTCGGCGACGACTTCAGCTTCGGCGCCCGCCGATCGGGCAACTACGCGCTGCTGGACCGGGCAGGTTCGGCGGCCGGCTTCGACGTCGCGCGCATGATGAGCTACGAGGTGCACGGACTGCGCGTGTCCAGCTCGGCGGTGCGCGAGGCCCTGGCCGCTGGCGACATGGCGCAGGCCGAAGCCCTGCTGGGACGGCCCTACACCATCAGCGGCCACGTCGTGCACGGCCGCAAGCTGGGGCGCGAGCTGGGCTTTCGCACGCTCAATCTGCCCTTCGGCCACCCGCGTCCGGCGGCCAGCGGCATCTTCGTCGTGCGCGTGCATGGCGTCGCGGCCGATCCGCTGCCGGGCGTCGCCAGCCTGGGCGTGCGGCCGACGGTCGAGGATGCCGGCCGCGTGCTGCTCGAAGCGCACTGCCTGGACTGGCCCGCCGGCCTGGACAGCGAGGCCGGTTACGGCCGCTGCCTGCGCGTCGACCTGCTGCACAAGCTGCACGATGAGTTGAAGTACGACTCGATGGACGCGCTGCGCGCAGGCATCGCCCGCGACACCGAAGCAGCCCGCCGCTGGTGGGCCGGGCACTGAGCCCCGGGCTTCAGAAACGGCGTGCCAGCCCGATGTTGAGGCCCCAGCCATTGCGGCTCGTCGTCAGCGGGCTGCGCGCCGCTGGCCCCAGCAGATGCGTCGCGCCGCCGCTGCCGATCAGGATCCAGTCGAGCCCGAGGTCGGTGCGAAAGCCGGCCGACGCGGCGATGTCGCGCAGGCCCGCGCTCGGTTCGTAAGCGGTGTAGGCGGTGCGCGCAGCCTGCTCGGCGCTGATGCCGTAGTAGGTCTGCATGTAGCGGTCACCGGCGGCCGACAATGTCAGGCCCGCGGTAAACACGGTGCCGGGCGAGACGCGGTGCTCCCAGCCGCCGCTGATATCGCCGAAGTTGCCGCCGCCGCGGCCCAGGGCGTCGACGCTCCACGATCCGCCGAGCCGCCACGGGCCGTCGAAACGCCAGCCCAGGTTCAGCCGCGCGCGCACGGTGGGCTTGACGTAGCCCAGGCCGGCCAGGCTGGCGCTGGTGTCCTCGCTGCGTCCGGCATCGAAACGCAGCGCCAGGTTGACGCGCAAGCGCGCGTCGTTGACGAAGTCGATGCCCAGCCCGCGCACCACGTCGTCGGCGCGCCGGGTCACGAAGCCGCTGGCGTTGGTGATCGTGAAGCGGCCGTAGCGCAGGAAGATCGCCGGCGTGAGCTTGCCGACCTGCCGCGCGGCACCACTGTATTCGGGGCGGTAGCCGGCGGTCAGGCCGATGGCCCCTTCCCAGTGCGTCTCGGCGGGCGCCAGTTCGAGCGGCGTCTCGGCCTGCTGCGCAGCCGCTGGTGCCGTCGTCAGCACGCAAGCCGCGAGGGTCGTGCAGGTCCAAAGTCCGCTCCAGTCTTTCATCGAGGGTGTGCGTCGGTAGAATTGGGGATATGCAAAGGTCCCGCCGCTTCTACAAGTCGTCCTCGGTTCCGGTGCGCTGGCATGCCGCCACGCGCCGGCAGGCGACGCGCGACCGAATTATTTGGGCGGCCACCTGAAGGTGGTCTGAAGCGCGGCCCGACGGGCCGCTTTGCTGGCGCACCCCTGGCGCCACCCTCCAACGCCCTGCCCCGGCCGCCCGGTCCACCCCGACGGCCCCAAGACGCCATGAGCACTCCGACGGACTACCGCAAGACCCTCAACCTGCCCGACACGCCGTTCCCGATGCGCGGCGACCTGCCCAAGCGCGAGCCGGCCTGGATCAAGGACTGGAACGACACCTCGCAGGGCGGCGGCCTGTACAAGCGGCTGCGCGACGCGCGCCACGGCGCGCCCCTGTTCGTGCTGCACGACGGCCCGCCCTACGCCAACGGCAAGCTGCACATCGGCCACGCCGTCAACAAGATCCTGAAGGACATGGTCGTCAAGAGCCGCCAGCTGGCGGGTTTCGACGCGCGCTACGTGCCGGGCTGGGACTGCCACGGCCTGCCGATCGAGAACCAGGTCGAGAAGGACCACGGCCGCGGCCTGCCGCGCAGCAAGGTGCAGGCGCTCAGCCGCGCCTATGCCACCGAGCAGATCGCGCAGCAGATGGGCGACTTCCAGCGCCTGGGCGTGCTGGGCGAGTGGGACAACCCCTACCGCACGATGAACTTCGCCAACGAGGCCGGCGAGATCCGCGTGCTCAAGCGCCTGATCGAGCGCGGCTTCGTCTACCGCGGCGCCAAGCCGGTGTACTGGTGCTTCGACTGCGGCTCGTCGCTGGCCGAGTTCGAGATCGAGTACGCCGACAAGGCTTCGCCGACGGTCGACGTGGCTTTCGAAGCCGCCGACGCGGTGGCGCTGGCGACGGCCTTCGGGCTGCCGTCGCTGGCGAAGAAGGCCTTCGCGGTGATCTGGACGACGACGCCGTGGACGCTGCCGGCCAACCAGGCGCTCAACCTCAACCCGGCGCTGGTGTATGCACTGGTCGACACCGACCGTGGCCTGCTGCTGCTGGCCGAGGCGCTGGTCGAGAAGTGCCTGGCACGCTTCGGACTGCCCGGCACGGTGCTCGCCACGGCCACGGGCCAGCAGCTCGCCGGCCTCAACTTCTGGCACCCGCTGGCCGACGCCGACCCCGGCTACCGGCGCATGAGCCCGGTCTACCTGGCCGACTACGCCACCGCCGACGACGGCACCGGCATCGTGCATTCGGCGCCGGCCTACGGCGTGGAGGACTTCAACTCCTGCGTCGCGCACGGCATGGCCACCGACGACATCCTGAACCCGGTGCAGGGCGACGGCGTCTACGAGGCGACGCTGCCGCTCTTCGGCGGCATGCACATCTGGAAGGCCAACCCGCGCATCGTCGAGGTGCTGGCGCAGAGCGACCGCCTGCTGGCAACGTCGAAGCTGGAGCACAGCTACCCGCACTGCTGGCGCCACAAGACGCCGGTGATCTACCGCGCCGCGGCGCAGTGGTTCGTGCGCATGGACGAAGGCGACGGCGTCTTCACCGTCGACAAGGCCGGCAAGACGCTGCGCCAGACGGCACTCGAAGCCATCGAGCAGACGCAGTTCTTCCCCGAGAACGGCCGCGCGCGCCTGCGCGACATGATCGCCGGCCGGCCCGACTGGTGCATCAGCCGCCAGCGCAGCTGGGGCGTGCCGCTGCCGTTTTTCCTGCACAAGGTCAGCGGCGAACTGCACCCCGACACGCTGGCGCTGATGGAGCGTGCGGCGCAGTTGGTCGAGCAAGGCGGTGTCGAAGCCTGGGCCACGCTCGACCCGGCCGACTGGCTGGGCGCAAGCGGCGAACACGGTGCCGAGCACTACGCCAAGAGCAGCGACATCCTGGACGTCTGGTTCGACTCCGGCAGCACCTTCAACCACGTGCTGCGCGGCTCGCATCCGGGCGGCAGCCACACCAGCGGGCCCGAGGCCGACCTCTACCTGGAGGGCCACGACCAGCACCGCGGCTGGTTCCACAGCTCGCTGCTGATCGGCTGCGCGCTCGAAGGGCGGGCGCCGTACCGCGGCCTGCTGACGCACGGCTTCACGGTCGACGGTGCCGGCCGCAAGATGAGCAAGAGCCTCGGCAACTTCGTCGAGATGCGCACGGTGACCAGCCAGCTCGGCGCCGAGATCATCCGCATGTGGTGCGCGGCCACCGACTACTCGGGCGACCTGTCCATCGACGACAAGATCCTGGCCCGCGTCGTCGACAGCTACCGCCGCATCCGCAACACGCTGCGCTTCCTGCTCGCCAACACCAGCGACTTCGACGCCGCCACGCAGGCCGTGCCGGTGGCGCAGATGCTCGAGATCGACCGCTGGGCGATGAGCCGCAGCGCGCAGCTGCAGGCCGAGCTGCTGCAGCACTACGAGGTGCACGAGTTCCACCCGGTGGTGGCCAAGCTGCAGGTCTTCTGCGCCGAGGACCTGGGCTCGTTCTACCTCGACGTGCTGAAGGACCGCCTGTACACCACGGCGAGCGGATCACACGCGCGGCGCAGCGCGCAGACCGCGCTGTGGCACATCACGCACGCCATGCTGCGCTGGATGGCGCCGTTTCTGAGCTTCACGGCCGAAGAGGCGTGGAAGGTCCTGAGTGTCGAAGGAAGCGGCGGCGACTCGATCTTCACCCAGACCTTCTCGGCCTTCGACGCCCCCGACGCGGCGCTGCTGGCCAAGTGGACGCGCGTGCGCGAACTGCGCGACGCCGTCAACAAGGAGATCGAGGCGCTGCGTGGCGCCGGCGGCGTGGGTTCGTCGCTGCAGGCCAACGTCAGCCTCACGGTGCCGGCGGCCGACCACGCGCTGCTGGCGACGCTGGGCGATGATTTGAAGTTCGTCTTCATCACTTCGGTGGCCGATCTCCAGGCCGGCGACGCGTTGCGGATCGACGTCACCGCAAGTGCCGCTTCCAAGTGCGAGCGCTGCTGGCACTGGCGCAGCGATGTCGGCCACGACGCGGCGCACCCGACGATCTGCGGCCGCTGCACGAGCAACCTGTACGGCGCGGGCGAAACCCGCGTCGTGGCCTGAACATGAAGCCCCCAAGCTCACTTCGTTCGCTGCCCCCCAGGGGGGCGCGTCAGTGTCTTCGGGCGGCCGGGCGCCACTGACATGGCCGCTCGCGGAAGCTCGACAACCGGCAACGGCCCCAGCCTGTGGTTCTGGCTCGCGCTGGCGGCCATCGTGATCCTGGCCGACCAGGTGACGAAGACGCTGATCATGGGCCAGTTCCAGCTCGGCGATTCGCGCACCGTCACCGGCTGGTTCAACCTCGTGCGCGCACACAACGCGGGCGCGGCGTTTTCGTTCCTGGCCAACGCCGGCGGCTGGCAACGCTGGTTCTTCGTCGGACTCGGCGTGCTGGCGTCGGGCTTCATCGTCTGGATGCTGCGCAGCCATCCGTCGCAGAAGCTGTTCTGCTTTGCCGTCAGCATGATCATGGGCGGCGCTTTGGGCAACGTCATCGACCGCCTGCTGCACGGCCACGTCGTCGACTTCCTGCAGTTCCACTTCGACGTGCTCGAGCCGCTGTTCCCCGGCGGCTACTTCCCCAGCTTCAACATCGCCGACAGCGCCATCACGCTGGGTGCGGTCTGCCTGATCCTGGACGAGATCCTGCGCGTGCGCCGCGCGCGCTGAGTGCGGACGTGAGGGTCCGGAAGGACCCGAACGCTGCACGAAGGCCGGTCCGCGATTTCACGCCGACGGGCTGAAGGCGAGTCTGCGGCACGATCTCAGGGCCGGCCCTCTGGACGGCGCACGGGGGGCGCCCTAGGCTGCCCGGCATGGTAGACACCCCTTCGCAGTCCTCCGGCGCCGATCCGCAACTGCCCGCAACGCCGATCGTGCTGCGCCGGCTGCGCTGGTCCTCCCCCTTCCGTTGGCTGGCGCTGGGCTGGCGCGACTTCATCCGCGCGCCTTTCATCGGCCTGTTCTACGGCGCCTGCTTCATGGTCATGGGCTGGGCGCTGCTCAAGGTCTATGAACACGCGCCGGCCTACACGCTGGCGCTGTCGGCCGGTTTTCTGCTGATGGGGCCGTTCCTGTGCCTGGGCCTGTACCGCGTCAGCCAGCGGCTCGAAGGCGGCCAGAAGCCCGACTTCGGCGACTCGCTGCTGGCCTGGGACACGCGCACCTCGCAGCTGGCGATCTTCGGCTTCGTGCTGCTGGTGCTGGAGATGCTGTGGGGCCGCGCCACGCTGGTCATCTTCGCCGTCAGCTTCGACGGCATGCCCGACTTCAAGGGCTCGCTGCTGGCGCTGCTGTCGCCCGACAACCTGCAGTTCATCGTCGCCTGGTTGATGGTCGGCGCGCTGTTTGCCGCGCTGATCTACAGCGTCAGTGTGGTCTCGATCCCGATGATCCTGCACCGCCAGACCGACGCCATCACCGCCGGCCTGACGAGCATGCGGCTGGTGCTGACGCAGACCGGCGTCATGCTGCTGTGGGGCGCGCTGATCGCGCTGCTGGTGGTGCTGGCGCTGCTGCCGTGGTTTGCCGGGCTGCTGGTGGTGGGGCCGGTGATCGGGCATGCCTCGTGGCACGCCTATCGTGAGGCCGTGGCCGACTGAATGTGTGCCTTCAGCGTCGGTCGCCCATGGCGTGCGCGATCGTCGACAGATCGACGTACTCGAGTTCGCTGCCCGCCGGCACGCCGCGCGCCAGCCGCGTGACCTTCAGGCCCCGCGCCTTGAGCGCTGTCGCCAAGGCATGGGCGGTGACTTCGCCCTCGGCGGTGAAACCGGTGGCCAGGATCACCTCTTCGACGATGCCGTCGCTGGCGCGCAGCAGCAGGTTGTCGGCGCCGATGTCGGCCGGGCCCACGCCTTGCAGCGGGCTGATGCGGCCCATGAGCACGAAGTAAAGGCCCTTGAAGCTGCCGCTGCGCTCCAGCGCCGCCTGGTCGGCTGGCGTCTCGACGACGCACAGCTGGCGCCCATCGCGGCGAGGGTCGAGGCAAGTGCTGCAGACCTCGGCTTCGGTGAAGGTGTGGCAGCGCTGGCAGTGCCGCATGTCCTGCAAGGCGTGCGTCAGCGCCCCGGCCAGGCGCCGTGCGCCGTCACGGTCGTGCTGCAGCAGATGAAAGGCCATGCGCTGGGCGGACTTCAGGCCCACACCGGGAAGCCGGCGCAGGGCCTCGACCAAACCTTCGAGCGCGGGTTCGTTCACCGAGGGCGGTGTTTTGGAAAGGGCGCGCCGTGCACGGCGCTCAGAATGGGAATTTCATCCCCGGCGGCAGTGGCATGCCGGCCGTCAGCTTGCCCATCTTGGCGGTGCTCACTTCCTCCGCGCGGCGTACCGCGTCGTTGAAGGCGGCAGCCACCAGGTCCTCGAGCATGTCCTTGTCCTCGGCCAGCAGGCTCGGGTCGATGGCGACGCGCTTGACATCGTGCTTGCAGGTCATCGTGACCTTCACGAGCCCGGCGCCGGACTGCCCTTCGACTTCCATCAGCGCCAGCTCGTCCTGCGCCTTCTTCATGTTGTCCTGCATGGCCTGCGCTTGTTTCATCAAGCCGGCGAGTTGGCCCTTCATCATGGCGGTGTTCCTTGTTCAAACGGGTTTGATCGAGCCCGGCACGATGCGGGCGGTCTTGAATTGCTGCAGCAGCTCGCGCACCACCGGGTCCTGCTGGATGCTGGCCTCGGCGGCGGCCTGGCGGCGCTGGCGCTCGGCAGCGTCGCGCAGCGCCGGCGTGTCCGCAGGCGTGCCGGCCAGCACCTCCAGCACCACGGCGTGGCCGAGCGACGTGCTCAGCGCCGCGGCCAGCTTGTCGGCCAGCGCCGGGTTGCGCAGCGGCTCGCGCGCCACCAGCAGTTGCCAGCGCTGCGGCGCGACACTGTCGTCGATGCGCTGCAGGCCCGCCTGCTGGGCCAGCTCGCGCACCATCGCGGTCACCAGGCCTTGCTCGGACAGCGACTTGACGCAGCCGTTCCAGCGCTCGCCCAGGACGGGGTCGATGGCCGAGGCCGCGGGCTGCGCGGGCGCTGGCGCTGGCGTGGGTGGCGACGCGGGGGGGGGCGGACCCGAAGCCACTGCCGCTGCCGCAGCTCGGGCCGGCGCGGCGGCCGGCAGCGGCACGTCCTTCACCGGTGCCGCCACCTTGGCCACGCTGATGGCCGGTGGCGAGCTCGCGCGCAGCGGCGCCGATCGGGCCTCGCGCGGCGGCGCACCAGCGCCCTGCGACGGGAAGGCCAGGAAGCGCAGCAACACCATCGTCAAGGCGCCGTACTCGTCGCTCATCAGGCTGAGCTCGTCGCGGCCGCGCAGCAGCATGCTGTACAGCAGCTGCACCTCGTCGGCGGCGAGCGTCTGCGCCTGCGCGCGCGCCGCTTCGGTGTCGGGGTCCTCGGGGTCCAGCGCGCCCGGCACCGCCTGCTCCACGGCCATCTGCTGCAGCATCAGTGCCATCTCTTCCAGCGTGGCGGCGGCCGACAGCCCCAGGCTGCGCAGGCCGTCGACGGCGGCCAGCACGGCTGCGCCGTCACGCTGCGCCAGCGCGTCGACCAGCGTGCGCGCATGGCTGCGGTCGACGCTGCCCAGCATCGTGCGCACGACTCCTTCGCTGAGCTGCCCGCCACCGTAGGCGATGGCCTGGTCGGTGAGCGACAGGCCGTCGCGCATCGAGCCGCGCGCGGCGCGCGCCAGCAGGCGCAGCGCACCTTCGTCGCTCGCCACCTGCTCGGCCTGCAGCACGCGCCGCAGGTGTTCGCGCACGGTCGCCGGCGCCATCGGCCGCAGGTTGAACTGCAGGCAGCGGCTGAGCACCGTCGGCAACACCTTGTCGGGGTCGGTGGTGGCCAGCACGAACTTCAGGTACTCGGGCGGCTCCTCCAGCGTCTTGAGCAGCGCGTTGAAGGCGTCCTTGGACAGTTGGTGCGCTTCGTCGATCATGAAGACCTTGAAGCGGCCGATGCCCGGCTTGTAGGCCGCCCTTTCGATGAGATCGCGGATCTCGTCCTTGCCGCCGTTGCTGGCGGCGTCCATCTCGATGTAGTCGAGGTAGCGGTCGGCGTCGATCTCGGTGCAGGCCTGGCACACGCCGCAGGGCTCGGCGGTGACGCCGCCGGTGCCGTCGGGCCCGGTGCAGTTCAGGCTCTTGGCCAGGATGCGGCTGACGGTGGTCTTGCCGATGCCGCGCGTGCCCGTGAACAAGTAGGCGTGGTGCAGGCGGCCTTGCGTGAGCGCGTTGCTCAGGGCCTGGACGACGTGTTCCTGGCCGACCATCTGCGCAAAAGTGCGCGGTCTGTACTTGCGGGCCAGGACGACATAGGACATTCGGATCATTCTACGGGCGCCGGGGATAATGCCCGGCCATGACGACCCCTTCCCCCACCCCGCTGAGCTACGAGCAGGCGGGTGTCCAGTACGACCTCATCGATCCGTTGAAAGTGGCCGCCCAGCGCGCCGCCGCGGCCACCGCTTCGCACCTGACCGTGCACGGCTTTGCCGAGGTCGAAGCCTCGCGCGGCGAGTCGGCCTACGTCGTCGATGTCGGGCCGTTCTACCTGGCCAGCATCGTCGAATGTCTGGGCACCAAGACGCTGGTCGCCGACGAGATGCAGCGCCTCACGGGCAGCAGCCGCTTCGCCGGCATCGCGCAGGACACGATCGCGATGGCGGTCAACGACCTCGTCACCGTCGGCGCCACGCCGCTCGTCGTGCAGGCCTACTGGGCCGCCGGCGGCAGCGACTGGTTCGCCGACCAGGACCGCGCGCAGGCGCTGGTGGCGGGCTGGAAAGCCGCCTGCGACACCTGCCGCGTGGCCTGGGGCGGCGGCGAGACGCCGGCGCTGGCCGGCATCGTCGAAGCCGGCCGCATCGACCTGGCGGCTTCGTGCACCGGCCTCGTCAACCCCAAGCCGCGGCTGACGCTGGGCGAACGGCTCGGCCCCGGCGACGCCATCGTGCTGCTGGCCAGCAGCGGCATCCACGCCAACGGCCTGAGCCTGGCGCGCAAGCTGTTGCCGAGGCTGCCGCAGGGCTACCTGACCGAGATCGAAGCCGGGCTGAGCTACGGCGACGCGCTGCTGGCGCCGACGACGCTGTACTCACCCGTGACCGAGGCGCTGTGGGCCGCCGGCGTGCGCGTGCACTACGCCGCCAACATCACCGGCCACGGCTGGCGCAAGCTGCTGCGCCACCCCAAGACCCTGAGCTACCGCATCCACACCGTGCCGCCGGTGCCGCCGGTGCTGCGCTTCATCCAGCAGCAGGCCGGGCACGACGCGGCCGAGGCCTACGGCACGCTGAACATGGGCGCCGGCTTTGCGCTGTACGTGCACGGCGACGACGCCGAGCGCACGGTGGCCGTCGCGCGCGACTGCGGCGTGCCGGCCTGGGTGGCGGGGCGTGTCGAGGCCGGCCCCAAGCAGCTGCACATCGAACCGCTGGGCGTAAGCTTCGGCGGCGAAGACCTGCAGCTGCGCTGACCCTGCACCGGCAGCGGCGACCGGCCGCTCGCCTACAATCTGCACCGCCGGGCCTCCCCGCATGGAAGCGCGCCCAACCGGGTCAGGTGGGGAACCAAGCAGCCCTAAGCGCAAGCAACCAGTGCCGGGGGTAAGGCTCGGCACCCTTTCCTGCCACCGTGCCGTGCCTCGCACGGGGTCGTGTGGGTCGTGCCGCTTCAGGCGCTGCCCTTGGAAAAGGCCTCCACCGCCTGGTCGCGCAGGTGGCGCATCAGCCGCAGTTCGGCCTCGTCGATGCTCAGCGTCGTCGCTTCGGCCTTGTCGCCGTAGATGAGGCCGATCGGCCGCCCCTTGACCACCATCGGCAGCAGCACGAAGGTGCCGGCGTTGACGCGCTGGCGGTACCAGTCGGGCAGCCGCTTGGCGACGCTGCGCGTGTCGGCGATCAGCAGGTCCGCCCCCTTGGCGCTGATGGCGGCAAAGAGGTCGTGGCCGGCGTTGGCGTCGGGCGCGATGCGAAAAGCGCCGCCGATGTCCGAAGAGCCCTCGCCCAGCGCCACGCGGCCCAGCAGCAGGCCGGTCTTCGGGTCGCGCAGGCAGAACACCACGCAGCGCAGGTCCAGCGCCTGCTGCAGGGTCTCGAGGATCAGGTTCAGCACTTCGTTGAGGCGCATCGACCGCTGCGCCACCGCCTGCTTGACGGCCTCCAGGCCGCCGCTGAGGCAGACCTCGCCGGACGGCCCGCAGCGCAGCTTCAGCGTCGGCGCCGCCGCCAGCGTCGGCGGCCCGGATCGGGCCAGGGTCTGGGCGTCGAGCGTGGGCTGCAGCAGCCGGCGCGCCGCGGCGCCGGCGGGCACTTGCAAGCCCATCGCCTGCGCCAGTCCGGCCATGCGTTCGCGCGCCCCCTGCGCGCTGGCCACGATCTGCCGTGCCGGAATGCCGAGCGCCGGCGCCAGGCGCTCGGCCACCGCGGCCAGCGCTGCACTCTGCGCTTCGCCGTCGGCGCCGAGCATGGCGTCGGTCAGCGCGTTGGCGCCGCGTGCCAGCCAGCGCATGCGTTCCACGCCGTGGTCGGCGCGCGGGTCGATGACCCGCGCCGGCACCTCGCCCAGCGGCGCGCGCAGCGACCGCTGCAGCGTCTCGGGCAGGCCCCAGGCCCGCGCCACGCCGGCGCCGAGTTCGTCGAAGCCGATGCCCAGCACCAGGCGCGCCGCCGCCTCGCGCGCCACCGGCGTGTCGCGCCCGCGTGCCAGCTGCTGGCGGATCTGCAGCGCTTCTTCCTGGAAGTAGTACTCGGTGAGCATGCGCCCGAGGTTCTGGAACATCGCCGCCAGGAAGGCCTCCTCGCCTTCGCGCGTCGCCGGCATCAGCTCGGCCGCCAGCGTGCCGGCCATCAGCGCGCGCAGGAACTCCTCCTTGAGCTGCGTCGCGTGGCCCTTGTCGCCCATGTGCTCGAGCAGGATCACCGACAGCGCCATGTTGCGGATGCCGGCAAAACCCACCATCGCCACAGCACGCGACACCGTGCTCACGCCGCCGCCGGCCGCCGAGCTGAAGCGCACGGTGTTGACCATGCGCAGCAGCTTGTTCGTCAGCGCCACGTCCTTGAGGATCTCCTCGGACAGGCTGTGCAGGCTCTCGCTCTCCGACATTGCGACACGCTGGATGCGAACCACCGACCCCGACAGCGCCGGGAAGTCGGTCTTGTGGCGCATGCGGCGCAGCAGGAAGTCCAGCGTCGCGTGGCCGCCGTCCTCGACCGCCGGTGCGTCGGCGGGGTTGAGCCATGCCGACAGCGCCGCGTGCAGCGCACGGGCGCCGTCGTAGCGCTGGCCCGACTCCCGCGCCAGCGCGCGCTGCACGATGCCGCGCAGCGTGTCGTCGATCTTGAGCTTGTCGGGCAGCACGAGGTCTTCGCTCTGCACCCGCGCCATGGCGCGGTAGGGGTCGGTCTCGCGCATCAGCGGCGCGCCCGCCAGCAGTTCGCCGAGCATGACACCGGCGGCGAAGACGTCCATCGCCGGCATCGGCGTTTCGCCGCGCGCCGCCTCGGGCGACATGTAGCCCGGCGTACCGACGATCAGGCCGTCGCCGGCCGGCGCTGCGGCGCGGCCGCGGCCCGTGCCCTGCGCGACGCGAGCAGCGATGCCGAAGTCCATCACGCGCGGCCGGCCGTCGCGGCCGAGCAGCACGTTGGACGGCTTCAGGTCGCGGTGCACGATGCCCTGCTCGTGCGCCGCGGCCAGCGCATCGAGCACGCCGAGCATCAGCGTCACGGCTTCGCGTGCCGGCAGCGAAGGGCTCTTGCGACGCTGTTCGTGCAGCGTCGGGCCCTCGACGTACTCGAAGACGAGGTACGGCGCGCCTTCGGACTCGTCGGCCTCGAACACCGGCACGATGTTGGGGTGCGTCAGGCGGCTGACGGCGCGCGCCTCGTTCAGCCACTCGTGGCGCGTGGTCGCGTCGGCATCGCCGCTGAGCAGCTTGACCGCCACCTCGCGGTCCAGCCGCGGGTCGTGCGCCAGCCAGACGACGGCCTGGGCGCCGCGGCCCAGCTCGCGGATCAGCTCGAAGCGCGCCAACTGGCGGCCCGCCGGCAGCACCGCGCTCAAGCCGGTGCTCCGCCGCTGGCGCGGGCGGCTGCGGACTGGCGCAGCCCGCCCGGGGTCGCTGCGGCAGCCGCTGCGGGCTCTGCAGCCGGCGCCGCGCGCGCCTCAGGCGCCGCACCGGCGATCGGCGTGTCGCGCGCCGTCGCGCTCTCCAGCAGCAGGGTCTGCAGGTCGCGCAGGCTGAAGTGCAGCAGGCGGCCGTAGCGCTGCACCAGGCGCTGCAGCGCGGGCAGCACGCGGGCTGGCGGCAAGGCCATCGCGTCGATGACGTCGTTGGCGCAACTGGCCACCATGCGCAGCATCTCGTTGTCGCTGTCGACGGCATGCACCGGCGTGCTGGCGGGGATGCGCCGGACCATCGCGAGCACGCTCTCGTCCAACCCCCAGTGCCGCGCCACGGCAGCGCCGACGGCCTCGATGTCGGCGCCCAGCACGGCGAAGGAGGCGCTCTCTTCGGACATGCCCGGGTCCTCGGCTTCGCCCTCGCGCGTCGCGAGCGCGGGCTGCGTCAGGCGGCGGATCTGCTGCGCGTCGTCGGCAAAGTGGTAGTGCACGACCAGGCGGCCGAGGTTCTGCATCAGCGTGATCAGGTAGATGACTTCGCCGTCGTAACCGGCGGGGCGCAGCGCCAGGGCCAGGCGAGCGGCCTTCTTGCACTGCTCGATCAGGCGCGACAGCTCCAGCGCGCCGGCCTCCTGCAGGGGGCCGGGCCAGGGGCGCAGCGCCAGCGCCGCGCGGCGCACGCCGTCCAGGCCCAGCATCGCGATGGCGCGCCGCACGGCCAGCACCGGAGCGCTGCCGCCGAGCTGGGCGCCGCGCACCTGCGCCGTGTTGACCAGGCGCAGCATCTCGAAGGACAGCGCCAGGTCCTGCAGCACGACGTCGGCCAGTTCGTTGGTGCGCTCGCGCTCCATCAACGCCAGCCGCGCGGCGCGCGCCGCGGCGCCCGGCGATGAAGGCAGCACGCCGGCCACGCGCAGCTTGTCGGCCAGCAGCGCCAGTGCGCCGGTCTCGGCCGAGGCGTCGGTCTGCAGCCAGCCCTCGAGCGCGCGCAGCAGCGTGCGGGCGTTGCGGTAGCGCTGGCGCTCCTGGCGGTCGGTGGCGCGGTTGGCGATGATGCGCAGCGGCTCGGCGATCGGCTGCACGGTGGCAAACGGCAGGCGGACGACCTCGCGCCCGAGCGGCGGCAGCCGCTGGATGACGCGGCCGATGTCGGCTTCCTCGACCGCGTCGTTGCCGGCCAGCAGGGCGTGCAGCAGCACGCCCACGGCCAGCACGTCGACCGCAGCGGCCTCGCGGTGCACGCGCAAGGTGATGGTGTCGGTGGGCGCGCCGGCGCCGCCATTGCCGCGCTGCAGGATCTGCTCCGCCGCCACGGCCAGCCCGGCCACGCGAAGCTGCCCGCTGTCGGACACCAGCAGCAGGTAGGGCTGCAGGTCGTGGTGGGCGACGCCGGCTTCGTGCGCGAAGGCCAGCCCGCGCAGGGCTTGCACGGCCAGCGCGGCGGCCTCGACGCCGGGCAGTCCCGGGCCGGTGGCGCGTTCCTGCAGCGTCGCGCTGTCCATCGGGTCGTAGGTCACGTAGGGCCAGCCGTCCTGCACGCCCATGGCGACGACGGCCGCCAGCTGCGGATGGTTCAGCCGCGAAGCCCGACGCACGGCCTGCTGCCACAGGGCCAGGGCTTCTGGCGTCGCGGGCTGCACGCGGGGCAGCACAAGCATCAAGTCCTGGCCGCTGCGCGGATCGGCGACGCGCCAGGCCATCGTCAGTTCGCTCTTGCCCATCAAACGCAGCAACTGCAGGCGGCCGAACCAGCGCACGGCAGTGGCGCGCGGCTGAGCGGACGGGTCGGAAGTCTGGGCAGGCATGGCCCGGCCATTGGACCGCGCCAGGTGCAGCGCGAAACGCCGAGAAGCGGGGCGAAGCGCGCGCTGTTCGGCAGCCGCCGGCAGCCCTTGCCGCCCGAGCGGGCGCGTCAGACCTCGACCAGGTCCCCCTGCCCGGTGATGAAGGCCCCGCGCACGGCCTCGCCCGGCTGCAGCGCGGCCACGGCCGCCACGTAGAGGCCCATCTGCTCGCGGTACGCCAGCACCGCGGCCGGGTCGGACTGCAGCTTGTAGTCCAGCACCCACCAGGTGGCCGGCGACGCGGGCGTGTCCGCCAGCGCCACCAGCCGGTCGATGCGCAAGGACTGGCCTTGCCAGCTCACCGGCACCTCGTTGCCCGCCCAGCGCAGCGCCGGGCCGTCGAAGAAGCGCGCGCACTGCGGGCTGTGCAGGATGGCGCCGGCCAGCCGCGCCACGCGCGGTCCTTGCTGCACCGGCAGGCCCAGTTGCAGCGCCGCGGCGCGGGCGGCGCCGGCGAGGTCGGCGCGCACGCG
>JAYUPN010000321.1:0-6919 GCA_043760065.1 Rubrivivax sp.
CGCCAAGGCCGCGCCCGACGACGCCGCGGGCTCGGCCAGCGCACGGCTGCACAGCGCCCGCGCATCGGCTGCGGAAAGCGGCAAGGCGCACGCGCTGCCGGCGATCAAGCCCGATCCCCGCCCCATGCCGGCCGAAGGCGAGCCGCCGTTGGTGCTCGACGCGGCGGACGACGCTTCCAGCGCCCAGACCGGCAGCCTGGTCCAGCTGCGTCCCTTTGCACCCCCGGACTGTTTCGGCGGCCCGCTGACGCCGCTGCCCGTCTACCTGCAGCCCAACGTCGTGGCAACCCCGGCGTCGGCCACCACGGCCGACACCACCGGGCTCGCGGACACCGCGCTGGCCAACGGCGCAGCGGCCGTCGACAGCATGGCCCCCCATCGAGCACAAGCAGCACAAAGCGCGCAGAGCACGCAGACCGCACAGGCCCCACAGGCCGCGCAGACCGCCCTCACGCCGGCCACGGCTGCGGGCGCCTTGGCGGCCGGTGCCGAACCGGCCGTCGCGGCCGCGGCCGCAACCGCGCCCAACACGAGCCTCGCCGCGATCGCCATAAAGCCGACTGGCGCAGGGCGTCAGACCCGGACCGAGGCCGCGGTGGCCCACCTGTACCAGGGTGGCGCCAGCAAGGACGCTGCTGCAGCCGTCGCGCTGCCCCACGCGCCGGCGATCCCGGCGCTGGCTGCGCTGCCCGCGGTCAGCGACCCAGCGGCTTCGGCGCCCGTTGAACCTCGATCGACAAGCCTGCGCCAAGCCCGCGCCGACGCCGCGCCAGCCGCCGCCGACCGCGCGACCGCTGCCGCGCCTTCGGACGCTGCCGCATCCGCCCCCCGTGAAGAACCGACCCGCGCCCAGGCCGCGACCGCAGCGCCGACCGAGGCGATGCCACCGAACCGGCCCCCGGCAGCGCCCATCACGACGGCAGCCGCCAGCGCAAGCCCGGCGCTCCCGCCGACCGCAGCCGGCACGGCCGGGCGCGAAGCCGACGCGCGCGTGGCACCGGCAGTGTCCGACATCAACGCGGCGCTGCCGCTGCCAGGATCGATCGGCGCCAGCGCCGTGAGTGCCTACCAGGCCGCGGCTGCGGCCGCACCGGCGCAGGCGCGCCTGTCGGCGAGCCCCGGCAGCCCGGACTTCGCGCCGCAGCTCGGCACGCAGATCACGACCTTCGTGCGCAACGGCATCGAGCACGCGCAGCTGCACCTCAACCCGGCCGAGATGGGGCCGGTCTCGGTGCGCATCCAGCTCGAAGGCCAGACGGCGCAGGTGCACCTCAGCGCCGACCACGCGCTGACGCGCCAGGCGCTGGAAGCGTCGATGCCGCAGCTGGCCAGCCAGCTCAGCGAGGCCGGGCTCACGCTCGGCGGCGGCGGCGTCTTCGAGCAGCCGCGCCAGGGTCGCGAGGCCGCGGCCCAGGGAGGGTCGGGCGAGCCGGGCCGCTCCGACCGCGGCAACGCCTTCAGCAGCGACGCCGAGCGCAACCGGGGCCAGACCCTGGCCGCCCCCGTGCTGCCGCCGATGCGCCGCGGCGTCGTCGATCTGGTGGCCTGAAGCGAGGCCGGCACCACGGTCCTGCCGGGGCCATGGAGGCGGGTCTTCCGGGTCCTTTTCGCTGCATCGCGCGCGGGGTCCGGTCTCAATAATGGACTTCACTCGCCGATGAGCGGCGCCCGCGGGACCGACCCGCGGCGCCCGCTGCACGGCACCGCATGAAGGAGACCGCATGTCCGCCGCAGCTGCAGCCGAAGCACCCCCGCCCGCGAAGGGCAAGAAGAAGCTGATCATCATCATCGTCGCCGCGGCGGCGATCGTGTTGCTGGGTGGCGGCGGTGGCGCCTTCTTCGTGATGAAGAAGAAGGCCGCGGCCGAGGTCGAAGCCGAGGCCGACGGCGGCGAGGCGCCGGTGGCGGCCAAGGCCCCGGCGGCAGCTGCCAAGAAGGACCCCAAGGCGCTGCCGGTGTTCGTGCCGCTCGAGCCCTTCACGGTGAACCTGGCCGACCGCAACGCCGACCGCTACGCGCAGATCGGCGTCACGCTGGAGGTCGAGGACAACCTCACCGCCGACCAGATCAAGAACTACATGCCGGCCGTGCGCAACAACATCCTGATGCTGCTGGCCGACCGCACCGCGGCCGAGCTGATGGGCCGCGACGGCAAGGCCAAGCTCGCCGAGCGCATGCGCAAGGAAACCTTGCGCGCCCTGGGTTTCGAGATCGTCGAAGAGAGCGAAGCAGAGGACACCGGCGAAGCCGAGGCCAAGCCGAAGAAGAAAAAGAAGAAGGCCGAGCCGGCGCTGCCGGTCAAGTCGGTGCACTTCTCCAACTTCATCATTCAGTAGGTGGAGCCCCCAAGCTCGCTTCGCTCGCTACCCCCCGGGGGGGCCGCCCTGCAGTCGCCGGGGAGACCCCGTCGACGCAGGTGGCTCGATCCTGACCAGTCCCAGTCCAGGCATCCATGAACCAGCAGATCCTTTCGCAAGACGAAGTCGACGCGCTGCTGCAGGGCATCACCGGCGAAAGCCAGAAGCTCGAGCAGGAAGAGGCGCCGACGACCGGCGTGCGGGACTACGACCTGGCCAGCCAGGAGCGCATCGTCCGCGGCCGCATGCCGACGATGGAGGTCATCAACGAACGCTTCGCGCGCAACATCCGGCTGGGCCTGTTCAACCTCATCCGCAAGAGCCCCGAGGTCAGCATCGGCGGCATCAAGGTGCAGCGCTTCAGCGCCTTCCTGCGCGAGATCGTGGTGCCGACCAACTTCAACATCATGACCGTCAAGCCGCTGCGCGGCAGCGGCCTGATCGTGTGCGACCCGGGCCTTGTGTTCGCCGTCATCGACGCGCTGTTCGGCGGCGCCGGCAAGTTCCACACGCGCATCGAGGGCCGCGACTTCAGCCCCACCGAGCTGCGCGTCATCCACCGCCTGGTCGAGACCATCTGCACCGAATACAAGCGCGCCTGGAGCGGCATCTACCCGGTCGAGCTGGAGTACCAGCGCTCGGAGATGCAGCCGCAGTTCGCCAACATCGCGACGCCCAGCGAGATCGTGGTCGCCACCAACTTCACGCTCGAGATCGGCGACACCACCGGCTCGGTGCACTTCTGCATCCCCTACAGCACGCTGGAGCCGATCCGCGACGTGCTCTACAGCACGATCCAGGGCGACAGCTCCGAGCCCGACCGGCGCTGGGTCAACCTGCTCAAGCAGCAGATCCAGTCGGCCGAGGTCAACCTGGTGGCCGAGCTGGCACGCGCCGACGCCACCGTCGAGCAGCTGCTGTCGTTCAAGCCCGGCGACTTCATCGAGCTCGACCTCGAACCGCTGATCAAGGCCAAGATCGACGGCGTGCCGATCTTCGACTGCCACTACGGCACGTCCAACAACCGCTACTCGATCAAGATCGACAAGCTGCTGACCAGCAGCCCATCCAGCTGGATTGGAGACCACTAGATGAACCCCGCCCGTTGCGCCCTGCCCTGCACGGCGCTCTGCCCCGAGGAGCCGCGCCATGAGTGAAGCCGAAGGTCAGCTGTCCGAAGAGGACAAGATGGCCGCCGAATGGGCCGCCGCGCTGAACGAGTCCAAGCCCGGCAGCCACGAGGTGGCCAGCATGGTGACCAGCGAAAGCGTGGCTCCGGCCGAGTTCGCCAAGTTCGCCGCCACGCCGCCCGGCGCGGCCAGCAACGACCTGAACATGATCCTGGACATCCCCGTGCAACTGACGGTGGAGCTCGGACGCACGCGCATCCCCATCAAGCACATCCTGCAGCTGGCGCAAGGCTCGGTGGTGGAGCTGGAGACACAGGCCGGCGAACCGATGGACGTGCTCGTTAACGGCTTCCTGATCGCGCAGGGCGAGGTGGTGGTGGTCAACGACAAGTTCGGCATCCGGCTGACCGACATCGTCGGCCCCAGCGAACGACTGCGGCGCCTGTCCAAGGCCTGAGCCACGAAAGCCCGACCGATGCAAGGCGCCTGGACTTCACTGCTGTGGTTTGCTGCCGTCATCGCCGCCATCCCGGTGGCGCTGTGGCTGCTCAAGCGCTCGGCGCTGGTGGGCGGCGGCGCGGCCCGCGGCGGCACGCCCAAGCCGGTGGCGGTGCTGCCGCTGTCGACGCAGCACAAGCTGGTGACGGTCGAGGTCGGCCAGGGCGCCGACCGCCTGTGGCTGGTGCTGGGCGTCTCGCCGCAGGGCATCCGCACGCTGCACACGATGGTCGCGCAAGGCGAAGCGCCGGTGGCGCCACCGCCGCCGGCGGCCACTTTTGCGCAACTCTTGACGCGCCTGCGCGGGTCCGGCACCGGGAGCGACCGTGCGGGCTGACAACCCAACACCCCGCGGCAGCCGCAGCGCCGCCGCCCGCCTGATCGCCCTTGTCTTGCTGGCAGGCGCCGCGACGGGCGCCTGGGCGCAGCAGACCGGCAGCCTGCCGCTGATCATCGGCCAGGGGCCCGGCGGCAACAGCTACTCGGTGCCGATCCAGACGTTGCTGTTCTTCACCGCGCTCGGTTTCCTGCCGGCGGTGCTGCTGCTGATGACGGCCTTCACGCGCATCGTCATCGTGCTCAGCCTGCTGCGCCAGGCGATGGGCACGCAGGCCGCGCCGCCGAGCCAGGTGATCCTGGGGCTGAGCCTGTTCCTGACCTTCTTCGTCATGTCCAGCACCTTCGACAAGGTCTACGAGCGCGCCTACGCGCCCTACGCCGCCGGCACGATGGCGGTCGACCTGGCGCTCAAGGAAGGCGTGCTGCCGCTGCGCGAGTTCATGCTCAAGCAGACGCGGCAGAGCGACGTCATGCTGTTCGCCAAGCTGGCCAAGCTGCCGCCCCAGGTCAACGGCGCGAAGTTGGAGGACACCGTGCCGCTGACCGTGCTGGTGCCGGCCTTCGTGACCAGCGAGCTCAAGAGCGCGTTCCAGATCGGCTTCATGATCTTCATCCCCTTCCTGATCATCGACATGATCGTCGCCAGCGTGCTGATGAGCCTGGGCATGATGATGTTGAGCCCGGTGCTGGTGGCGCTGCCCTTCAAGCTGATGCTGTTCGTGCTGGCCGACGGCTGGAACCTCTTGCTGGGTTCGCTGGCCGCCTCCTTTGTGACCTGATCGCCCGACAACATGGACGCACAACAGGTTCTCTCGGCCGGCCAGCACGGCCTGTGGATGCTGCTGATGGTGTCGGCGCCGGTGCTGCTGACGGTGCTGGCGGTGGGCCTGGTGGTCAGCATCTTCCAGGCCGCGACGCAGATCAACGAAGCCACGCTGTCCTTCGTGCCCAAGGTGGTGGCCGCGGTGGCGGTGCTGGCAGTGGCCGGCCCCTGGATGCTGTCGACGCTGGTCGAGTACCTGGCCGCGACGCTGCAGGCCATTCCTTCGGCCGTCGGCTGAAAGCACGCAGACGCGGCCGTCCGTCGCGCCGGCACTGATGCTGACCTTCACCGAAGACCAGTTCCTGCAGTGGGTCAGCCCGCTGCTGTGGCCCTTCCTGCGCGCACTGGCGCTGTTCACCGCCCTGCCCGTGCTGGGCACGCGCACCGTGCCCACGCGCGTGCGCATCGCGCTGGCGGGCTTCATCGCGCTGGCCGCGCAGCCGTCGCTGCCGCTGCTGGCGCCCGCGGCGCAGGTCGCGCTGGACTCGCCGGCCGCACTGCTGCTGGTGGTGCAGCAACTGGTCATCGGCCTGAGCCTCGGATTTGCGGTGCGGCTGGTCTTCGCGGCGGTGGAGTTCGCCGGCGAACTGATCGGCCTGCAGATGGGTCTGAACTTCGCCGGCTTCTTCGACCCGCTGTCGGCTTCGGCCGCCACGGCGTCGAGCCGCTTCTTCGGCACCATCGTGGCGTGGCTGTTCATCGTGCTCAACGGACACCTGCTGGTGATCGCGGCGCTGGTGCAGAGCTTCACGGCCTTTCCGATCGGCCCCGAGCCCTTCGCCTTCCTGCACCAGGTGCAGCCGCATCGCTGGGGCGCCGAGATCTTCTCGACCGGGCTGTGGATCGCGCTGCCGATGGTGACGATGCTGCTCTTCGTCAACTTCGTGCTCGGCGCGATCTCGCGCGTGGCGCCGCAGATCAACATCTTCGCCATCGGCTTCCCGGTCACGCTGGGCGTCGGGCTGCTGGGGCTGCTGCTGACGCTGCCGGCGCTGAGCACGCCGTTCACGATGACGCTGGAGCGACTGCTGGAGCAGTTCCGCTGATCGGCTAAGCTGCGGCGATGACCGCATTGCTGGCAGGTGCCACCGGATTGATCGGCCGCGAACTGTCGCGCCACTGGACCGGGCCCGGCCCGCTGCACCTGCTGGTGCGGCGCGCCGGCACCGCGCACGGCGCGACGATGCCGCTGCACCGCGTGCACGTGATCGACTTCGGCGCGCTGCCGCCGCTGCCGCAGGCCGACCGCGCCTTCTGCTGCCTGGGCACCACGATCAAGGCCGCCGGCTCGCAGGAAAGCTTCCGCGCCGTCGACCACACGGCGGTGCTGTCCTTCGCGCGCGCCGCGCAACGTGCCGGCGTGCGCCGCTTCGCGGTCGTCTCGGCGCTGGGCGCCAGTGCGCGCTCGCGCACCTTCTACAACCGCGTCAAGGGCGAGATGGAAGCCGAACTCGCCACGCTGGGCTTCGCCAGCCTCGTCATCGCGCGGCCATCTCTGCTGGCCGGCGACCGCGCGTCGCTGGGCCAGCCCACGCGGCTGGGCGAACGGCTGGCGCTGACGCTGACGGCGCCGCTGGTGCCCTTCCTGCCCAAGGCGTGGCGGCCGATCGAGGCCGCCGTGGTGGCGCGCGCGCTGCTGCGCGCACTCGACAAGCCGGTGCCCGGACTGCGCGTGCTCGAGTCGGCGCAGCTGCAGGAGCTGGGCGCGTGAAGCTGCACTTCCTGGGCGCCGACGACGGCGTCACCGGCTCGCGCCACCTCGTCGAAAGCGC
>JAYUPN010000322.1:0-6904 GCA_043760065.1 Rubrivivax sp.
CGCCGGCGTGCCCAGCCGGCTGGGGAAGGGCACGCTGGCGGCCAGCGCGTCCTGCACCTCCTGGGGCATGCCGAACATCATCGGCGTGCCGAAGATGCCCGGCGCGATGGTCATGTTGCGGATGCCGTTGCGCGCCAGATCGCGCGCGATCGGCAGCGTCATGCCGACCACGCCGCCCTTGCTGGCGGCGTACGCGGCCTGGCCGATCTGGCCGTCGTAGGCGGCCACACTCGCGGTGCTGATCAGCACGCCGCGTTCGCCCGTGGGCTCGGGTTCGTTCTTGGCCATCGCCTCGGCGGCGAGGCGGATCATGTTGAAGCTGCCGATCAGGTTGACGGTGATGGTCTTGGTGTAGACCGCCAGCGGGTGCGCGCCGTCCTTGCCCACGGTCTTGACCGCCGGCGCGATGCCGGCGCAGTTGACCAGGCCCATCAGCTTGCCCAGGCCCACGGCAGCGGCCACCGCGGCCTGGCCGTCTGCTTCCTGGCTGACGTCGCACTTGACGAAGACGCCGCCGATGTCGGCAGCGACCTGCTGGCCGCGGTCGGCCTGCAGGTCGGCGATCACCACCTTGCCGCCGGCGGCGGCCAGCATGCGCGCCGTGCCCTCACCCAGGCCCGACGCGCCGCCGGTGACGATGAAGACTTTGGAGGTGATATCCATGACAACTGCCCCTTTGCGATTTGGAGACTGGCTAAACTAGCCTCTGGAGGTTGCCTATGACCGACAACGTTGAAAACGTGATCATCGAGCACCTGAAGCACATCCGGGGGCGAGTTGATCGCATCGCGGAGGACAAGGCTGACGTGAAGCTGCGCCTTTCGAGTGTTGAGTCAGCCATGGTGCATGTCAAGCGCGAGGTCTCGACTGGTGATGAAACCGATGCGCGTCAGCAGGTCAGTCTGGATCGCCTGGCCGACCGCATCGAGCGCATCGAACGCCGCCTCGATCTCATCGGCAATTGATCGCGCCTCAGGCGCCCAGAGCGCCCATCACGCGGGCCGTGATCTCGTCGACCGTGCCGCTGCCGTTGATGCGTGCGCAGCGCGGCGCCTGCTTGTCGCCGCTGGCCGCCCAGTCGGCGTAGTAGGCGACGAGCGGCCGCGTCTGCGCCTGGTAGACCTGCAGCCGCTTGCGCACGGTTTCTTCCTTGTCGTCGTCGCGCTGGATCAGCGGCTCGCCGGTGACGTCGTCCTTGCCTTCGACCTTGGGCGGGTTGAACTTGACGTGGTAGGTGCGGCCCGATGGCAGGTGGGCGCGGCGGCCGCTCATGCGTTCGATGATGGCCGCGTCGGGCACGTCGATCTCCAGCACCAGGTCGAGCTTGACGCCGGCGGCCTTCATCGCGTCGGCCTGCGGGATCGTGCGCGGGAAACCATCGAACAGGAAGCCCTTGGCGCAGTCGGGCTGCGCGATGCGCTCCTTGACCAGGCCGATGATGATGTCGTCGCTGACCAGGCCGCCGGCGTCCATCACCTTCTTGGCCGCCACGCCCAGCGGCGTGCCGGCCTTGACGGCGGCGCGCAGCATGTCGCCGGTGGAGATCTGCGGGATGCCGAAGCGCTGGCAGATGAAGGTCGCCTGCGTGCCTTTGCCGGCGCCGGGCGCGCCCAGGAGGATCATTCTCATCGCTTTCCTCGTCAGTTCTTGGGTCTGGTGTTCGGTGCGCCGGAAGGGGCCGACCTCTTGTTCACATCGCCCGTGTTTTCATCACCGGGACGATGACAGACCCTTGCGAGCCCGGTCTCCAAACGAGAATATCACGCGCTCCCGCGCGTCAAGCTGACAGCCGTCGCGGCGGCGAAGACGGCGCGCACGCGCTGCAGATCCTCGGGCGTGTCGACACCCGGGCCCGGGCCGTGCAGCGCCACGTGCACGGCGATGCGGTGGCCGTGCCACAGCACCCGCAGCTGCTCCAGCGCTTCGGTGTGCTCGACGGGTGCCGCGGCCAGCGTCGGGAACCGGCGCAGAAAGCCCGCGCGGTAGGCGTACAGGCCCAGGTGGCGCAGCGGCGCGGGCGACGGCATCTGCTGCTGCCCGCCGGCCAGGCCGTCGCGCCACCAGGGGATCGGCGCGCGGCTGAAGTACAGCGCGCGGCCGGCCTGGTCGAGCACGACCTTGACGACGTTCGGGTTCAGGTACTCGGCCACGTCGTCCAGCGCGTGCGCCGCGGTGCTCACCACGCAGTCGTCGCGCTCGGCCAGCAGCTGCGCGACACAGCGCACCAGCGCAGGGTCGATCAGCGGCTCGTCGCCTTGCACATTGACCACCATGTCCTGGCCGTCCAGCCCGAGCAGCGCGCAGGCCTCGGCCAGGCGGTCGCTGCCGCTGGCGTGGTCGGTGCGCGTCAGCACCGCCTGCACGCCGTGCGCGGCGCAGGCCTGCACGATGCGCTCGTCGTCGCAGGCGACGACAATGCGCGTGGCGCCGCAGTCCGCCACGCGTTGTGCGACGCGCACGACCATCGGCTTGCCGGCGATGTCGGCCAGCGGCTTGTCGGGCAGGCGGGTCGACGCCAGCCGCGCCGGGATCAGGACCGTGAAGTTCAAGCCGCTGCCGTCAGGTTGCGGCCGGCGGCCCGTCCAGCGGCAGCGCTTCGCTCTCCAGCATCACCGGGATGCCGTCGCGGATGGGGAAGGCCAGCCGGTCGGCCGGGCAGGCCAGGTCCACGGGCCGCTGTTCGGCGTCGCGGCGCAACTGCAGCGGCCCCTTGCAGACGGGGCAGACCAGCAGTTCGATCAGGCGGTGGTCGAGGCTCATGGGTGCGCGGTAGGGAAGAGCAGGGCCAGCAACTCGCTGACCAAGGCGTCGGGCAGCCCCAAGTCTAGCGGCACGACCCACACCGCCGCGCCACCGAGGTCGCGCTGCGCCAGCTTGACGGCGTCCTTCTCGGTGGTGATGACGTCGGCGGTCCCCGCGGGCCAGGGCAGGGTGGCGTAGTCGAAGTGGTCAGGCAGCGGCAGGCGTTCGATCTGCAGCCCTGCCGCTTCGAGCATGCCGAAGAACTTCTCGGGCGCACCGATGCCGGCCGCTGCCAGCAGCGGTCGCCCGCGCAGGTGGGCCAGCGGCCGCGCGGCGCCTTCGGTCTGCTGCTGCCAGGCCGCCAGCGGCCAGGCATTGGCGATGCTGCGCAGCGCCAGGCTGCCGGGCAGCGCAGTGCTGTGCAGGCCGGCCGTGTACAGCACGCGCCGGCAGGCGGGCGCCGCCACCGCCAGCGGCTCGCGCAGCGGGCCGGCGGGCAGCAGCCAGCCGTTGCCGGCGCCGCGTTCGTCGAACACCACGAGTTCGGCATCGCGCGTCAGCGCACGGTGCTGCAGGCCGTCGTCGGACACCAGCACGTCGACTTCAGGATGCGTCCGGCACAGCGCCGCAGCGGCCACGGCGCGTTGCCGGCCCACCCACACCGGCACCTGGCAGCGGCGGTGGATGAGCAGCGGCTCGTCACCCGAACGCCGCGCGTCGTCGCCCGGCTCGACCGCGTGCACGCCCAGGGCCTGCGTGCCGCGCCGGCCGTGACCACGCGTCACCACGCCCGGCCAGTGGCCGGCACGCTGGAGCGCCTGCACGACGGCGATCACCGTCGGCGTTTTGCCGGCGCCGCCCACCACCAGGTTGCCGACCACCAGCACCGGCACCGGCAGGGCTTGCGCTGCCGGGCGGCGCCAGAACCGCAACTGCAGCAGCACGCGGTGCAGCATCGACAGCGGCCACAACGCGCGCGCCAGCAGGCCCGGCGCGGGCTGCCACCAGGCCTGGCTCAGCAGCGCTTCCAGCCGGGCCATCATGGTGTTGTCGGGGCCTGTGCGGGGCCCGGTGTCAACGGGGTGCGCCGCCGGCCGTCTGGGCAGCGAAGGTCAGCCGCGACAGCCCGGCGCGGCGCGCGGCATCGAGCACGTTGACCACCGACTGGTGCGCGGCCATGGCATCGGCCGAGACGATGACCACCGTGTCCGCGCGGCCGCCGGCGGCGGCCACCAGTTCGGCCGTCAGCATCTCGACGCTGCGGCCGTCGACGCCCTTGCGGTTGATGGCGTAGCGGCCGTCGCTGGCCACCGCCACGATCACCTCACCCGGCCGTTCGCGCAGCTTGTCGGCCTCGGCCGCCGGCAGGTTGATCTGCAGTTCGGTAAAGCGCGAGTAGGTCGTCGACAGCATCAGGAAGATCAGCACCACCAGCAGCACGTCGATGAACGGGATCAGGTTGATCTCGGGCTCTTCGATGCGGCGGCGGCTGAACTTCATGGCGCGGGCCTCAGGCGTTGCCACGGACGACGAAGCGCATCAGGTGCGGCACCATGCGCTCGGCGGCCATCTCCATCGTCAGCTGGTACTCGTCGACGCGGCCGCGGAAGTAGCGGTACAGCATCAGCGCCGGGATCGCGATCATGAGGCCGAAGGCGGTGTTGTACAGCGCCACCGAGATGCCGTGCGCCAGCTGCTGCGGGTTGGCGCCGCCGCCGCTGCTGGGCGCCTGCGAGCCGAAGATCTCGATCATGCCCACGACGGTGCCGAACAGGCCCAGCAAGGGCGCCGCGGCAGCGATGGTGCCCAGCGTGTTGAGGTAGCGCTCGAGCTTGTGCACGGCCGAGCGGCCGGCGTTCTCGAACGACAGGCGCAGCGCCGGCTCGGTGATGCGCGGCTCGGCGATCACGCTGCGCAAGCCGGCGGCGAGCACGCGCCCGAGCACCGAGTTGTCGGCCAGCTTGTTGACGACATCGGCCGCCGGCAGGCTGGCGCGCGTGACGCCGATGACCTCGTCCAGCAACTTGGGCGGCGCGACCATCGACGCACGCAGGTGGTAGAAGCGCTCGATGATCAGCGCCAGCGCGACCACGGAACACAGGATCAAGGGCCAGATCGGCCAACCAGCGGCTTGTATGATCGAAAGCAAGGCGTTCTCGGGTGGCTGTGAGGGGCCTGTGCAGGAGCCCGATCGCAAGCATCGGCCTCCGGCATCGCGGCTCGCGCGGAAGTCGCGTGCAAACGATTATGGCCGATGGTTTCGGGCTCGCCGCCGGGCTTGCGGTGGTGGCGCTGACGGACCGTCCCGAACTGTCCACCGCAGCTGTGGACAAGGTTGTGCGTAAGGCGCGCGCGAGCGCCGCAAACCCGCGTCGTTAATGGCTCCGGGCTGGATTGCACAAAAATGTGGCACCGTTTTCTTCATGAAAATCAAACACTTGCACAACTGTGACCGTGATGTGACGGCGCCGTGCCTCGGCTGGAGGCGGGGCGCCCCGGCTGTGGAGTTCACGGCCTCGCTCCGCGATGGCCGCCGTCGTGGCTGAGCCGCCGTTGTTTGCCGCGGCGCGTCCGCCGTGGGGCGTGGCGGCGCTGCTCGTGGCCGCCGCCGATGCGCTGGCGGCGCGCTTCGGCGCGGTCACGGTGCGCGGTGAACTCTCGGGCTTCTCGCGCGCCGCCAGCGGGCACTGCTACTTTTCGCTCAAGGACGCTGACGGCGCGGCCGCGCTCTTGCGCTGCGCGATGTTCCGTCGCGCCGCCACGCTGGTGGACTTTGCGCCCGCCGACGGGCAGCAGGTCGAGTTGCGCGGACGCCTGGGCGTGTACGACGCACGCGGCGAGCTGCAGCTGGTGGTCGAGTCGATGCAGCGCGTGGGCAGCGGCGCACTGTTCGAGGAGTTCCTGCGCCGGCGCGCCAAGCTGGCCGCCGAAGGGCTCTTCGATGCCGGGCGCAAGCGGCCGCTGCCCGCGTTCCCGCGCGCGCTGGGCATCGTCACTTCGACCGGTGCAGCGGCCCTGCGCGATGTCGTGACCACGCTGCAGCGGCGTTCGCCGCACGTGCGCGTCTTCATCTACCCGAGCCCGGTGCAGGGAGTCGATGCACCTGCGGCACTGGCCGCCGCGCTGCAGCTGGCCGGACGACGCGGCGAGGCCGACGCGGTGCTGCTGGTGCGCGGCGGCGGCTCGCTGGAGGACCTGTGGGCCTTCAACGACGAGCGCGTCGTTCGCGCCATCGCGGCCTGCCCGTTGCCGGTGGTGTGCGGCGTCGGCCACGAGACCGACATCACGCTGGCCGACCTGGTGGCCGACCTGCGCGCACCCACGCCAACCGCCGCCGCCGAGCTGGCGGCGCCGCTGCAGACCGAGGCCCTGGCGCTGCTGGACGGGCGTGCGGAGCAGCTGCACCGCGCGCTGCAGCGGCTGCTGCAGAACCAGGCGCAAGGGCTGGACACGGCGGCGCTTCGGCTGGGTCAGCCGGCGCGCAACCTGGGGCTGCAGCGGCAGGTGCTCGACGGCCTGGCAGGCCGCCTGGCGCAGGGGCTGCGCCACAACCGCGAGCGCGCGGCGCAACGCCTGAGCCCGCTCGGCCAGCGCCTGGTGCGCGCCGCGCAGGCGCGTCTGCAGCGCGAGCCGCTGCGGCTGCAGGCCGCTGGCGAACGGCTGGCCGCGCAGGACCCGGCGCGCGTGCTGCGCCGCGGCTACGCCTGGGTCGAACGCTTGGACGGCACGCCGGTGCTCAGCGTGCACGCGCTGCGCGCGGGGCAGGCCGTGCGCGCGGTGTGGGCCGACGGCCGCGCCACGGCCGAGGTGCTGCAGGTGGAGCCCCTGCCGCCGTCCGAGTGAAGCCGGCTGCCTACAATGCGGCCCCTTCGCTGCATCCGGTGGCGCTCGCGCACGGGGCCGCCGGATCCCTTCCCTTCCAACTGGAACACGCCATGGAACACACCCTTCCCCCGCTGCCCTTTGCCATCGACTCGCTCGCACCGCACTACAGCCGCGAGACGCTGGAGTTCCACCACGGCAAGCACCACAACGCCTATGTCGTGAACCTCAACAACCTGCAAAAGGGCACCGAGTTCGAAGCCCTGTCGCTGGAAGAGATCGTGCGCAAGGCCAGCGGCGGCATCTACAACAACGCCGCGCAGATCTGGAACCACACCTT
>JAYUPN010000323.1:0-6901 GCA_043760065.1 Rubrivivax sp.
GCCGGCCGGTGCGCCGCCGGTGAAGAAGAAGGCGTCGAGCGAGCCGTCCTTCATCTTGTCGCCGGCCTGGTTGGGCTTGATGTACTCGGGCTTGATGTCCGACTCCTTCAGGCCGTAGACGGCCAGGATGGCGCGCGCGTTGACCAGCGTACCCGAGCCCGGCTCGTCCAGCGCCACGCGCTTGCCCTTCAGGTCGGCCACGGTCTTGATGCCGCTGCCCTTCTTGACCACCACGTGCACGCTCTCGGGGTACAGGTTGGCGATCAGCCGCAGCCCCGGCACGTTGGGCTTGCCTTCGTAGATGCCGGTGCCCTTTTGCGCCCAGGTCGCGACGTCGGCCTGGCTGAAGCCACTTTCCATCGCGCCGCCGGCAATGCCGTTGACGTTGGCCACGCTGCCGTTGCTGGCCTGCGCGGTGACGACGATCTTGCCCGGCTGGCTGACGGCGTTGGCGATCGCGCCGCCGACCGGGTAATAGGTGCCGGCCGTGCCGCCGGTGCCGATGCGGAAAAACTGCTGCGCCTGCGCAGCGGTGGCGGCCAGGGCCAGCGTGGCGGCCAGCGCCAGGACGGGGGTGATCTTCATGCGGTGCTCCAGGTAACGAATGGCCGATGTTGACGCAGCGCGGGGCGCGGCGCGCTTCGTGCAACTACCGACAACCCGCCGCCTTCAGCGCAGTGCCAGGTCGGCGGCGACGCCGGCAAACACCGCAAAACCCAGCCAGTGGTTGTTCCGGAAGGCCTTGAAACAGCCTTCGCGCTGGCGCTGGCGGATCAGCGTGTAGTGCCAGGCCGCCTGCAGCGCCGCTGCCGCGATGCCGAGCAGGAACACGCTGCCGAGGCCGAGCGCGCGCCCCAGCAGCGCCCAGCTCAGCAGGTAGACGGCGTAGCAGGCCATCACCGCCGCCACGTCGAAGCGCCCGAGCGTGATGGCGCTGGTCTTCATGCCGATGCGCAGGTCGTCGTCGCGGTCGACCATCGCGTACTCGGTGTCGTAGGCCAGCACCCAGAACAGGTTGGACAGCAGCAGCAGCCAGGCATGCGGCGGCACCGCGGCGTTGATGGCCGCCAGGCTCCATTCGGTGCCGCCCTGCGCGGCGGCAAAGGCCATCGGGATGCCGAAGCTGAAGGCCACGCCCAGCACCGCCTGCGGCAGGCTCAGCACGCGCTTGGCGTAGGGGTACAGCAGCGTGATGGCCAGCGCCGGCACGCTGAGCATGATCGCCGGCGCACTGGTCGTCAGCACGAGGCCGAAGGCCAGCGCCGCCAGCACCGCGCCCACGAGCAGCGCTTCGCGCGCCGACACCGCACCACGCGTCACCGGGCGTTCGGCGGTGCGCTTGACGTGGCGGTCGAAGTCCTGATCGGCGACGTCGTTGACGCAGCAGCCGGCGCTGCGCATCAGCACCGTGCCGGCGACGAAGACGATCAGCAGGTGCCAGCCCGGGAAGCCATCGGCCGCGATCCACAGCGCCGACAGCGTGGGCCACAGCAGCAGCAACCAGCCGGCGGGGCGGTTCCAGCGGATGAGGTCGAGGTAGAGCGCCAGTCGCGAGGGTGGGGCGGAGGCGGGGGCGTGCGTGCTCACGGGTCGATTATCGGCAGCGCCGAAGCAGCTCAGGCCAGCAGCAGGTTGACCAGCGGCCGGCCCGCACGATCGCGGTAGACATCGAAGTCGGCGTCGATGGACAGCACGTGCCGCAGCTTCAGCCGCGCCGCGGTCTCGGCGATCGATGCATCGGCCAGGTCGAAGGGCAGGCTGGCGAATCGTTCGCTGATGCGCAGCACTTCGGTGATCGAGCCTTCGGCGGCGGTCTCGAGCGTGATGCCGCCGCGCTGCGCCCAGCGCAGGAAGTCCAGCGCGCACGCGTTGCCGATGCGGCGCGCCAGCAGCGCGCAGACCTCGGTGGCCACCGGCCAGGTGCTGAGCAGTGTGGCTGCCGGGTGGCCTTGCAGCCAGTTCACGACGCGTTCATTCCAGCTGTCTGCGCCATTGAAGAGCGCGATCAAGGGCCCGCTGTCGACGAGCACCGGGCCGGCGTGGGCCAAGTAGCGGGCCGATGGTTCAGCTGCGACGGGCCGGCGCGCAGCCACGCTCAGCCCCGGCGGGCCTGGCGTTCGGACCAGGCCTGCGCCAGGGCGCGCTTGCGGTCTTGTGCCAGATCGGCTGGCCCGCGGTGGCGGCCGAACAAGTCAGCGCCCAGTTCGAACGCCGAGCGGGGTGGGCCTTTCGGGTCGAGCGCAAGGTAGGCCTGGAGCGCCGAGCGCACGACCTCGCTTGTGCTGCATCCGGTGGCAGAAGCGCGCTGGCGCAACTGCTCTTCGAGCCTGGCTTCCAGCTTGATGGTGATGGTCATGGTTCACCTCTGCGATGCAGGTAATACACACTGTATTACCAAAGGCACCCCTGGTCAACCCTGCAACTGCTTCTGGAACACCAGCCCCGCGTGTTCCCGCAGCGCGTGGAACTTGATCTTGGGCCAGTTCTCCTGCATCGCGCGCAGCTCGCCGGCGTACTCCAGCAGCACGGTGGGCGCGTCGACGGCGTCCAGCGCCACGCGGTGGGCATTGCCGTCGATGAAGCGCTGCAGCTCCTTGTCGCCGCCATCGGCGGCGTTGCACGTCACCCAGCGCGCGACGTTGTAGCGCGCCGGCTGGATGCGCGCCTTGCAGCTGTACTCGTGCTCCAGCCGGTGCGCCACAACCTCGAACTGCAGCTGCCCGACCGCGCCCAGCAGCAGCACGCTGCCCGACACCGGGCGGAAGACCTGGATCGCGCCTTCTTCGCCCAGCTGCGTCAGTCCGGCCCGCAGCTGCTTGGTCTTCAGCGGGTCGGCGACCTCGACGCTGCGGAACATCTCGGGCGCGAAGAAGGGCAGGCCCGTGAACTGCAGCGACTCGCCTTCGGTGATGGTGTCGCCGAGCTGCAGCACGCCGTGGTTGGGGATGCCGATGATGTCGCCGGCAAAGGCCTCGTCGAGCAGCTCGCGGCGCTGGCTCAGGAACGAGACCACGGTGTTGGGCCGCATCTCCTTGCCGCTGCGCACGACCTTCAGCCGCATGCCGCGCTCGAAGTGGCCGCTGGCCACGCGCAGGAAGGCGATGCGGTCGCGGTGCGCCGGGTCCATGTTGGCCTGGATCTTGAAGACGACGCCGGTGAACTTGGGCTCCTCGGGCTGCACGGTGCGCTGGATGGCCTTGCGCTCGCCCGGCGACGGCGCCAGGTCGACGAGCGCGTCGAGCACCTCGCGCACGCCGAAGTTGTTGACCGCCGAGCCGAAGAACATCGGCGTCTGATGGCCGGCCAGGAAGACCGCCGGCTCGAACGGCGGCGCGGCGTCGGTCAGCAGCTCGATCTCGCCCTTGGCCTGCTGGTACTGCATGCCGAAGCGCTCGGCATAGGCCGGGTTGTCCAGGCCGTCGAGGATCTCGTCGTCGGCACCCGATTTTCCGGAGACACGGTCTTCGCCGGGGCTGAACACGCGCATCTGTTTCTCGCGCAGATCCATCACGCCGTGGAAGGCCTTGCCCATGCCCACCGGCCAGGTGAAGGGCACGACCTCCATGCCGAGTTCGCGCTCGATCTCGTCCATCAACACCAGCGGGTCTTTCACCTCGCGGTCCATCTTGTTGACGAAGGTCAGGATCGGCGTGTTGCGCGCGCGGCAGACCTGCAGCAGGCGACGCGTCTGCGGCTCGACGCCGTTGGCCGCGTCGATGACCATCAGCGCCGCGTCGACCGCCGTCAGCACGCGGTAGGTGTCTTCGCTGAAGTCCTGGTGGCCGGGGGTGTCGAGCAAGTTGATGACGCAGTCGCGGTACTCCATCTGCATCACGCTGGAGGCCACCGAGATGCCGCGCTGCTTCTCGATCTCCATCCAGTCACTGGTGGCGTGCCGCGTCGCCTTGCGCGCCTTCACGCTGCCGGCGATCTGGATCGCGCCGGAGAACAGCAGCAGCTTCTCGGTCAGCGTCGTCTTGCCGGCGTCGGGGTGCGAAATGATGGCGAAGGTGCGGCGGCGGCGGACCTGGGCGGCGAGTGGGGACAGGGGTTCGGTGGACATCGTGCAGGCCGCAAAGGCGCTGGTGGGCACGCCCAGGGGCAACGTGCGGGGAAAACGTGGGATTATCTTCGCCCACTGCCGACATACCGATGAACCACCCTTCCGCCCGCCTGGGCCCCCGCTTCTTCCGCTGGCACCGCTGGCTGGCCTACGCCGTGGCGTTGCAGGTGCTGGCCTGGGTGCTGGGCGGGCTGATCTTCGCCTGGCTGCCGTTCCAGGGCTGGGTCAAGGGCAAGGACTGGGTCGACGCCCCGAAGCTGGCGCTGCCGGCCGACTGGGCGCAGCCGCTGCTGCGCGTGGCCGCCGCCGCGGCCACAAGCGCGAGCGCGCCGCCGCTGTCGATCAGCAGCGTGGCCACGGCGCAAGGCCCGGCCTGGCGGCTGCGCAGCGCCGGCGGCGAAACCTGGTGGACCAGCAGCGGCGAAGCGCTGCCCGCGCCCGACGCGGCCGCCGTGACGCGCTTTGCACAAGGCCTGTACCGCGGCCCCGGGCAGCTCGCGCAGGTGCAGCGGCTGGCCGAGGCGCCGCGCCGGCTGGGCCTGGTGCGCGAGCTCGGCGGCAGGAAGGACATCTGGCAGGCCCGCTTCGAAGACGCGCTGCAGACGCGCCTGTACGTCGACGCGCGCAGCGGCGAGTTGCTGGCCGTGCGGACCGAAGCCTGGGTCATCTACGACTTCTTCTGGCGCCTGCACGTGATGGACTACAGCGAAGGCGAGGACTTCAACAACCCGCTGCTGCGCACCGCTTCGATTGCCGCCGCGCTGCTGGTGGCGACCGGCAGCGTGCTGGTGACGCTGTCGCTCGCCCGCGCCTGGCGCCGGCGCCAGGCGCACCGGGCGCAGCGCAGCGCCGAGGCCCGATCCTGAGGCCCGGGCGGCGCGGTGCCCGAGCTGCCCGACATCACGGTCTACGTCGAGCGCTCGCAGGAGCGCCTGCAAGGCCAGGTGCTGCGCCGCGTGCAGCTGCCGAACCCCTTCGTGCTGCGCACCGCCGTGCCGCCCATCGCGCAGGCCGAGGGCCGCGAGGTGGTCGCCGTGCAGCGCCTGGGCAAACGGGTGGTGCTCGCGCTGCAGGGCGACTGGTACCTCGTCATCCACCTCATGATCGCCGGCCGCCTGCGCTGGCTTGCGCCACAGGCCAAGCTGCCGGGCCGGTTGGCGCTGGCCAGCTTGCAGTTTGACAGCGGCCAGCTCGTGCTGACCGAAGCCGGCACGACGCGGCGGGCGTCGATCCACCTCGTCGACAGCGCGCAGGCGCTGGCCGCGATGGACCCCGGCGGCATCGACGTGCTGAGCGCCGACCTGGCGGCCTTCGCGCAGCGCCTGCACGGCGAGAACCACACGCTGAAGCGCGCGCTGACCGACCCGCACCTGTTCAGCGGCATCGGCAACGCCTACTCCGACGAGATCCTGCACCGCGCGCGGCTCTCGCCCGTGTCGCTGACCCGCTCGCTGCCGGCGAGCGACGTGCAGCGCCTGTTCGACGCCGTGCGCGAAGTGCTCACCGAGTGGACCGCACGGCTGCGCGCCGAGTCGCCGCTGTGGCCCGAGAAGGTCACCGCCTTTCACCCGCAGATGGCCGTGCACGGCCGCTACCGCCTGCCGTGCCCGGTGTGCGGCACCCCGGTGCAGCGCATCGTGCATGCACACAGCGAGACCAACTACTGCGCGCGCTGCCAGACCGGCGGCCGGCTGCTCGCCGACCGCGCCTTGAGCACGCTGCTCAAGAAGAGCTGGCCGAAGACGGTCGACGACCTGTAGGCCGGCTCACTCTTCCAGCAGCGAGCGCAGCATCCACGCCGTCTGCTCGTGCACCGTCAGCCGCTGCGTCAGCAGGTCGGCCGTGGGCTCGTCGGCGGCCTTGTCGGCCAGAGCAAAGATGCTGCGCGCGGTGCGTGCCACGGCTTCGTGTCCGGTGACCAGGATGCGCACCATCTCCAGCGCCTTGGGCGGATTCGTCGGCGCGTCGTCGATCGAAGCCAGCGCGCCGAAGGCGGCATAGCTGCCCGGCGCGGGGTGGCCCAGCGAGCGGATGCGCTCGGCGATCGGGTCGACCGCGTTCCACAGCTCGGTGTACTGGGCCATGAACATGGTGTGCAGGGTGTTGAACATCGGCCCCGTCACGTTCCAGTGGAAGTTGTGCGTGGTGAGGTACAGCGTGTAGGTGTCGGCCAGCAGGCGGCTCAGACCGCCGGCGATGGCGGCGCGGTCCTTGTCGCTGATGCCGATGTTGATCGCCGAAGCTGCGACGGGTGGTTTCTTGGCCATGAACGGATCCTCTCTGCCGGGGACGGCGGTCGGTGTCGGCGCGGCAGCCGAGGCCCCGTTGCAAGGACCGCACGCACCGCGCAAGACCTGAACGATACGTTTTGACTATCAAGCTATCCAATTGAATACCCAAAGCGCAGCGATAGCGAAACCCCCGCAGGCGCCAATGGGGCCGACCTCAGGACAACCGCTTGACCCCCGGCAGCGCGCAGGCGTAGATGCAGTTGCGCAGCGCCGCGATCGCCTCGTAGCGCGGGAAGCTGCGCCGCCACGCCAGCACCACGCGCCGCGTCGGCACCGGGGCTACGAACCTGATGTACTTGATGTGCACCTGCGGCTCGGCCGGCACGCTGAGCTGCGGCACCACCGTCACGCCCATGCCCGAGGCGACCATGTACTTGATGGTCTCCAGCGAGCTGCCCTCGAAGCTCTTGCGGATGCCAACGCCTTCGGTGGCGGTGGAACTCGCAAAGCGCGCGTACTCGGGGCAGACCTCGAGCACGTGGTCGCGGAAGCAGTGGCCGGTGCCCAGCAGCAGCATCGTCTCGGCCTTCAGTTCCTCGGCCGTGAG
>JAYUPN010000324.1:0-6857 GCA_043760065.1 Rubrivivax sp.
CCGCGCAACGTGCGGCTGGCCGAGGCGCCCAGCTACGGCCAGCCCGGTGTCACCTTCGACCCGTCGTCCAAGGGCGCGGTGGCCTTCGTCGAGTTCGCCAAGGAGATGTCGGCCCGCCTGGGCTGAAGCGGCATGGCCGGACTCGATGACACGCTGCTGTCCCGCATCGAGGACGCGGGCCTCAACGCCAGCGCGCCGCCGCAACAGCGCTGGCTCGACGGCTGGCTGGTGCGCTACCTGCCGGGCAAAGCCCGGCGCGCGCGCTGCATCAACGCGGTGGTCGCGGGGCGCCTGGTGGTCGACGACAAGCTGATGCTCGCGGCCGAGGTCTACCGCGAAGCCGGGCTGCCGATGATCTTCAGGCTGCATCGCTTCACGCAACCAGCGAACCTGGACGCCACCCTGGCGTCGCTGAACTACGCCGTCGTGGACCACACCCGGGTCATGGTCTGCACCCGGTTGCCGGACCCTGCCGGCCGGCCGCTGCCCGCGGGCATGCGCTGGTCCCGTCTCGATGGAGCGGCGTTCGCGGATGCCGTGGGCGCCTTGCGCGGCTCACCGCCCGAGCACTGCCTGAGTCACGCCCTGCGGCTGCAGCACTCGCCCGTGCCCTACGAAGGCTACGCCATCCTGCGCGAAGGCACGGGCGAAGTTCTGGCCTGCGGCCAGTTCGCGCGCGAAGGCGCTTTCGTGGGACTCTACGACGTCTTCACCCACGAATCGGTGCGCGGACGGGGCTTTGCCAGCCTGCTGTGTGAGCGCCTGCTTTCTATTTCATCGAGGCAAGGTGCGAGGATCGGGTACCTGCAGGTAGAGGCCGACAACCAGTCGGCACTGGCGGTCTACCGCCGCCTGGACTTTGTCGAGGGCTACCAGTACCACTATCGCGAGCGGCCAGCAGCCTGAACTGCAAGTCGGCGTGCGCTGACTTACAGCCCCAGCCCCTCGTCCAGGCCCAGGTGCACGTTCATCGACTGCACCGCCGCGCCGCTGGCGCCCTTGCCCAGATTGTCCAGACGGGCCACCAGGATGGCCTGGGTGTCGTTGGCAAAGACGAAGAGGTCGACCCGGTTGGTGTCGTTGCAGGCCTGGACGTCGAAGAAGCCCGTTTCCAGCGTCGCCGGGTCGCGCAGCGGCATGACGCGGATGAAGCGCTCGCCGGCGTAGCGGGCGGCCAGCGCAGCTTGCACCGCCTCGGGCGTCGTGCCCAGGGCCTGCAAGTGCAGCGGCACCGTGACCGTCAGTCCCTTGTAGAAGCTGCCGACGATGGGCATGAAGATGGGCGCTGTGCGCAGCCCCGTGTGCGCCATCATCTCGGCGACGTGCTTGTGACTGACCGTCAGCGCATAAGGCCGCGGCGAAGTGAGCGCATGCTCGGCACCTTGGGCCGCGGCCGCTGCCTGGTACTGCTCGATCATCTTCTTGCCGCCGCCGGAGTAGCCGGTGATGGACGTCGCGTCCACCGGGTGAGCGGCCGGCACCAGACCGGCATCGACCAGCGGGCGCAGCAGCAGGATGAAGGCGCTGGCGTGGCAGCCGGGGTTGGCGATGCGCTTGGTTGCGCGCAACGCGGCACGTTGCCCGGGCGTCAGTTCTGGCAGACCGAAGACCCAGCCCGGCGCCGTGCGGTGCGCGGTGCTGGCGTCGATGAGGCAGGTGCGCGGGTTGTTCACCAGCGCAGCCGCTTCGCGCGACGCGGCGTCGGGCAGGCACAGGAACGCCACGTCGGCGGCGTTGAGCAGCCGCGCGCGCTCGGCACTGTCCTTGCGGCGGTCGGCGTCGATGCGCAGCACTTCGACGTCCTTGCGCGCCGCCAGGTACTCGTGGATGCGCAGCCCGGTGGTGCCTTCCTGGCCATCGACGAATACGGTGAATGCCATGTCAGTGTCCTCGCGGCTTGCCGGGGGGCCTTGAAGCCCCCGGCGGCTACCGAACGGGTTGTGGTGCGGGGCTCCGTGCTCGTCCTCGAACACAATGGCGTCGCAATGCAGCAAGGATAAGGCCAATGCGGTCAGAAGAGCGGGTGTTGATCCTTCCGGGCTGGCAGAACTCGGGCCCGGCGCACTGGCAGAGCCGCTGGGAAGCGCTGCACGGCTTCGAGCGCGTGCAGCAGGCCGACTGGAACCGGCCCTTGCGCGGCGACTGGATGGTGCAGCTCGAAGAAGCGGTGCTCGCCGACGCGCGCCCGACAGCGCTGGTGGCGCACAGCCTGGGCTGCCAGCTGGTGGCGGCGTGGGCCGCGCACAGCCGGCTCGCGGGCCGTATCGGCGGTGCGCTGCTTGTGGCGCCGCCCGACACGGCGCACGCCGACACGCCGCCGCAGCTGGCCAGCTGGCGCGCCATCGCCAGGCAGCGGCTGCCGTTCCCGACCCTGGTGGTCTACAGCAGCGACGACCCCTACTGCTGCGCAGACCGCGCCGGGCAGATGGCCGGCGACTGGGGTGCTGCTGCCCTGTGCCTGGGCGCTGCAGGCCACCTGAACGCCGACAGCGGCCTCGGCGACTGGCCCGAAGGCCTGGCGCTGTTGTGTTCCATCGGCAAAGCTGCGGCGTGAACGGCCGGCTGCTGCGCGCCATCCTCGTCGGCCTGGCGCTGGCGACGGTGGCCGGCTGGGCCCGGCTGCTGGGCGGCGGCGTGCCCTGGGCGCTGCTGACGGGCGTGGCCGTGGCGGTGCTGGTTGCAGCCGCGGCGTGGCTCGCGGTGCGGCGCGCCGGCGACCTGCAGGCCTGGCTTCGCGACCGCTTCTGGGCGCGCGAGTCCGGCCACTTCCATGCTTTCGGCGGCGTCACGCTGCAGGTCGAGGACGATGGCCGCCACGTCTGGCTGGGCGGCAGGGGCCTGCTGCGCGTGCTCGGCCGCCACGAGGCCGACGACGTGCTGGCCGCGCGCATGCCGGGCCAGTGGCGCATCGACGACAAGGGCCGGCTGCTGCTGCGCGTCGACGCCGTCATCGACTACCTGGCGCACATGCCCGACCGCCACGATCCGCGGCTGCAGAAGCTGCGGCGCTACCTCGAGCGCGATGTGCTGCACCCGGCAGCAGAGCGCCACCGACGCGCTCGGTGACAATCCGCCGCATGGTGACCAAGAAACCCAAGGGCCTGGGCCTCGGCCTGGAGGCGCTGCTCGGCCCGCGGGTCAGCGATGCGCCTGCCGCTGCCGGCACGCCCACGACGCTGGCGCTGGGCGCCCTGCGCCCCGGGCGCTACCAACCGCGCACGCGCATGGACGAGGGCTCGCTCTACGAGCTGGCCGAGAGCATCAAGAGCCAGGGCGTGATGCAGCCGATCCTGGTGCGGCCGGTGGGCGGTGCCTACGAGATCATCGCCGGCGAGCGGCGTTTCCGCGCCGCCAAGCTCGCCGGCCTGGACAGCGTGCCGGTGCTCGTCAAGGAGGTTGCCGACGAAGCCGCGGCGGTGATGGCGCTGATCGAGAACATCCAGCGCGAGGACCTCAACCCGCTGGAAGAAGCGCAGGGCCTGCAGCGCCTGGTCATCGAGTTCCAGCTCACGCACGAGCAGGCCGCGCAGGCGGTGGGCCGCTCGCGCAGCGCGGCGTCCAACCTGCTGCGCCTGCTGAACCTGGCCGAACCGGTGCAGCAGATGCTGCTGGCCGGCGATATCGACATGGGCCACGCCCGCGCACTGCTGGCGCTGCCGGCCGCCGAGCAGGTGATGAGCGCGCAGGAGATCGCGGCCCGGAAGCTGAGCGTGCGCGATGCCGAACGCCTGGTGGCGCGTGCATTGCAGACGGCGCAGGGCAGCGCATCGGCGGGCAAGGCCAGGCCGGGTGCCAAGTCGCGCGATCTGGTGCGGCTCGAGGAGCGGCTGTCCGACCTGCTGACCGCGTCGGTGGAGATCCGCGTCAAGCGCCGCACACGGCGCGGCGAGGCGGGCGAGGTCGCCATCGCCTTCGGCTCGCTCGAAGAGCTGAGCGGCCTGCTCGAAAAACTCGGCGCCGCCGAAGCATGATGCGGCCGGTGGCGCTGGGCCATGCCAGCCGGCTGATCAACCACGGCCCCACGGTCCTCGTCACCAGCGTGCACGGCGCGCGGCGCAACGTCATGGCGGCGGCGTGGTCGATGCCGGTGGAGTTCACGCCGCCGCGCGTGGCGGTGGTCATCGACAAGTCCACCTTCACGCATGGACTGGTGATGGCCAGCGGTTGCTTTGCGCTGAACCTCCCCGGTCGCGCGCTGGCCGATCTGACGTTCACCGCCGGCAGCACGAGCGGCCGCGCGGTCGACAAGTTCACGCGTTAAGGCGTGCCGTTCGCTGCCGGCCCCGTGCTCGGCCTGCCCTTGATCGAGGGCTGCGTCGCCTGGCCGGCGCGGGCGCTGCAGGCGGCCCTGCTGCCCTGACCGCACGCCAGGCCGGCGGCGCCTGCGGGTCGCGGGCTGGACCTTGATCAACGGTGCGGCCGGTCGGCCGCAGTCTCCAGCGGCTGTGCAGCGGGCCGATCAGCTTCAGGCTGTCGATCAGGTGCGCAGCATCCGTGCTCCCCGCTGCTGCAGCGCCAGCCACACGAGGGCGCCGCAGACAAGCGCAATCGGCAGCAGCGAACCCAGGTTCAGCCAGGTCCAGCCTTGCGTCGTGATCAGCGCCCCCGACGAGAAAGAGCTCAAGGCCATGGTCCAGAAGACGCAGGTGTCCATGGCGCCCTGGGCGCGGTTCTTCTCCTCGGGCCGGTAGCTGCGGGTCAGCAGCGTGCTGCCGCCGGTGTAGAGGAAGTTCCAGCCCACGCCCAGCGTGAACAGCGCGACCAGGAACTGCATCAGGTCGACGCCGCTGAGTGCAACCACCACGCACACGAGATTGAGCAGCGCGCCGACGCCCATCACCGGCAAGGCGCCGAAGCGCCTGATCAGGTGGCCGGTGAAGAAACTGGGCACGAACATCCCGAGCACATGCCACTCCAGCACCAGCGCTGCGCTGTCGAAGGGATGTTTGCACTGCGCCATGGCGATCGGCGTCGCGGCCATCAGAAGGTTCATGACGCCGTAGCCGAGCGCTGCCGCGATGATCGCCACCACGAAGGCGGGTTGCCGCGCCAGCTCTGCCAGCGGGCGGCCGGCGGCGGCGCCCGGCAAGGGCGGTACGTGATCGGGGAAGCGGATCAACGACATCACCGCCAGGCTGAGCACCGCCACGCCCACCAGTGCCAGGTAGGCGCCGGCGAAGGGCACCGACAGCCAAGCGCGCGTCGCGCTGGCCAGGTTGGGGCCGATGAAAGCGCCGGCCACGCCACCGGCCAGCACCCAGGACAGCGCACGCTCGCGGAACGCCGGCTGCACCAGTTCGGGACCTGCAAAGCGGTACAGCGCACCGTTGGCGCTGTAGAAGCCGGCAAACACGGTGGCCGCCACCAGCAGCCAGAAGCTGCCGATGCTGACCGCCAGCGCACACAGCGCCGCCGACAGGGCCGCCACCAGCAGACCGATCTGGAACGATCGCTTGCGCCCGACCCGGGCCTGCAGCCGCGCCACCGGCATCGCCGACAGCGCAGCGCCGACGACATAACCGGTGACCGGCAGCGTCGCCATCCAGCCCAGCGGTGCCAGCGAGAGGCCGACGAGGCCGTTGATGGCGATGAACGTGACGTTGTTGGTCAGGAACAGTGCCTGGCACACGGTCAGCAGCAGCAGGTGTCGGTTCATCCAGGGCAGTGTCTCATCCCGCGAGAGCGGCTCCAGGCAGCACGCGCCGTTGGCGTGCGATCAGAATGTCAGCCGCGGGCGCGATTGCCGCGTTGTGGGCATGATGACAAGGCACGGCGCTTGCAATACCGTGTTCGCCGTGTGCGTGATTCCACGGCGAGAGGGGTTGGTCGAAACTGGCCCCTGATTGGACGGTTCATCCGGCGCTTCATCGGCGCAGAATGAACGATGCTGTGATCACATCGCCGTCGGCAGCACCATTTCGCCGACAGCCGGAAAGCTCTGATGGAGCCTGGGCCTGTACAGCCGGGACTTCATCAGAACTTCCCAGGCGCGGTCAGGGGCAGGGTTGTCCTCCCCTCCGCGAGCTGGCCCCCTTTCCGGAGGAAGCACGCATGGATGTGATCAGCCATTTCGCGGCTCGGTTCGAGCGCACACGCGAAGAAGAGATCTCGCTCGAGGACTACCTCGCCGAGTGCAAACGCAACACCCTGGCCTACGCCACCGCCGCCGAGCGCATGCTCAGGGCCATCGGCGAGCCGGCCTCGGTGGACACGCGCAACGACCCGCGGATGTCGCGGCTGTTTGCCAACAAGGTGATCAAGGTCTACCCAGCCTTCGCCGAGTTCTACGGCATGGAAGACGCCATCGAACAAGTGGTGAGCTACTTCCGCCATGGCGCACAAGGGCTGGAAGAGAGGAAGCAGATCCTCTACCTGCTGGGCCCGGTGGGCGGCGGCAAGAGCAGCATCGCCGAGCGCCTGAAGCAGCTGATGCAGGACGTGCCCTTCTACGCCATCAAGGGCAGCCCGGTGAACGAGTCGCCGCTGGGGTTGTTCGACACCACCGAAGATGGCCCCATCCTGGAAAGCGAATACGGCATACCGCGTCGTTACCTCAACCGCATCCTGTCCCCCTGGGCCGTGAAGCGGCTCGAAGAATACGGCGGCGACATCCGCAAGTTCAAGGTTGTGAAGCGTCATCCCAGCATCCTCAAGCAGGTGGGCATCAGCAAGACCGAGCCGGGCGACGAGAACAACCAGGACATCTCAAGCCTGGTGGGCAAGGTCGACATCCGCAAGCTCGAGACCTTCTCGCAGGACGACCCAGACGCCTACAGCTACAGCGGCGGCCTCTGCCTTGCCAACCAAGGTTTGCTGGAATTTGTGGAAATGTTCAAGGCGCCGATCAAGGTGCTGCA
>JAYUPN010000325.1:0-20650 GCA_043760065.1 Rubrivivax sp.
CACGGCTCGCACAGCATGTGGGCCAGCGACTCGCGGGTGCGCTTGCGCGTCATCTCCACCAGCCCCAGGCCGGTGAAGCCGCTGACGGTGGTCTTGGTGCGGTCGCGCTGCAACTGCTTCCGAAACTCGGACAGCACCGCCGCTTGGTGGTCTTCGCGCGCCATGTCGATGAAGTCGACGATGACGATGCCGCCCAGGTTGCGCAGGCGCAGTTGTCGCGCGATGGACTGCGCCGCCTCCAGGTTGGTCTTGAAGATGGTGTCGTCGAAACTTCGCGCGCCCACGTAGCCGCCGGTGTTCACGTCGACCGTGGTCAGCGCCTCGGTCTGGTCGACGATCAGGTAGCCGCCCGATTTCAAGTCGACCCGCCGCGCCAGCGCACGCGCAATCTCGTCGTCGATGTTGAAGAGGTCGAAGATCGGCCGCTCGCCGCGGTAGTGCTGCAGCTTGCCGACCGAGGTGGGCGCGAACTGCTCACCGAAGGACTTGAGGGTTTGAAACTGCTCGCCCGAATCGATGCGAATGGCCTGCGTGCTTTCCTGCGCCAGGTCACGCAGCACGCGCTGCACCAGGCTCAGGTCCTGGTGCAGCAGGCTGCCGGACGGCGACTTGAAGCTGCGCTCGCGTGCCGCGTTCCAGGTCTTGCGCAGGTAGGCGATGTCGTCGGCCAGCTCGGCATCGGTGGCGTCTTCGGCATTCGTGCGCAGAATGAAGCCGCCGGTCGCGCCGTTTTCCGGCTTGCCCGCAAGCACGCTCATGCGGCCGCGCAACTGCTCGCGCAGTTCGTGCGAACCGATCTTCTGCGAGATGCCGATGTGGTCGTCTTGCGGCAGGAACACCAGCAAGCGGCCGGCGATGCTGATTTGCGACGACAGCCGCGCGCCCTTGGTGCCGATCGGGTCCTTCACCACCTGCACGGTCAGCGTCTGGCCCTCGAAGACCAGCCGCTCGATCGGCGTGGGCGGCGCAGCACCCGGGCCGTGCTCGTGACGCGGTGCGCCGGTCACCTGCACATCTGCCACATGCAGGAAGGCTGCGCGCTCCAGGCCGATATCGATGAAGGCCGACTGCATGCCGGGCAGCACGCGCGCCACGCGGCCCGCATAGATGTTGCCGACGAGGCCACGCTCCAGCGTGCGCTCGACGTGCAGCTCCTGCACCGCGCCGTTCTCGACCACGGCGACGCGGGTCTCTTGGGGCGCCCAGTTGATCAGGATGTCTTGCATGGAGTGATGGTATTCGACGCCCCGCGGGCAATCAGTATCGGAACTTGGCTTGCGCCAGCAATTGCGCCGTCTCGAACAGCGGCAGTCCCATGATGCCGGTGTAGCTGCCGGCGATGCGTTCGATCCACGCCGCCGCGCCGCTTTGAATGGCGTACGCGCCGGCCTTGCCGAAGGGTTCGCCGGTGGCCACGTAGGCCGCGATGCGGGCCTCCGACAACGCGGCGAAGCGCACCTGCGACACGCTGGTCAGCAGCGCCTCTTTCTCGTCGCCCCGCCGGCCCCAGGCCAGCGCCACCGAGGTGATGACGCGGTGACTGCGGCCCGACAGCAGGCGCAGCGTGGCGGCGGCATCGGCGGCATCGACCGGCTTGCCGAGGATGCGCCGGCCCAGCGCCACCGTGGTGTCCGAACACAGCACGGGCGCGGGCGGCAGGCCGCGTGCGCGCAGGCGACGTTGCGCCGCATGCAGCTTGGCGCGCGTCACGCGTTCGACGTAATGCTGTGGCAGCTCGCCGGCGACGGTGGCTTCGAGCGCTTCGGCGTCTTCTTCTGCAGAAGGCAGCAGCAGCTCGTGGCGAACGCCGAGTTGTTCGAGCAGTTGTCGGCGGCGCGGGCTTTGCGAGGCGAGATAGATGAAGTCGTGCATGAGTGGAAGTGAATCTCCGAATACAAGCCGTCGCACTGCCACCCTTTCACCCCCATCCCAGCCTTCCCCGTGAAGGGGGAAGGAGGGGTTGTAATCTCGGATTCGTTTTTTTCCGACGACAGTTATTGCACAGTCTCAACGCATCGCCAACAGGCTGCGCACCCATCGATAAAATCGCGCACTCTCCCTGACCGCCTTCGCTCCCGCCCCATGGAACCCTTCGCTCGTCACCTGGCCTTCCACGGAGCCCTATGCCGGCAACACGCTCGGCGCCGGTGCCTCGCTGGTCGGCGCGGTCGCGCTGGTCTACGCGAGCCTGGTCTCACCCTGAGCGCCGGCCGATGACGGTCGCCCATGTCTGGCTCGACGGCCCGTCCGAGGCCGACACCAACGCCGCCGGGCTTTGCGACGCAGAACGCACGCGCGCCGCGAGCTTCCGCTTCGAGCGCGACCGCAACAGCTGGATCGCCGCGCATGCGCTGCTGCGGCGGGCGCTGAGCGAGCGCCTGCCGGAGGTCGCGCCATCGGCGTGGCGATTCGAAAGCGACCCCGGCGGCCGACCCGAACTGGCCGCGCCCTTCAAGGCCACCGGACTGCGCTTCAGCCTGGCCCACGCGCCAGGGGCGGTGGCCTGCGTCGTGACGCAGGAGGTCGCCTGCGGCATCGATGTGGAGCGCCTGGCGCGCGAGGTCGATGTCGAGGCGCTGGGCCGGCGCACCGCGTCCGCGGCCGAACGCGCCGGCTTGCAGGCGCTGCTCGCCGCCGACCGCGGCGCCCGGTTCATGCGGCTCTGGACCCTGAAGGAGGCCTACGCGAAGGCTACCGGAAGCGGTCTCGCGACGCCGTTCGGCGCGCTGGACTTCGACCTGGCCGACGGCATCGTCCTGCGAGCGACCGGCGACGGCCGCCCGCTCGACGAGTTCGGCTTCGCGCAATGGACGACGAGCGACGGCCATGTGGTGGCGGTCGCGGCGTCGACCTGCGGCGGCCGCCCGCCGCGGGTCGTCCTGCACGCCTGCGGTGCCGACGCGCCCGTCACGCGGGCGTGGCCACCGGCTTGAGTTCGCGGATGCGCTGGTCCAGCGACGTGGCCTCGGTGTGCAGCCACACGCCGTCGAAGAAGGCCTGGATGGGCGCCGAATGGTTGACGATGATGTTGCGCTCCAGGTCCACGAAGCGCAGTTGCGACCAGAGCACGGATTTAAAGTGCCCCGTGGCCGTGTCCGACATCGCGATCTCCAGCTTCACGCCGTGGCGCTCGACCTTCACGAGCGAGCTCTCGATGCGCACCCGGTCGCCGTGGCGCACCGGCGCCAGGTAGCGGATGTCGGTCGACACGATCACCCAGTTGCGCTGGCGCGACCGCATCTCGTCGCGCAGAAGCGGGTAGTTCTCTGCGACGTGCTGGTCGCGGCCATCGAACAGGTAGTCGAGGTAGCGCACGTTGTAGAGGTGGCCGAGCGGATCGCAATCGGAAAACCGGACGAAGAGCTCACAGCTCGCACGCGGGTTCAAAGACATCGTCATCGAGGACTCGTTGAAGGACTGAAAGAAGTTCGGCGGACTCGAGGACGAACAGGTGGTCGCCGTCCACGCCGTGCCTGCGGAATCCGGCGGTCGTCGTCGACCGCCAGCGATCCATCCCGCCTGCCTCCACCACGCGGTCGCGGGCGCCGCTAACCGCGGTGACCGGCCAAGGCAACACGACGTCGCTCGGCACGTACGCCTGCATCATCGCCATGTCGGACTGCGCGAGGCGGCGCCAGGCCTCGTGGTCGCCTAGCGTGGCACCGCCCGTGGACAACGCGGCCAGCAGCCCATCCAGCGTGCCGGACGGCCGCGCCATCATGGCCGCGTGGTCGCGCGGCGCCCACATCGCGCCGACAACCACATGCAGCAGGGCGGCATGGCCGGCGCGATGCAACGCGGCGGCGATCTCGTAGGCCAGCAGCGCGCCCATGCTGTGTCCGTAAAGCACGGTCGGCCGCGGATCGAGCGCGGCGATGGCACGCGCAATCGCCGCTGCCACTGTGCCGATCGACGCCGGCTCGCCCGGCTCGCGCAGGTCGCGCCACGCCGCCGCCAGCACCTCGACACCCTGCCCCAGGCCGACATCCCAGGCAGCAAAGCAGTCGACGTCGCCGCCGAGGAAATGCAGTCCGACGAGGCGCGCATCGCACGCCGCGGCACGCCCCGGCCCGACGGGCACCAGCAGGGGCCGCACGAGCTCGCTGCGCGACATTGACGCCATCACCAGCGCCGCCAGGGTGGAGAGGCCGGCGACGCTGACGCGGGTGGTCACCGGCAGCGTGGCGCCAAAGTCGGCGTTGATCCGCTCTACCACGTCGACGCCCATCAGGGAATCGAGTCCGAACCGGTCCAGCGGATCGTCGCTGCGCAGCAGCTCGTCCGCGTCGATCTCCAGCACGTCCGCGACGATGGCGGCGAGAGCCTCGCGCAGGCCCGCGCGCGACGCACCGGCCGCGACGGCCCTCGGCCGCGGCGCGGCGGGCAGCGACCGTTGCAACTGCCGCGGCAGCGCCTGCGCATCGCTGCCGGCGGAGATGACCAGCACGGGGTCGTCAACGTCGCACAGGCCGTCCAGCAGGCCCAGCGCCTCGTCGACGCCGAGCGGGCGCAGGCGCAGCGCCTGCATCGCGTCCAGCGTCGCCTGCGGCAGGGTCGCGGCCATGCCGGCGCCGGCCCAGGGGCCCCAGCACAGGCTGTGCGCGGGCAATCCGGACTCGCGGCGCCGCGTGCACAGGTCGTTGACGAAGGCGTTGGCCGCGCCGTACCAGCCCTGCCCGGCATTCGGCACGATCGACGCGATCGACGAGAAGCACACGAAGGCTTCCAGCGCGAATGCGTGGGTCGCCTCGTGCAGGTGCCAGGCACCCTCCGCCTTGGCCCGGAAGGCCTCGGCGGCGACGGCCTCGTCCGCGTCGGCGAGCAGCCGGTCGGCCAGCACGCCCGCGAGGTGGAAGACGGCATGCAGCTCGCCGGCGCCCGTCGAGGCGATGCGGTCCGCGAGCGCGCGCACGGCCTCGGGCTGCGCCACGTCGAGCGAAATCGGGACGACCTCGCAGTCGAGATGTCGCTCGGCCACGAATCGACGCAGCGCGGCGACGTCGTCCATGCGCCGCGCGACGCAGAAGAGCCGGCGTGCACCGCCGGCGGCAAGATGGCGACATAGGGCAAGTCCCAGCCCGCCGCCGGCGCCGGTCACGAGACAGGTCCTGCCGGCCCATCGGCGCGCCGGTGCGCCCGGCGGGGCGACGGAGACGAACGCACGCACCCGCAGGCCGGCGCTGCCGACTTCCGCGACGTCGCCGTGCGGCGCGTCGCGCAGCACGCGGGCGAATTGCGCAGCCTCCATGTCCGGCGACACCCGCCACAGCCGGACGCCGCTTGCGGCATGCTCGGCGTTCCAGGTGCGAACCAGGATCTCCAGCGCACTCGCGGCCAAGTTCGCAAGCCCGGGCTGGTCCTTCAGCACGACATGCAGCGTGCCCCCGGCCGCCGCGCGCGCCTGTGCGACGAACTCGTGCGCCAGGCGCCGCACGTCCTCCGCGGGAGACACGTCGCCCGGTGCGTGCGGGCACCAGACGTGCGTGGCGTGCGGCGCATCGATGGTCCGTGCCAACGCCCGCAAGGCATCGGCGAGAACGCCCTCGCCTTGCACACGCCACCCCGCGGCCTGCGTCGCCGCGGGGATCGTGGACGGCACGACGGCCTGCCATTGCCAGCGATAGATCAGCGATGCCGATCCGTCGGCCACGCGTCCCTGCAGCTTGGCCGGCGTGACCTCGCGCACCTGCAGGCCGTCCAGCACGAAGACCGGTCGGGGGTCGTGCTCGCCGAACAGCACCAGGTGGCCGCGGGCGCCTTCGACGAGGCCGTCGCCGTTCTCGATCCACGCCACGCAGCGGAAGCGGTCGCCGGGCGCGAGGACGCGCCCGAAACCCACTTGGCGGGCGAAGAACGGGATGAACATGCGGTCGTCTTCGCGTGCCAGCGCCACGCCCAGCAGTTGCAGGCACGAATCGATTAGGCCGGGATGCAGCGCATCGGGCCACGCCGCGGTGGCCGCCGGGCGCGCGAGGTCCGCGAAGACAGCGCCGGCGTTGCGCCAGTAGCGCTCGATCCAGCGGAACGAGGGGCCGAGGTCGAGGCCGCGCCGTGCCTGCGCGGCGTAGATGGCGGCACCCGGCTCGCCCGGGGTCGCCAGGGGCCGCTCGGGCAGCGTGCGCACGTCGTCCGGCGGGGGCGTCGCGGCCCACGTCGCGCGCAGATGGAACTTCGCGGACGGCTGCTCCGACACGACGGCGATCGCCGCATCGTCGCCGATGCGGCATTGCAGCGGCGGCGGCGTGGCGCCGTCTGCGGTGACCATCGGCTCGTCGAAGCTGACGGCGTTCAGCCGGTTCCAGCTCGGCCCGGAACGCGCGCCGAGCTGCGACTGGCAGATCGACAGGTGCAACGCGCCCGGCGCGACGCCCCAGCCGAAGACACGATGGTCGCGCAACGTCGCGGCGATCGCGGCGATCACGTGGAGCGCGACGGGCGCGATGGTGCTGGGCGCCCCGGCGTCGCCGAACGTCTTCCAGTGGCGCTGCGGCTCGAACGGATAGCTCGGCAGCGTGACGCGTTGCGCCGGCTGCGGATGCAACGCCGACCACTCGATCGCGGCACCGCGCTCGTAGGCGTCCGCCACGGCCTGCAGCAGCGCCTCGCGCCCCGCTTCTTCGTCGAGCAAGGACGACGACGTAGGGATCAGCCCGACGTCGACCGCATCCGACACCCGCCCGGTCGCCCGCGATGCCGGCCGCTCCATGGCATCCGCCGACGCGAAGCGCGCCAGCGTGGCGGCCAGCTCCGTCGCGGAGCGAAACACGAACGCGCGACGCCATTCAAAATGGCTGCGCCCGACATGCGCGGTGAGGCACAACGCGTCGAGATCGTCCGGCGCGCCGGCCAGGCGCGTCGCGTGCGCCTGCGCGAGACGCGCGAGCGCGCCCTCGCTGCGCGCGGACAGGCACAGCACGCGCGGCCGGTCGTCGCACCGCGAACGCTTCGGGCGCGCCTCGGGCACGCCGACGATGACGTGCGCGTTCGTGCCGCTCATGCCGAAGCCGCTGACGGCGAGCAGGCGCTCGGCTCGCGCCGGAAGTGTCCGGCCCTCGCGCGGCACCTCGAGCGCATGGCGGTCCCAGCGGATGCGGGGACTGGGCTGGTCGAGATACGGGCTCGGCGGCACGCGGCCCGCAGCGCCGACCAGCAGCAGCTTGCACAGCCCTGCGAGCCCAGCGGCGGCCTCCAGGTGGCCGATCTGCGGCTTGACGCTGCCGATGGCGAGGCGCTCGCCGCCGCGGGTGGGCGGCGCATAGACGCGGCCGATGCTGTCGACCTCGATCGGGTCGCCGAGCGGCGTGCCCGTGCCGTGGGCCTCGACATACAGCACGTCCTCCGGATCGACGCCGCCGTCGCGCAAGGCCGCGGCCAGCAAGGCCTCCTGGCGCGTGCCGTTCGGCGCCGTCAGGCCGTTGCTGCGGCCGTCGTGGTTGACCGCCGAGCCGCGCAGGATGCCCAGCACCCGGTCGCCGTCGCGCTCGGCGTCGTCCAGCCGTTTGAGCACGATCGCGCACACGCCCTCGCCGCGGCCGTAGCCGTCGGCCGACGCGTCGAAGGTCTTGCAGCGGCCGTCGGGGGCGAGCGCGTTCATCCGGCAGAAGCCGATCGATCCAAGCGGCGACAGGATGAGGTTGGCGCCAGCCACGACGGCCGCGTCGATCTCGCCGCGCTGCAGCGCCTGGCGCGCGAGGTGGACGGCGACCAGCGACGACGAGCAGGCGGTGTCGAGCTGGAAGACGATGCCGATGAAGTCGAAGGCGTAGGCGATGCGTCCCGCAGCCACGCTGCGGGCGTTGCCGAGCGCGTTGTAGGCGTTGATCTCGCGCGGGTCCCAGCCGTTGGTGGCGACGTGCGCGTAGTCGTCCATCGACATGCCCAGGTACACGCCCGTGTTGCTGCCGCGCAGGCCGGTCGGTGCGATGCCGGCGTGCTCGAACGCCTCCCAAACGACTTCCAGCAGCAGGCGTTGCTGCGGATCCATGTCGACGGCCTCGCGCGGCGAGATGTCGAAGAACGCGGCGTCGAACCGGTCGACGTCGTCGAGAAAGGCCGCTCGATCCACGTACATCTTGCCGGCGCAGGCCGGATCGGGATCGTGGAATCGCGTCGACGACCAACGGCTGGCGGGTGTCGCCGCGACCGCGCTCCGGCCGGAGAACAGCAACTCGCCGAACTGCTCCAGGTTCGTCACGCCGCCCGGGAGGCGGAGCCCGCAGCCGACGATGGCCACCGGCCGCGACTCCCGAGCGCGCTGGTCCTCGAGCGCCTTCTTGAGCGTGCGGATCTTCTCCAGCGCCAGGCGCAGGGCGACGTCCCGGTCGTCCACGGCGTCAGAGTTCGTCACTGGCGAGTTCCTTGCGAAGTTCGTCGAGCAGTTGCTGGCTCGACAACACCGGCGCGACATGTCGCAGGAGCTGGTTCAGCGTCGGGTAGTTCCAGAGCACCGTGGGATCGAGCGCCACGCCCAGCGTCTCCTCGATCTCGTGCGCGAGCTCCACCGCGTCGACCGAGTCGATCCCGTATTCAAAGAACGGCCGGTCGAGGTCCAGCGCCTGCGACGGCAAGCGCACGCGCCTGGCGAAGAGCGTCACCACCGCGTCGCGCAGGCCGCCGGCCGGCGCTGCCGGCGCTGCCGGCTCGATCGGCGCGATCGGCCGCGCAGGAACGGGCAACGTCGGTCGCACGGTCGGAAGCTCGAGGGCCGCGTCGGCGTGCGCGTCCGGCCGCAGCAGTTCGTCGAGCAACGTATTGGGCCCGCCGGATGACCGCTGGTCGACGTCGCCGATCTCGCTCGCCAGCGCCTGTGCATGCACACGGACGGCGGCGGCGTCTAGCGCGCGCGGGGCCGCCAGGAACGCGTGCGCTCGCGCCAGCGCCTGGTCGAACTCGCGGCGCGCGGCGTCGAGCACCGCATCGCGCGCCGGACCCGACGTGCACGCCTGCGCCGCGCACAGCAGCGCGGCCGCGCACTGCGCCCAGCCGGCGCGTTGGTGCAGGCAGGCGGCGACGTCGACAGGCAACGCCCTCACGTCCGCGTCCGCGATGGCGCGCACGAGCGACTCTAGCTGTTCGACGACGTGGCGTGCGGCGAGCCCTTCGAAGTTCTTCGCCAAGAACGGGATCAGCGCCGGGCGCCCCTTCGCGAAGGCGGCGCCGAGATGGGCCAGCAGCGCCTCGGACGGGCCTTCAAAGATGCGCAGCAGGCGCGCGTCGCGCAGCATCTGCGGCACGAGGTTCGTCTCGATGTAGCCGCGTCCGCCCATGAACTGCATTGTGGCGTCCACGGTCTCCCACAGCCATTCGGTGCCGGCCACCTTGGCGATCGCGCAGGCCTCGGACGGCACCGCCGCGCCCTCGTCGCGCAGGCGCGCCAGCAGCCGCACCCAGGCCTGCATCATTTCGATGCGCACGGCCGCAGTGCCGAGCGTCTCGAGATAGACGCCGTTGTCGGCCAGCAGCCCCGTCGAGATGCGACGACGCGAGGCGAAGCGCTGCAGCAGTTGCAAGCAGCGCTTCATGGCACCGACGGTGAGCGCGCCGATGCCCAGGCGGCCCACGTCGAAGGTCTCCGCGGCGATCACGAGGCCTTCGCCGGGGCGTCCGAGGCGCCGCGACGCGTCGACACGCGCGCCACGCAGGATGACCTCGTTCTGGATCATCGCGCGCACGCCCATGGTCAGCGCCTCGGTGCCTTGCACGACGCCGGGCGTGGCCGGCGTCGTAAGGAAGCCGCTGATGCCGACGAAGGCGCCGCTCGCGTCGTGCTCGTTGACGAAGGTCGCCAGCGAGCCCGACCACGCGGCGTTGCCGATCCAGGTCTTGTGGCCGTCCAGCAGCCATCCGCCATCGGGCGCCGGTCGTGCCGTGGCCGCCATGCCGCGCGGATTCGAGCCCGCGCCGGGCTCCGTGACCGCAAAGGCCCCCAGCAGCCTGCCGGCGGCCAGCTGCGGCAAGAACTCCGCCTTCAGCGCCTCGCTTGCGCCGTGCAGGATCGGCAGCACGCCCAGCACGTTGTGCACGCCGATGAAGGCCGCGAGTGTGATGTCGACCGCGCCGATCTGCTCGAAGACGTGCACCGCATCGCGCATCGACAGGCCCTCGCCGCCCCAGCGCCGGGGCACCAGCAGGCCGAGCAGGCCCGCGTTGCCGAAGTCGAGCACGAGGTGCGGAGGCATGCAGCGGCGCTCGTCCATCAGGCGCGAATCAAGGCGGGTCGCGGCGTAGGTGCGCAGCCACGCGGCCAGATCCAATGCGCGCGCGCCGACCGGATCCGCGGGTGCCACGTGCGTCTCCGCCAGTGCCATGCGAGGCGCGGGCACCGGGCCGAGGGCTGGCATCGGGGCAGGCGCGGTTGCGGTCGCGGCCGGCGCGACGGCCTCGGCATCGCGTGCGATGTCGGCAAACCAGTGCGTCGAGCGCTGGAACGGGTACGTCGGCAGCGAGGCCTTGCGAACGGAACGGCCTGCATGGAACAGAGACCAGTCGATCTTCGCGCCGCGCACGTAGGCGCGCGCGACGGCGTCCAGCAAGGCTGCGTGCGCCGGCAGGTCGTCCGGCTGCGCGAGGACGAGCGCCTCGGTGCCGTCGTGCGCAACGGCGGCGTCGCCGCCGATGCGGATGCTGCGCGCATCGGGCGCCAGCGCGGGGATCGGCGCCGCGTCGGTGAAATAGCGGCCAGCGGCAAGTTCGTCCGCAGCAACCGGCGCACCGTCCGCATCGACGATCGGGATCACGGGTGGGCGCACGGCCAGCACGACGGGCGCGCCGGCGACCAGGCCGACCGCCTGCTGCAGCGTCACGGCACCCGCGAACGCCACGGCGACCGCCCGGCCGTCGCCCACGCCCCGCACGGCCTCGGCCTCGATGCCCCAGGCGGCTAGCAGCCTGGCCAACGCGAACTGCGATGCGAAGGCGTCGAGTCGCGCCCGCACGTCGGCGTCCGGCACGGGGGCCACCCGATCAATTTCCGCACGGCATTGCTCGAGGGCTAGGCGGAACGCCTCGTGACGTCGGGCCAGGCCGGCGACGAAACCGGCCGGGGCTCGCGCGCCGGCACCGAACAGGAAGACGCTGCGCGCCTGCCGTTGCACGGGTTGCAGCGTCGAGGTGTTCGCGGCGAGCACGCGCAGCTGGCCGAGCAGACCATCGAGGCCGTCGGCGACGATGGCGTGGCGCCATTCGAAATGCGTACGCCCGACGGCCGCGGTGAAAGCGATACCGGCCAGCGGCGCGGCGTCGTGCTGGAGCTGCGCGAGGTAGTCGCGTGCGAGTTGCGCCAGCGCGTCGGGCGTGCGGGCCGACATGCAGACGAGCTCGAGGCCGTCGACCAACGACTCCGGTTCGGGCACCCGGGCGACCGCGGCCGGTGCGTCTGTCAGGATCACACGGCCGTTGGCGCCGCCGAAGCCATACGAAGTGACGGCGGCCACGCGCGCTCGCTCGCCCGCAGCCCACTCGGCGGACTCCAGCGGGAACGTCAGGCGCGAGCCCGGGGGAAGCGGCAGCAGCTACGGCGTGGGCGGATAGACGTTGGGCGGGATGCGCCCGTGCTTCATCGCCAGCAGCACCTTGATCAGGCTGACCATGCCCGAAGCCGTCTCGAGGTGTCCCACGTTGGACTTGGCGGTGCCCAGGTGCAGCGCGTCGCCGGCGGCGCCGTAGACGTCGCGGATCGCGCCCAGTTCGATTTGGTCACCGAGCTTGGTACCGGTGCCGTGCGTCTCCAGGAAGGTCACGGCCGACGCCGGCATCCCGGCCGAGCGCAGGGCCTGCTCGAAGACCGCCTGCAGCGCGCGGCCGCTGGGCGCCGACAGCCCGTTGCTGCGTCCGTTGTGGTTGATCGCCGTCCCCTGCACCACGCCGTGGATGCGGTCGCCCTCGCGCAGCGCGTCTTTCAGCCGCTTGAGCACGAGCACGCCGCCACCCTCGCCGCGCACGTAGCCGTCGGCTTGCTTGTCGAACGGCCGGCAGACCCCCTGCCCCGACAGCATGCGGCCCTTGGTCAGGCCGATCGTCTCGTCCGGCGTCAGGTGGTAGGTGACCGCGCCGACCAGCGCGACGCCCAGCTCGCCCTGGCGCAAGGCGGCGCAGGCCATGTGCAGCGCACTGAGGCCCGACGAGCACGCGCTGTCGACCGCCACGCTCGGCCCCACGACGTTGAGGAAGTACGACAGCCGGTTGGCGGCCACGGCCTGGTACGAGCCGGTGCCGTGGAAGCGGGTGATGTCCTCGAGTCGGCGGTAGATGATCCGCTCGTAGTCGTTGTGCGAGATGCCGACGTACACGCCCGCGCGCTCGCCGCCCAGGCCGTCGGGCGCGATGCCGGCGTCTTCCAGCGCCTCCCACCCGAGCTCGAGGATCAGGCGCTGCTGCGGATCGACATAGGTCGACTCCTCGGCGGTCATCCGGAAAAACTCGTTGTCGAAATCGCCCGGCGCCGGCAGGAAGCCGCCCCACTTCGTGTTCGCCTTGCCGGGCACCGCCGGATCTGAGTCGTAGATGCGCGCCGCACTCCAGCGCTCGGGCGGCACTTCGCGGATCGCGGAGCGACCGCTCGACAGGAGTTCCCAGAATTGCGTCGGATTGGCCGCGTCGGGAAAGCGGCAGCTCATACCGACGATGGCGATGTCATGCGGCACAGGAAACTTTCGTGGGTTGGACATGCGATGCGGGCACCGCGGTGGCGCCAGCGGTCAATCGCCCGTCGAGATCAGGCAGCGGCGAAGCGCGTGGCGGTCGACGAAGGCGGCGGCGTCGTGGCGTCCCAGCGCGACCGCGTCGTCGATCGCCTGCGGGTTGGTGTAGTCCCAGGCGGACACGGCCAGCGGGCGCGACGGCCACACGACGTCGTGCGCGTCGACGATGGACTCGCCCGGCCGCGGCGCGCGCGTCATCAGTACCAGCGCTCGCCGGCCGGCGGCCGCGATCAGACTGATCGGGACGGACTCCAGCAGGCCGCCGTCGATCACGCGACGTCCTTCCCAGGTGAGCACCGGCGTGAACGGGGGCGTGCATGACGAGGCGAGGATCAGCTGGGCGACGGCATCGGGGCCGTCGCAGGTGCGCACGTCGACGTACTGGGTGCGAAAGCCCGCGGCCTGCGCGAGGCGGTTCCAGCGCGCCGGCGCCATCGACTTCTTCGCGCGGTAGAGCACGCCGCTCAGGCCGACGGTGACCGCCGTTGGCAGGCCGGGACGCGGTCGCGCCAGTAGCACGGACAGCCCGGGCCCCGCCCGCAGCCGCGCCATCGCCGCGTCGTCGAAGACCTCGCCCAGCACCCGACGATAGATGCCCGAGTGCGGAAACACGGGCTGGTCGGACAGCAGGTTGCGCCAATGGACGTTGCGTGTGTTGGCGCAGGCCGCCGCGCGAAACCGTTCGACGGCATATTCCAGGCGCCCGGCCGCGTGGGCGGCCGCGATGCCCGCCGCGGCGCTGACCGCGAAGATCGGCGCCTCCTTCACGCGCCGGATCTCGCTGGCGACCTCCAGGAAGCCAGCCTGCCAGAAGCAGCGGATTCCGCCCCCCTGCATCGCGATCACGTCGAACTCGAGGCCCATGGTCAGCGCGGATCGATGCGGCGCAGCGAGAGCCGCAGCAGGTTCATCGCACCGGTGTGGAAGCCCACCGCGAACAGGCTGAGATAGCGCTCGTAGCGCGCCACCGTCTCCTCGCCGACTTCGGCCAGCGCCTCGGCCTTGCAGGCGCGCAGCTTGAAGTACCACTCCTTGAGGGTGCGGGCGTAGTCCAGCCGGTCGTTGCGCACGCGCTCGATCTCGAAGAGCCCGTGTGCGGCCTGGTCGATGTCAGCCAGCGTCGGCAGGTCCGACTCCGGGAAGATCTCCTCGACGATGAACCGGTTCAGGTCTTTGCGCTGCGCGGTGCCGTAGGCAATGGTCTGCAGCGACATGGCGCCGCCGGACTCGAGCCAGCCGTGGCACGTCGAGAAGAAGCGGCGATAGCTCTCGATCACTTCCGACTTTGGGACGTCCGGACGCGCGAAGTGCTCGAACGCGCCGACCGAGATGATCCCGTCGTACTTGCGCTTGGGCACGTGGTGCTCCCAGCTCTCGACGCGCACGTCCAGGCGCGGATCGTGGCGGCTGCGCACCCACGCGGCCTGGGCTTCGCTGAGCGTCAGGCCGACGGCACTGGCGACGCCGGCGTCGTCGACGAGCCGGCGCAGCATCGCGCCCCAGCCGCAGCCGATGTCGAGCGCGTGCGCGGCACCGCGCACGCGCGCGGCGTCGATGTGGTGATCCAGCTTGCGCAGCTGGGCTTCCTTCAGCGTCGAGCCCTCTTCCCACATCGCGCAGGAGTAGGTCATCGTCTCGTCGAGCCACAACGAATAGAACGCGTTGCTGAGGTCGTAGTGGTGCTGGATGGCCTCCTTGGAGGCACCCCCGTATTCTGCGGTCGTCTGAGTCATGGGCCTGGTGCTCTTGCGATGTTCATTCGGCGCCGACGGCGTCCGCGGCGAGTTGCGTGCCGACCGGCGCGGCAGCGCCGCCGAGCAGCGCGACCACTTGCGCCGACAGCGCGTCGATCGTCGGATGGTCGTAGGCGATGACCGGGTCGATTTCGATGCCCGCCCAGTCGCTGAGGTCGCCGGTCATGCCCACCATCGCGGCGGAATCGAGGCCGTAGCTCTCGAAAGTATCGGTTACGTCGATGCGCGCGCGATCAAGCATGAGCAGCTTCGCGAGGTAGTCGATCATCCAGATCTGGACTTGTTGCTGGTTGGCTTTCATGGGTTTCTCCTTGGAATGCGGGCCGTCACGCGGCCTTGTTGAAAGACTTCTCCGCGATCAGGTGGGCGGGCGGACGCTTGATGTCGCATGCCAGTCCGAACACCTTGAGGCCGTAGATGACATACAGCCCCAGGTCGACCTGCCACCAGCGCAGGCCGAACGCGGCGGAGCCGGGGAACGAGTGATGGTTGTTGTGCCAGGACTCGCCCATGGTCGGGATCGAGAGCCAGATGTTGTTGCGGCTCTGGTCGCCGTTGTCGAAGTCCTGGTAGCCGAACATGTGCGCCAGCGACGTGACCGTGTTGATCCAGTGGTACGTGAGCACGAGCCGCACGGCGCCGCCCCACAGCAGGCCCTCGAGCGCGCCATACCAGCTGCGCTCCATCAGGCCGCCGATGGCCGTGGGCAGCAGGAAGCCGAACGCGACCCAGACGTAGTACGTCGCGTTCACGCGCCGCGCGACGGGATCGCGCAGCAGGTCCGGCGCGGCGACGGCGGTGTTCGAGATCTGGTGGTTGAAGGTCCACGCGACGTGCGAATGCCAGAACCCGCTCCAGAACTGCAAGGGCCGCGAGCGGAACACATGCGGCGAATGGATGTCTTGGTCCTTGTCGGTGAACATGTGGTGCCGGCGATGGTTGCTGACCCAGTAGTTGACCGGGCCCTGGCAGGCCATCGAGCCCGCCACGCCCAGCAGGAACCGCATGACCGCCGGCGACTGGAACGATCGATGGGTGAAGTGGCGGTGGTAGCCGACGGTGATGCCGATGAACGTCCAGTAGAAGAAGACGCCCAGCAGCACCAGCGCTGTGGTGGAGACGCCGCGCTCCCACGCGAGCCATCCCGCGAGCGCCGCGCCGAAGAGCGGCGGGACGAGGATCATGAAGGCATGGATGCGACGGACGCGCTCCAGTCGGCCGCTCACCACGGTCAGCTTGGCCTGGGTAAGCGTGTTCATGGCCGGGTTCTTGTCGACGCCCGAAAGTTCTTGTTGCATTGGATTTCCCCTGGATTTTGAATGTTGATGCACGCCGACTCAGTCCGCCAAGGCGGGACTTCGGGCGTATTCGGAACCGGTGTCCAACGCGACACCCAGCGCCTGGAATCCGCGCGCCGCGTGGATCTCGCGGCAGGCGCGGCGACGCGTTTTGCCGCTGGTGGTCTTGGGCAGCTCGCCTGGACGGATCAGGATTAGCTCGGTCAGCTGCAGGTCATGGCGTCCGGCGACCGCGGCGCGGACCGCGCGCAGGATCTCCGGCCGGTCGAGGCGCCGCAGCGACTCGCGTTCGACCTCGTGCACCAGGCACAGCTGCTCGGTGCCGTCGACCTCGATCGAGAACGCCGCGCCGCTGCCCTGGCGCAGCGCCGGATGGGCATCCCCGGCCGTGGCCTCGATGTCCTGCGGATAGTGGTTGCGGCCACGGATGATCAGCACCTCCTTGAGGCGACCGGTTACGTAGAGCTCGCCGTCGCGCATGAATCCGAGGTCGCCGGTGCGCAGGTAGCGCACACCCGGGCGACCCGCGATCGCGGCGTGAAAGGCGGATGCCGTCACGGCCTCGTTGCGCCAGTAGCCGAGGGCCACGCTCGGCCCGCTCAGCCAGATCTCGCCGATGCGATCAGCGCCGCAGGTCTCGAGCGTCGCCGGATCGACGATGACGATGTCGTGGCCGGGCCAGCCGGTGCCGCAGCTGACGACGGCGGCCCACGGCACCTCGCCGACCGGCTCGCGCACGCGATGCTGCTCCAACTGCGTGCGATCGAGGTCGATCGACAACGCGGCCTCGAACGTGGCGTTGCCGGATGCGAACAGCGTCGTCTCGGCCAGTCCGTAGCACGGGTAGAGCGCCGCGCGCCGGAAGCCGTACGGGGCGAAGGTCTCGCTGAACCGGACGACCGTGTCGCGGCGCACCGGCTCCGAACCGCTGAAAGCACGCGTCCAGCAGGACAGGTCGAGCGTGCCGTCGCGCGCGAGCTCGTCCACGCTGTACTTGCTGGCGCACAGGTCGAAAAAGAAGTTGGGGCCGCCGCAGGTGTTGCCGCGGTAGGTCGACACGGCGCGAAGGACCCGCATGGGCTTCTGGATCGCGGCCGCCGGCGGCATCAGCACCGACGTGAAGCCCGAGAAGATGGGCTGCAGCACGTTGCCCATCAGCCCCATGTCGTGGAACAGCGGCAGCCATCCCACGAGCACGCTGTCGTGGCTGTGGAGGAAGGCCTGGCGGATGACGCGCTCGTTGGCGATCAGGTTGGCGTGCGTGACCATCACGCCCTTCGGGTCGCCGGTCGAGCCCGAGGTGTATTGCAGGAACGCGATCGACGCGGGATCGACGTCGTGGCGCACGAAGTCGGCGGCCGGTGCGGCATAGGCGTCCTCGACGCACAGAAGCGCGGCGCGCGAAAGGTGGTCACAGTCGCGCACGCGCTCGGCCACCGCCTGCGCCGTCACCGTCGTCGCCAGCAGGACGGCCGGATCCGCGTTGGCGGCGATCGCCTCGAGCTTGTCCAGCGACTGGTTGCGGCGCGGCAGGTGCACTGGCACCGCCACCATGCCCGCGTATAGGCAGCCGAAGAAGGCGCTGCCGAAATCCAGGCCGGGCCCGAACAGCAGCAGGATGCGGTCGCCGACCGCGGCCTTCGTGCGCAGCGATGCGGCGATCGCCCGCGCCTTCTCGTCGAGCGAGGCGAAGGTCTCGCGCTCGCTCTCGGTCTCGCCATCCCCGAGGAACAGCAGCGAGACGCGCTCGGGCGAGGCTTGCGCACGCCGTGCAAGCAGCGTCGCGAAGTCGTGGACAGCGGACAGGTCGATGTCGCGGCCCTTGTGCGCCGGGTTCAAGGCATTCAACTCGATGGCTCCTGGGAAGGTTGTCGCCGCGTCGCGCGAAAGCACCGCGCAGCGGCGACGAGAATGGGCCTGGGTGGCCCGGGAAAGGTCGACTGGGGGAGGCGTCAGCCCGGGAACTGGAACGCAGCGCGCGCGTAGCGCTGCCAGTCGCGGTTGCGGACGTTGCAGATCATTCGCAGCATGTCCGACATCAACGCCGCCTTCGGATAGCGCGACACCGTGCACTTGACGAAGGTGATCGCGTCCTTGGTGCCGGTTCGCCACGGCGTGGACACCAGCGTGGGTGCCCCGTTCGCGCAGACAGTCTTGATGTGGTCGCGGTGGTCGCGGGCATAGACCGGATCGCCGTAGCGCCCGTCGCGTCCGCCGTCGCCATACACGCGCGGGATGCTCACGCACAGGGAGATGAGGTCGCGCATCGGTAGTTCGCCGAGCGCCGCCAGCTCGGACGTGGCCAGCGTGGCACGCGACAGCTCGATCGAGCGCCTGGCCTGGCGGTCGTTGAGGTGCAGGCACAGGTTCGCCGGCATGCGGTCGAACGGCGCGTCGACGAAATCGTCCTGCAGCATGTAGCGCAGCGAATCGTGCACCGGCTTCACCGAGCCGAACACCGTGCGGCCCGTGAGCAGGTTCAGCAGCACGCGCGCGACCGGCACCGCGCTCGGGTGGTGGAACTTGCGAAAGCGGCGCTCGTTCTCCGGCGTCGACAGCTGCGTGGGGCAGATCCGCCCCGTGCCCGACGCGAGCCCGAGATAGACGAACAGCGCGAAGGCGCCGCCTGAGAAGGCGTGCACCTCCTTCATGCGGAACAGGCGCTCCAGGCCGATGGCCTCCAGGATCTGGAACTGGCTCGTGATGACCGGGCCGCAGCTGTCGACGACCAGCACCGATTGCTCGGGCTCCGCCCGCGCGAAAAACTGCTCGACCGAGGCGCGAAGCTCGCGCGACATCGCCATGTAGGGCAGCGACAGCGCCGGCGTGTCCATCGCGCTCATGACGAGAAGCCTTGCGCGAGGCCGCGCCGTTGGGTGTTCCGGTACATTTTGATCGACATGGCTGGAGGAACCTTCATGAGGGTGGGCGGAGCGTCTCGGCGGCGCACAGCAGCGACCCTCCCGACCAGGCCTGCGACATGACGGCGTCCCCCCGATGCACGGCGGCGGCTTCGATCTCGTCGCCGGCATCTGCGTTTCCGAAATAGAAGCAGCTGCGCGAAACCAGCGGGGGCAAGGCGAGCGGTGTCGGCGACCCTGGCTGCAGGCCGCGCTCCGCGCGATCGAGGTAGCGCGGGAACGTCGCGAAATAGACCATGCCCGCGTGGTTGAAGTCTTCCATCGGGCAGGCGGAGAACCGGCTGACGCAGGTCGCGGATTCGCGCACCTGCACCGCATCGCGGCGGAACTGGCGGCGAGTGCCGAGGAGTTCGTCGACGATCGAGCCGAAGCCGACGTCGACGAGGTCGGAGCTGCCGAACGAGGTGCGCACGAAGCCGCGGTTGCTGTCGCCGTCGCGCCGCACGAAGCTGGTCACCATCGTGAGCCTCGTCTCGAACGGCAGGCTCGCGCTGCGCAGGACATGCCGGCTGCAGAATCGGTTGCGGCTGGTGGCCGCGAGCTCGCTGTGGCAGTCAAGCAGGTCGCCCACGCCCACCGCGGCCGCCAGCCGGCCTTCGATCCGATAGGCGATGAACGAGGCATAGAGCCGCGCGCCGCTGGCGTCCTTCCAGTGCCGCGATCGGCAGCCGACCGCCTCCTCCAGGAGTTGCCAGTGCACGTGGCCGGCCTCCTTGAGAAGCCAGGTTTCGGACAGGCCGGCGACGGCCAAGTGCGGCATGCCGAGCAACGTCGTCCAGGAATGAGCCTGTCGAAGCGACTTGGGGGTCGACTGCCCTGTACGGTGTGGGGTACCAGCATCGAACACCGATTCAGCTCCCTCAAGCATGCTTCTTGTTTTCGTCGCGCGGGACTCTACACGCAATACACGCAAACGATCGTGCTTTTGTTGATTACGGCGTAACTTTCGGCGAGTTCTGGGCCGGCTACATCGAGCAGGCGCATCCGCACACCGCACACGGCCAGCGGGAACGAGACGGCGCCGGCGCGCATCACATCGACATCGCCCATGGCCTGGCGGCATGTGCACTTGAATGGGCGCTACGCGTATAGCAACGGCGGGCAGGCCATCGATCTGGACACCATCATCCGGGGGCTGAATCTATAGCGTGTAGAGCCCGCCACGCCCTCGAACAACCCCTTCGTCGGAAAACAATCGGGTTTGCGCTTACAACCCGAAGGAGCCAGCTCACTCCCGGTGATACGGGTGGTTCACCGTCACCGTCCAGGCGCGATACAGCGCCTCGGCCAGCCACACCCGCACGAAGGCATGCGGCAGGGTCAGGTCGGACAGGCGCAGGGTTTCGTCGGCGCTGGCTTTCAGCGTGGCGTCCAGGCCATCGGGACCACCCACCAGAAAGGCCACATCGCGTCCGTCGCCCAGCCACGCCTTCATGCGCTCGGCCAGTTGCGGCGTGGTCAGGCGCGTGCCGCGCTCGTCGAGCACCACGCGGCGCACGCCTTTGGGCAGCGCGGCGCTCAGTCGCGCAGCTTCGGCAAACATCAACTGATCGGGTGTTTTCGAGCCCCGCGTTTCGGCCTTGACGGCCTTCAACTCCAGGCGCATTTCGGGCGGAAACCGCTTGGCGAAGTCGTCGAAAGCGGCTTCGGCCCAGGCCGGCTGGCGCTGCCCCACAGCAACCAGCAACAGCTTCACGCGCGGGCGCTGACCTTCTTGGTGGCGGTCTTTTTGCGAGCCGGTGCCTTCTTGGCGGCGGCCTGTTTGGCAACGACTTTCTTGGTCTGCGCCACCACCATCACCGGCGTCTTCGCAGCGGGCTTTTTCGCAGCCGGCGTCTTCACGCCCACGGTGCGGGTAATGCCCGTCTTCACGGGAGCGACACGCTTGGCGACGGGTCGCTTGGCCGCCACCTTCTTGGCCGGTGCTTTGGCGGGCGCTTCTGCGAGGGCTTTTGCGGACGCTTTTGCGGGCGCTTTTG
>JAYUPN010000326.1:0-6831 GCA_043760065.1 Rubrivivax sp.
CCAGCGGCCAGAACTCGTCGCCGAGCTGCTCGCGCAGCGGGTTGGCCAGCCAGTCGGGCAGGTTGTGGCGCAGTTTGTCGGGCAGCGCGGCGCGGTCGACCTCGGCGGCTTCGGCCAGCCAGCTCAGCTCCTGCGGGTTGAGCGCGCCGCGCAGGAAACCTTCGTTGCCCTGCCAGGCCAGGATCGCCAGCCGGCGCTCGGGCGGCCCGTCGGCGCCTTTCACGTTCTGCGCCAGATGCTGGAACAGCAGGCGCTGACGCAGCACGGTGTAGGTGGTCTCGGCCAGCGTGTGGCGCTCGCGCGCGCTCAGGTCGCGGTGCTTGCGGAAGAACATCGACACCAGGCCATCGGCCGGTGCATCGAGCTTCATCACGGAACGCAGCAGTTCGGTGTTCAGTTCCAGGAGGGCGTTCGGGTGCATCGGCCCGATTATCCTGCCCACCCATGCATCAGCCTGCCGACGACCTGCCCGCCCTGCCCCCGGCCACACCGGGCCGCTACCGCCACTACAAGGGCCTGGACTACCAGCTGCTGGGCGTTGTGCGCCACAGCGAGACGCTGGAGCCGCTGGTGCTGTACCGGCCGCTGTACCGGGCCAGCGGCGACTGGGTGCGGCCCTACACGATGTTCTTCGGCGACGTGGTCATCGACGGCATCCGGCAGCCGCGATTTGCGCGCATCGGCGACTGAGGCTCACATCAGCACCTGCGACGCGCCGCCGCGGTGGTGCACGCGGCCGTCCTCGACGCGCAACTGGCCTTCGACGAACCAGCGAACGCTCAGCGGGTAGATCACGTGCTCGGTGGCCAGCACGCGCTCGGCCAGCGTGTGTTCATCGTCGCCCGGCCGCACCGCAACCACGCTTTGCATGACGATCGGGCCGTGGTCCAGATCGGCGGTGACGAGGTGCACGGTCGCCCCGACCGCCTTGCAGCCGGCATCCAGCGCACGCCGGTGCGTGTGCAGGCCCGGGAAAGCCGGCAGCAACGAAGGGTGGATGTTGAGCAGCCGGCCTTCGTAGCGCTGCACGAAGGCGGCGCCCAGGATGCGCATGAAGCCGGCCAGCACCACCAGGTCCGGCGCGAAGCCGTCGATCACGCGCGCCAGTTCGGCGTCGAAAGCTTCGCGGCTCGCGTGGCCCCGGTGGTCGACCACCGCGGTGGCGATGCCCTGCGCGGCAGCGAACCGTAGCCCGCCGGCCGCGGCCTTGTTGGCGATCACCGCCACCACCTGCGCCGGCCAACGTTCGTCGGCGCAGCGCTGCACGATGGCCTCCATGTTGGAGCCGCGGCCGGAGATCAGGATGACGATGCGCTTGTCCATGCTGGGGCGGCAGTGTAGAGGCGCTGCTGCCTGAACCAAACGCCTGAGACAATCCTGCTCGTCCGCCACCTGCCCGACCCTGCCCCATGCGATCGCGAGTCCTCTCCGGCATGCGCCCCACCGGCGCACTGCACCTCGGCCACTACCACGGCGCGCTGAAGAACTGGGTGCGGCTGCAAGACACGCACGAGTGCTTTTACTTCGTCGCCGACTGGCATGCGCTGACCACGCACTACGAAGAGCGCGAGGTCATGGAGCGCTACGTCTACGACATGGTCATCGACTGGATCGCCGCCGGCCTGGACCCCGAGCGCTGCACGATCTTCATCCAGAGCCGCCTGCCCGAGCACGCCGAGCTGTTCACGCTGCTGGCGATGGGCACGCCTCTGGGCTGGCTGGAGCGCGTGCCGACCTACAAGGACCAGATCGACAAGCTCAAGGACCGCGACCTGGCGACCTACGGCTTCCTGGGCTACCCGCTGCTGCAGGCCGCCGACATCCTGATCTACAAGGCCAACCAGGTGCCGGTGGGCGAGGACCAGTCCTCGCACGTCGAGCTCACGCGCGAGGTGGCGCGCCGCTTCAACAACCTCTACGGCCGCTCGGCCAGTTTCGAATCGAAGATTGCGGTCGCGCTGGCCAAGCTCGCCAAGGACGACGCGCGCTATTACGAGAAGCAGCGCAAGGCCTTCGGCGAGACCGGCAGCACCGAGGCGCTGGCCAAGGGCGAAGGCATCGTCAGGAAGGCCGCAGCGAACCTTTCCGGCTGGACCGAGGAGGACAGCGAGCTGCTGCTCGGCCACCTGAAGGGCGCAGGAAAGAGCATCCTCACCGAGCCGCAGGCCCTGCACACCGAGGTGCTGCGCCTGCCCGGCCTGGACGGCACCAAGATGAGCAAGAGCTACGGCAACGCGGTGCTGATGCGCGACGAGCCGGCCGACGTGACGAAGAAGATCCGCGGCATGGTCACCGACCCGGCACGCGCCCGCCGCACCGACCCCGGCGACCCCGAGAAGTGCCCGGTGTGGCAGTTCCACAAGCTCTACAGCGACGAGGCGACGAAGGACTGGGTGGTCAAGGGCTGCACCAGCGCCGGCATCGGCTGCCTGGAGTGCAAGCAGCCGGTGATCGACGCCGTCATCAAGGAACAGCAGCCCTGGCGTGAACGCGCCGAGACGTACCTGGCCAACCCCAAGCAGGTGCACTGGATCGTCGAGATGGGCACCGAGCGCGCACGCACGGTGGCGCGCCAGACGATGAAGGACGTGCGCTCGGCGATGGGTTTGTCGTACTGATGGACACTGCCCGCATGGACCTGCAAACCATCGAACTCCACCCCGGCGCCGAACCCGCAGCGACGGTCATCATCCTGCACGGCCTGGGCGCCGACGGCACCGACTTCCTGCCCGTCGCCGACGAGCTCAAGCTCGCCGCCGTCGGCCCCGTGCGCTTCCTGTTTCCGCGCGCACCGGTGCAGCCGGTGACCATCAACGGCGGCATGGCGATGCGCGCCTGGTACGACATCCTCGGCGCCGACATCGCGCGGCGCGAGGACGAAGCCGGGCTGCGCACCACGATGACGGCGGTCAGCCGCCTCATCGACCGCGAAGTGGCGCGCGGCGTGCCGTCGCACCGCATCGTGCTGGCCGGTTTCTCGCAGGGCTGCGCCATCACGCTCGGCGCCGGGCTGCGCCACCCGCATCGGCTGGCCGGGCTGGCCGGCCTGTCGGGCTACCTGCCGCTGGCCGCCACCACCGCCGCCGAGCGCCACGATGCCAACGTGCTGACGCCGGTGTTCATGGCCCACGGCCGCAGCGACGGCGTGGTGCCGCTGGCGCGTGGCGCCGCCGGGCGCGACCTGCTCAAGCAACTCGGTCAGCCGCTGGAGTGGCACGACTACCCGATGGAACACTCGGTGTGCATGGAGGAGATCCAGGCGCTGCAGCAGTGGCTGCTGAAGGTGCTGCAGCCGGCCTGATCAGAGCGCGCCACGCCATGAGCACGACCCGGCTGCGCCGCCCCACGCCCGAACTGCTGCCGGGCTTTCGGGCCGCGCTCGGTCAGGGCTGGTCGGCCGACACCGTGCGTGGCGCTGCGGCGGCGCAAGAAACGATCGAGCGGCTCGACAGCGACCCGGCCAGCTACTTCATCACCACCGACGACCCACAGGCGCTGGGCCCGCCCGTCAAGCTGCCCGACGGCAGCGAGCGCGCGCGCATCCCCGGCCTTCAGCGCTGGATCTGGGACGCCGCAGACGGCGCGGCCGGCTTCTGCGGCAGCATCGGCCTGCGCTGGACCGCCGGCGGCGCGCCGCTGCCGCCGCACGTGCTGGGGCACATCGGCTACGCCGTCGTGCCCTGGAAGCAGCGCCAGGGCCACGCCACGCGCGCGCTGGCCCTGCTGCTGCCGCTGGCACGCGCGCAGGGCCTGTCGTGCGTCGAGCTGACGACCGACCCCGGCAACGCCGCCTCGCAGCGCGTCATCACGGCCAACGGCGGCGTGCTCGTCGAGCACTTCGTCAAGGACGCCGCCTACGGCAGCACGCCCGGGTTGCGCTTCAGGATCGACCTCGTCTGAAGCACCCGAGCGGCGCGTTTCAGCGCGGCGCCGAGGCCGGCCGCGGCGCCATGATGACGCCGGCGGTGCCGCCGACGCAGCCCTGCGTCTGGCCCGGCGCACAGCGCGCCACGTCGGCCGGCGGCGGCGGCACCACGCGCGGCACCGGTGTCGGCGGGATCAGCAGCACGTAGACGATCGTCAGTGCGGTGGTCACGGCCGCGAGCAGGATCAACGCGCGCTTGCGCCAGCTCGGTGCGAGGTAGTCGTCGGTTTCTGTCACGGGGCGCGACTATCGCACGGCGCGCGTGGCACGCGGTCGCCGCGGATCTTCAGCCGAAGAGTCCCTGCAAGTACCACGTCGGCTCGCCCGGCCGGCCCGGCAGGCGGCCGCGGTAGACCCACACCAGCGAGCCGTCTTCGGCCTGCGCGATGAAGTAGTCGCGCGCCACCGCGTCGGCGTCCCACCAGCCGGTCTCGATGCGCTCGGGGCCGCTCACCAGTTGCAGCGCACGGCCCTGCAGCAGCGGCAGCGTATCGCGTTCGGCCAGCGGCAGCGGCTCGGGCAGCAGCCAGGCCGGGCGGTGCAGCGGCAAGGTGCTTTCGACCGCCGCCGGCAGCGGCCCGGCGGGCGCCACGCCCTGCGCGGGCACGGTGCGGCTGGCGTGTTCGGGCCGGTGATCGGCCACCGGCTCCAGGCGCAGCACCTGCTCGTCGCCCAGCCGCGCGCGCAGCCGCTCGAGCAGCCGCGTCAGGCCCTCGGCCTGGCTGGCGCGGGTGGGGAAGAGCTCGCCGTTGGGTGCATGGCCGGCCACCAGCTGGCTGCAGTGCAGCTGCAGGTCGAGCGTTGGCGCGATCAGTTCCAGCCGCGCGACCCTTTCGCGCAGCAAGCCCTGCAGGTGCGCGGCGTCGAGCGCGGGCTCGGCCAGCTCGATGCGCAGTTCGGTGGCCGGCAGCGCAGTGTCGCGCGCCTTCTCGTGCAGCATGCGCAGCGTGAAGGCGGCCACGCGCGCGTGCCGCGCCTGCGCCCAGGCCACCAGGCGCGCCAGCAGCACGCTGGCGCCGTGCAGCACCTGCTCGGCGGTGTCGGCGCGGGCGAAGAGTTCGAGCCGGCTTTCGAACACCGCCGGCAGCGCGATCGGCTGCCGCGGGTCGGCCTGCAGGCCCAGCGCGCGGTCGAGGTCGTCGAGCAGGCCTTCGCCGAAGCGCCGCGCCAGGCCGCTGCGCGGCAGCGCGCGCAGGTCCGACAGCGTGTGCAGACCCATGCCCTGCAGCGCGTCCCAGTGCTCGCGGCCGGGGCCGAGCATCCACACAGGGGCTTGGAGCAAGAGCTTTTGCAGCGCCGGCAGATCCTGGGCATGCGCGCCCAGCACCAGGTCGCCGTGGCCGCGCGGATGCCACTGCGCCAGCAGCGCCGCGCCCAGCGCCGTCGGCGCCGCCGCCATCTGCACGCGGTGGCCCAGCGGCGCCAGCGCGGCCTGAAGACGCTGGCGCAGCGCGGCCGGGCCGCCGAACAGGCGCAGGCTGCCCTGCACTTCCAGCAGCACGGTCTGCGCGTCCTGCAGCGTGACCGCCGGCGTGAAGGCCAGTGCGGCGTGGGCCACGGCCTGCAGCGCAGCGGCTTCGCGGCCGGGGTGGCTTTCGGCGATCAGCAGTTCGGCCGCCAGCGTCAGCGCGGTGGCGCGCTTGATGCCGGGGCGCAGGCCGCGTTCGGCGGCGGCCGGGTTGACCTGGCTGACGCGGTGCTCGGCCAGCAGCGCCACCGGCCGCGCGGCGTCGGCCGCCGACAGCGTGGCGCAGAAGGCCTCCAGCGGCAGCAGCGGCAAGTGCAGGGCGAGCCAGCGCATGGCGGTCGGCGCTTGGCGAGGTGCCGGAATGCTTCACCTTCTCAGGGCAACGCGTAGTCGAAGGCGTAGAAGTGCCGGCCTTCTTCGATGCGGATGTCCAGCCGGCCTTCCAGGCCCGCCAGTTCGCCGGTGCCCGAGTCGGGCACCACGGTGATGCCGAGTTGCTTGTCGCCCCGCGTCATCAGCCCGTGGTGCTGCAGCACGAAGCTGCCGCTGCGGCCGTGCAGCGTGCCCGTGACGTGTTCGATGGCCACGTAGCCGGCCGAACCCGCCGTGGGCGTGACGGCGCTCAGCATCTGCCCATGTGCGCGGGCCTGCAGGTCGCCCTGGTACTGCTTGTCCAGCAGCAGCCGGCCCAGCGTGGCGCCGGGCGTGGGGAGCGTGTCGGCCGGGGCCGCGGCGGGATCGGGCGGCAGCATCTTGACGCTGAAGGTGCCGCTGGCGTGGTGATGGGTCATGGTGGGCTTTCTGCGAGTGGCGGTGGTGGCTGGCGGCGCCAACCTGGCATCTTCACTGGGTCTGCACATCGTGCAGACCCAGCGGCAGTTCGGTCTGCACCGGCGCTGCCGCGCGCAGCGCCCGCGCCAGCGCGGGGGCCGACAGCACGGCGGCCAACGACAGGGTGAGGGGCTCGGCCAGCGGCGGGCCGCGGCGCTTGAGCAGCGTGACGCGCAGCAGGTCGGGCCCGGCGCTGCCCAGCAGCAGGCGCAGCGGCGCGGCGCTGGGGCGGCTGCGCTCCTGCGCGTCGCGCAGCAGGAAGACCGGCCCGTCGTGCGCCTGCGCGGCCAGCTGCAGCCGGCGCAACGCGTCGGCCGGCAGCCGCGCCGGCAGCCAGGCCACGGCGGCGCCGAGGTGGCCGCTTTTCAACGCCTGCTCCAGCGCCCACAGGATGTCGGCCGCCGGCAGCATGCGCCGCGCCGCGCCCTTGACGCGCGAGAGCACCGCCTGGCGCGACTGCACGATGACCAGCTGCCGCAGGTCCAACCCCAGCGCCGCCAGCGCCCAGGCGCTGGGCGCGGCCGGCGGGTCGAACCACATCACGCCGCGCGGCTGGCGCTGCAGCGCGCCCAGCACGGGGGCCAGCAGGCGCAGTTCGCCCACACCG
>JAYUPN010000327.1:0-6826 GCA_043760065.1 Rubrivivax sp.
TCGGCCAGGCGCGGGCGCACGACACGTTCATTGCCCTGCACCACGCGGCTGGTGTCGGCCGGGTTGATGTTGCTGACGATCAGGAATTTGTTCGTTAGCCCACCCGTCGCATCCAGCAACGGAAAGTACTTCTGGTTGGCCTTCATGGTCAGGATCAAACACTCGGGCGGCACGGCCAGGAATTCGGCTTCAAACTGGCACAGCAGCACATGCGGGCGCTCGACCAGCGCCGTCACTTCGTCCAGCAGCGCGTCGTCGTCGATGGGCGCCAAGCCTTCCTTCGACGCGGCTGCCGCGAGCTGCCGCACGATGTCGGCACGGCGGTGGCTGAAGCTGGCGATGACAGCGCCTTGTTCGAGCAGTTGATGCTCGTAGTGGTCGGCGTGCTGCAGCACCACCGGGTCCAGCGCGGCTTCGAAGCGGTGGCCGCGCGTGTCGCGGCCTGACTCCAGTCCCAACGCGCGGACAGGCACCACATCGGCGCCGTGCAGTGCCACCAGGCCACGCGCTGGACGCACGAAGTGCACGCTGGTCCAACCGGGCTGGAAGCCGGCATCGCTGCCGGTCTCCAGCTGGTACTGCATGACCTTGGGAATCGGCAGCTTGGCCAGGCTTTCATTCAGCGCGACCTGCAGGCCGGCGGCGAGTGTGACGCCGGGCACCATGCTTCTGAATAGCAGCACCTGCGCTTTGCCTTCCTGAAAAACGATGAGCTTTTGCACCGCACTAGCATCTGCGCCCAGTGCGGCAAGCTTTTTGAGCAGTGCGGGAGTAGGTGAGCCATCGCTACCCAATCCCACAGCTACCGGCATCAGTTTCGCCGACACCACCTTGTCCGCCGCCACCGGCAGCACGTGGCTGATGTGCGCGGCCAGCCGGCGCGGCGTGGCAAAGACGTTCATCGCCGAGTGCTCGCCGGCCAGGCCGGAGGCACGCAGCGATTGCAGCAACACGGCGCCAAAAGCCTCACCCAGCTTTTTCAGCGCCTTCGGTGGCAGTTCTTCGACGAAGAGTTCAACGAGCAGGTTCTTGGCGCTCATCGTCATGCCGCCTTCTTCGCCAGCTGCGCCAGCACCTCGTCGGCCCAGGCCCGGGGCGCCATCGGGAAGCCCAGCCGCGCACGGCTGTCCAGGTAGCTGGCCGCCACGCTGCGCGCCAGGTTGCGGATGCGGCCGATGTAGGCCGCGCGCTCGGTGACGCTGATGGCACCGCGCGCGTCGAGCAGGTTGAAGGTGTGCGCGGCCTTGAGCACCTGCTCGTAGGCCGGCAGCGCGAGATGCTGTGCCATCAGGTACTGGGCCTGACCCTCGTGCGCGCCGAATGCGCCGAGCAGGAAGTCGACATCGCTGTGCTCGAAGTTGTAGGTGCTCTGCTCGACCTCGTTCTGGTGGTAGACGTCGCGGTACTTCAACTGTCCTTGCGGCGACTCGGTCCAGACCAGGTCGTAGACGTTGTCGACACCCTGCAGGTACATCGCCAGCCGCTCCAGGCCGTAGGTGATCTCGCCGGTGATCGGCTTGCAGTCGATACCGCCGACCTGCTGGAAGTAGGTGAACTGCGTCACCTCCATGCCGTTGAGCCAGACCTCCCAGCCCAGGCCCCAGGCGCCCAGCGTCGGGTTCTCCCAGTCGTCCTCGACGAAGCGCACGTCGTTGGCCTTGAGGTCGAAGCCCAGCGCTTCGAGCGAACCCAGGTACAGCTCCAGGATGTCGGCCGGCGCCGGCTTGAGCACCACCTGGTACTGGTAGTAGTGCTGCAGCCGGTTCGGGTTGTTGCCGTAGCGGCCGTCCTTGGGGCGGCGGCTGGGCTGCACGTAGGCCGCCTTCCACGGCTCGGGGCCCAGCGCGCGCAGGAAGGTCGCGGTGTGGCTGGTGCCGGCGCCGACTTCCATGTCGTAGGGTTGCAGCAGCGCGCAGCCCTGGGCGTCCCAGTAACTCTGCAGCTTGAGGATGATTTGCTGGAAGGTCAGCATGGCGCAGCGATTGGAACCGGTGTGGCGAAAACCCTTGAGTTTAAGTGCCCGCCGCCCCGCTACCCTGCGCGGCGATGTCTGCACAACAACTGATCCTGAGCCTGGTGCTGGCGACGATGGTGTTTGCGGTGGCGCTGGAGCTCAGGGTCGCGGACTTCACCCGCGTCGCGCGGGCGCCCAGGGCCGTGATCGCCGGGCTGGTGCCGCAGTTCGTGCTGCTGCCCGGCGCCACCTGGCTGGCGACGCTGCTGCTGGACCTGCCGCCCAACGTCGAAGCCGCGATGATCCTGGTCGCCTGCTGCCCGGGAGGGTCGCTGAGCAACGTCGTCACGCACCACGGCCGCGGCAACACGGCGCTGAGCGTCAGCATCTCGGCCGTCGCCGCGGTGTTGGCGCTGGTGCTGACGCCTTTGAACTTCACCTGGATGGTGGCCAGCAACCCGGCCACCGCGGGTTGGCTCAAGCAGCTCGACATCGACGCCAGCGCGATCTGGTGGAGCCTGCTGGCGCTGCTCGCCGTGCCGATGACGCTGGGGCTGCTGTTCAGCCACCGGCTGCCGGTGGTGGCGGCACGTTTTCGCAAGCCGCTGTCGAACTTCAGCCTGCTCGCGCTGCTGGCCTTCATCGTGCTGGGGCTGATCGCGCAGCGTCGCCTGCTGACGCCGCAGATCCTGCCGCAGCTGCTGATCGTGGTGCTGCACAACGGCGCCGGCCTGCTGCTGGGATACCTGGCGGCGCGCGCCTTCCGCGTCAACGAAGGCGACCGGCGCGCGATCATGATCGAAGGCGGCATGCAGAACGCCGGCCTCGCGCTGGGCATCATCGCGGTGCAGTTCGACGCCGACCTGGGCATGGTCATCGTCGCCAGCCTGTGGGGCATGTGGCACATCGTCAGCGGCATGACGCTGGCCACGCTGTGGAGGAGGAAGGATGCTCGACTCGGTCTTTGAAGGCGCCACCGTCGTCGACGGCACCGGCGCGCCGCCGTTCGTGGCCGACGTCGGCGTTGCCGGCGGCCGCATCGTCGAGGTTGCCAGGGACGGCCGCATCACGGCCGCGGCGCGCGAACGCCTCAAAGCCCACGGCGCCTGGCTGACGCCGGGCTTCGTCGACATCCACACCCACTACGACGGCCAGGCGACGTGGGACGAGACCTTCAGCCCCAGCATCCACCACGGCGTGACGACCGTGATGATGGGCAACTGCGGCGTCGGCTTCACGCCCCATGTGCCGGGGCGCGAGGCCGAGCTCATCGCGCTGATGGAAGGTGTCGAGGACATCCCCGGCGCCGCACTCGCCGAGGGCGTGAAGTTCAACTGGCAGGGCTTCGAGCAGTACATGGACGTGCTCGCCGCGATGCCGCACAGCCTGGACTTCCTGGTCCAGGTGCCGCACGACCCGCTGCGCATGGCGGTGATGGGTGAGCGCGCGCTGGCCCAGCAGGCGGCCACCGCCGACGACATCGACGCCATGCGGCTGTTGCTGCGCCGCGCGCTGCAGGCCGGCGCTGCCGGCTTCTCGACCGGGCGCACCGACAACCACCGCACGGCACGCGGCCACGAGACGCCGGCCTCGGAAGCCAGCGCCGCCGAGCTGACGGGCATCGCGCGCGCCTTCGACGGCCTGCAGCACGGCGTGGTGCAGGTGGTGAGCGACTTCGACCTGATGCGCCCGGGCGAGCGCTTCGACGCCGAATTCGACCTCGTCGAAACGCGGGCGCGCGCCAGCGGCCGGCCGCTGTCGATGACGTGGCTGCAGTGCGACCCTGGCGGCGAGCAGTGGAAGGCCATCCAGTCGCGCGTCGAAGCTGCTGCCGCGCAGGGGCTGCCGCTCTTCCTGCAGGCGGCCTCGCGCGGCATCGGCGTCATCAACGGCCTGGACGCCAGCTTCCACCCTTTCATGGGCTTCCCGGGCTACAAGGAGCTGGCGGCACTGCCGCTGGCCGCGCGCGCTGCGGCGCTGCGCGAGCCGGCACGCAAGGCGCGCATCCTGGCCGAGAAGAGCGAACGGATGTCGGGCGACGGCACGCCAGTGCCGCCGCTGGTGGACTTGCTGCTGGCGCGCATCGAGCTCATCGCCGGCCGCATGTTTCCGCTCGAGGCCGCGCCCGACTACGAACCCGGCGTGATGCAGAGTTTCCTGGTGCGCGCCAGGCAACGCGGCACGACGGCGCTGGAAGCGCTGTACGACCACTTCGCGCAGGGCGACGGCAGCAGCCTCGTCTACTTCCCGATCTTCAACTACAACGACGGCAACCTGGACGTCGTGCGCCAGATGCTGACGCACCCGCGCGCGCTGTTCGGCCTGGGCGACGCCGGTGCGCATGTCGGCACCGTCTGCGACGCCAGCTCCAGCACCTTCCTGCTCAGCCACTGGACGCGCGACCGCGCGCAGGGCCGGCTGCCGCTGGCGCTGGCGGTGCAGCTGCTCAGCGCGCGCAACGCCGACCACGTGGGCCTGCACGACCGCGGCCGCATCGCAGTGGGCCAGCGCGCCGACCTCAACCTCATCGACCCGGCGCGGCTGGCGGTGGGCACGCCGCGGCTGGTGCGCGACCTGCCGGCCGGCGGCAAGCGCTTCCTGCAGGTCGGCCAGGGCTACATCGGCACCTGGGTCGCCGGGCGCTGCGTGCAGCGTGAAGGCGTGGTCAGCGACGAACGGCCGGGCCGGCTGGTGCGGATGGGGCAGCCCGGCCTGTCGCGCTAAGGCCGGCGCGCCCACGCGGCCAGCAGCACCACGGCGATCGCCGCCAGCAGCAGCGGCCACAGCCCCCAGCGCGCCGCCCACCAGGCAAACGGCGTCACGCCGGTGCGCCCTTCCACCCGGCCCGCCAGCACACCCTGCGTGTGCGGCGCCAACTGTGCAGTCGGCACGCCGCGGTGGTCGATGACCGCCGTGGCGCCGGTGTTGGTGGCGCGCAGCATCGGCCGCTGCAGCTCCAGCGTGCGCAGGCGCGAGATCGCCAGGTGCTGCGGGATCGCCGCCGTGTCGCCGAACCAGCCGATGTTGCTGATGTTGGCCAGCACCGTGGGCGCCAGCGCAGGGTCGACGAAGCGCCGCGCCAGCTCTTCGCCGAACAGGTCCTCGTAGCAGATGTTGGGCGCCACGCGCTGGCTGCGCACCGCAAACGACGGCGGGTTGAGCACGCCGCGCGCGAAGTCGCCGAGCGGGATGTTCAGCAGCTCGGTGAACCAGCGGAATCCGGTCGGGATGAACTCGCCGAACGGCACCAGGTGCCACTTGTCGTAGCGGTAGGCCGGCCCCGCCGACAGCCCGGCCACCGAGTTGGTGTAGCCGCGATCGAAGTCGCCCAGCGGCACGCCGACCAGCGCCGCGCGCGGGCCGTCCGGGCCCGCCACCGCGAAGTGCTCGCGCAGCGTCTCCCAGTAGCCGGGTGCGAAGTCGCGCAGTTGAAAAGGCAGCAGCGGGATCGCCGTCTCGGGCACCAGCACCAGGTCGGCGCGCGCCGACAGCATCTCGCGCGACACCCAGGCCAAGGCTTCGGGCATGCGCTCGGCGGCGAACTTCTCGTCCTGGCGCACGTTGGTCTGCAGCAGCGCCACCTGCAGTTCGCCGGCGGGCTGCGTGAAGTCGGCGGGAGCGGCCGCCGCCAGCGCGACCAGGCCCACGCTCGCAGCAGCCGCGCGCCACTGGCGACCGCGCGACTGCACGAGGCGCACGAGCGCCACGCCGAGCGCCGCGCCCAGCGCGCCGATGCCGTAGACGCCGAGCCACGGTGCCAGCGCAGCCAAGGGCGCGTCGACCTGCGAGTAGCCCAGCGCCAGCCACGGGAAGCCGGTGAAGATGAGGCCGCGCGCCAGTTCGGCCAGCAGCCACAGCGCCGCGAAGAGCACGGCGTCGCTGCCGCGGCCGCGGCGCCAGCGTGCGTAGCCGGCGCAAGCGGCAGCCAGGTACAGCGACAGCGCCGCCGACAGCGCCAGCACGGCCGCGGCTGCCAGCGGCGCCGGCAGGCCGCCGTAGCGGTGCATGCTGACGTAGAGCCACCACACGCCGGCGCACAGCCAGGCCGTGCCGTAGCACCAGCCCAGCCACGCGGCGCGGCGCGGCGCGGCACCGTCCAGCCGCCACACCAGCAGCGCCAGCGTCAGCAGCGGCAGTGCCCAGGCCCAGGTGTGGACGTAGGCCGTGGTCTGCAGGGCGCCCAGCAGCGCCACGGCCAGCGTTTCCGTGCGGTGCCGTGGCGCCGCGTCGACCTTCACCGGCGCCCCACCCAGGGGCTCGGGCGCGGCCGCGTCAATCGACGTCGCCGTCTTCGACCGCACGGGGCGCCGCTGAGCGCGAGACGCGGAACCAGCGCACCGCGCCGCCGCGGGTGATCATCACCGTGAAGCTCAAGCCGCCCACGAGCACGGTCTCGCCGCGGCGCGGCACGCGACCATGGTGCTGCGCGACCATGCCGCCGATGGTCTCGAAGTCCTCTTCGCTCAAGCGCGTGCCGAAGGCCTCGTTGACGGCCGAGATCGACACGTCGCCCGCAACGCGGTGGCTGCCGTCGGCCAGCGTGTAGATGCCGTTTTCCTGCTCCTGCTCATCGAACTCGTCCTCGATCTCGCCGACGATCTCTTCGAGCACGTCCTCGATCGTGATCAGCCCGGCGGTGTTGCCGAACTCGTCGATGACCATCGCCAGGTGGTTGCGGTTGGAGCGGAAGTCGCGCAGCAGCTCGTTCAGCCGCTTGCTCTCGGGCACGAACACCGCCGGCCGCAGCAGCGTGCGCAGGTTGAGCTCGGGCGCGCGCTGCAGCTTGAGCAGGTCCTTGGCCATCAGGATGCCCAGGATGTTGTCGCGCTGGCCCTCGAAGACCGGGAAGCGCGAGTGCGCGGTCTCGATCAC
>JAYUPN010000328.1:0-6819 GCA_043760065.1 Rubrivivax sp.
CGGCGGCGCGCCACATCGGCGTCGAGCACCACGCCATCAACGTCAGTGCCGGTCAACGCGCCCTCGGGGCTTGGCACATCAACAACGTCAATGGCTACCGCAGCCGTTTGAAGAACTGGCTGCGCCGCTTCAATGGCGTGGCCTCCTCCTACCTGCGCAACTACCTCGGCTGGTTTCGCGCCCTGGACCGGTTCACCTCCGAAGGTCTCAAACCCGCCGCACTGCTGGCGTTGGCGGTCGGGATTTGATGCCATCCATACTCAACGCGAACATAGCCCAAGTGAGGGGCCCGGCCTGACAGTGGTTGGCGCGACGCCGTGCCTTCCAGCGGCGACGCCAGCATGGGCTTGTCGGCCAGCGGTTTTGGCTACCGCGGATCGCAGGGCGTGGAGTTCATCTTCAGCCCATTGAACACTCACGGGCCCGGATACAGCTACGGCGGCGTGGTGGGCACCGTTGTCAACTTCGAACTGCCGCTGTGCCCCACCGCCACCATCAACCTGCGCCCCTTCTTCCTGGCCCTGCTGCAACCCAGCGGCAACATCGCACTGTTGGCCCGCCTGAGCAGCTTCAGCGGCACCCACTGCACGAACACGCCCGGCTTCATCGTCATCCCCCCCGGCTAGAATTCCGGCCACCTCCCGAGGAGCGTTGCAACGGCCCCACCCTGCGGGGGCCAGCCAGGCTCGGGACACCCTGGCGGCCTGCCGGGGCTGCAACTGCGCTCACTCCATCCTTCGGAGCCGAGCCATGACCGCTGCCCACCGCCCCGTCCAACCCATGCGCCTGTCGGGCCTGGAGCCCGTCTTCATCACCGCGGGCAGCCTGTTCGTCAACATCGGCGAGCGCACCAACGTCACCGGCAGCCGCGCCTTTGCCAAGATGATCCTGGAAGGGCGCTACGAGGACGCGCTCGCCGTGGCGCGCCAGCAGGTGGAAAACGGCGCCCAGATCATCGACATCAACATGGACGAGGCCATGCTCGACAGCGCCGCGGCGATGGAGCGCTTCCTGAAGCTGATCGCCGGTGAGCCCGAGATCGCGCGCGTGCCGATCATGATCGATTCGTCGAAGTGGAGCGTGATCGAAGCCGGCCTGAAGTGCATCCAGGGCAAGGGCATCGTCAACAGCATCTCGCTGAAGGAGGGCGAGGCCGAGTTCAAGCGCCAGGCCCGGCTCGTGCGCCGCTACGGCGCCGCCGCGGTGGTGATGGCCTTCGACGAAAAGGGCCAGGCCGACAGCTACGAGCGCAAGACGAGCATCTGCGAACGCGCCTACCGCATCCTGGTCGACGAGGTCGGCTTCGACGCCGAGGACATCATCTTCGACCCCAACATCTTCGCCATCGCAACAGGCATCGAAGAGCACAACAACTACGCCGTCGACTTCATCGAGGCGACAGGCTGGATCAAGCAGCACCTGCCGGGTGCCAAGGTCAGCGGCGGCGTGTCCAACGTGTCCTTCAGCTTCCGCGGCAACGACCCGGTGCGCGAGGCCATCCACACCGTGTTCCTGTACCACGCCATCCGGGCCGGGCTGGACATGGGCATCGTCAACGCCGGCATGGTGGGCGTCTACGACGACCTCGAGCCGGTGCTGCGCGAGCGCGTCGAAGACGTGGTGCTCAATCGCCGCAGCGACGCCGGCGAACGCCTGATCGAAGTGGCCGAAAGCGCCAAGGGCATGGCCAAGGACGACACCGCCAAGCTCGCCTGGCGCGCGGGCGACGTCAACACGCGGCTGAGCCACGCGCTGGTGCACGGCATCACCGAGTTCATCACGCAGGACACCGAAGAGGCTTGGGCAGCCATCAAGGCCGGCGGCGGGCGGCCGCTGCACGTCATCGAAGGGCCCTTGATGGCCGGCATGAACGTCGTCGGCGACCTCTTCGGCCAGGGCAAGATGTTCCTGCCGCAGGTGGTCAAGAGCGCACGCGTCATGAAGAGCGCGGTGGCCCACCTACTGCCCTACATCGAGGAAGAGAAGAAGCTGCTGATCGAAGGCGGCGGCGAGGCGCGGGCCAAGGGCAAGATCGTCATCGCCACCGTCAAGGGCGACGTGCACGACATCGGCAAGAACATCGTCACGGTGGTCCTGCAGTGCAACAACTTCGAGGTCGTGAACATGGGCGTCATGGTGCCTTGCCAGGACATCCTGGCCAAGGCCAAGGTCGAAGGCGCCGACATCATCGGCCTGTCGGGCCTGATCACGCCGAGCCTGGAGGAGATGCAGCACGTGGCCGGCGAGATGCAGCGCGACGACTACTTCCGCCTGCGCAAGATCCCGCTGCTGATCGGCGGCGCCACCTGCAGCCGCGTGCACACCGCGGTGAAGATCGCGCCGCACTACGAAGGCCCCGTGGTCTACGTGCCCGACGCCTCGCGCAGCGTGGGCGTGTGCAGCGATCTGCTGTCCGACGATCGCGCCGCGAAGTACATCGGGGAACTGCGCGCCGACTATCAGCGGGTGCGCGAGCAGCACGCCAGCAAGAAGGTCACGCCGCTGGTGTCGCTGGCCGCCGCACGCGCCAACAAGACGGCCGTCGACTGGGCCGCCTACACGCCGCCGAAGCCACGTTTCACGGGGCGGCGAGTGTTCAAGAACTACGACCTCGCCGAGCTGGCGGCCTGCATCGACTGGGGCCCGTTCTTCCAGACCTGGGACCTGGCCGGCAAGTTCCCGGACATCCTGCGCGACGAGGTCGTCGGCCCTGAGGCGCAGCGTGTGCTCAGCGACGGCAAGCGCATGCTGCAGCGGCTGATCGAAGGCCGCTGGCTGACCGCCAACGGCGTCATCGCGTTGCTGCCGGCGGCCAGCGTCGACGACGACACGATCGAGATCTACACCGACGAGTCGCGCACCGAAGTCGCGCTGCGCTGGAACCCGCTGCGGCTGCAAACCGAGCGGCCGGTGGTCGAGGGGGTCAAGCGCCCCAACCGCAGCCTGGCCGACTTCATTGCGCCCAAGGGTGGCCCCGCCGACTACATCGGCCTCTTCGCGGTGACCGCCGGCATCGGCAGCGGGAAGAAGGAAAAGCAGTTCACCGACGACCACGACGACTACAGCGCGATCATGCTCAAGGCGCTGGCCGACCGCCTGGCCGAAGCCTTTGCCGAGCGCCTGCACCAGCGTGTGCGCACCGAACTCTGGGGCTACGCACCCGACGAAGCGCTGTCCACCGAGGCGCTTGTCGCCGAGCAGTACCGCGGCATCCGCCCCGCGCCGGGTTACCCGGCGTGCCCCGACCACACGGTCAAGGCCGACATGTTCCGCGTGCTCGGCGCAGGCGAGGTCGGCATGGCACTGACCGAGAGCCTGGCCATGACGCCGGCGGCCAGCGTCAGCGGCTTCTACATGGCGCACCCGCAGGCGGTGTACTTCAACGTCGGCCGCATCGGCGAGGACCAGCTGGCGGACTGGGCGGCGCGCCAGCAGATGGCGCTGGAGCAGGCCCGGCGCAGCCTGGCGCCGGCGCTGTAGCGCGCAGCCCGGTCGAAGGCGTGGCCACGGCGGCCGGATCCGGTTTCAGTCGCATCCAAGCGTAAGCAGCGCAGGGATTGGCTGCCATTTGAAGCTGCCGGCACCTGCAGCGCAGGGGAAAATGCCGGTCGACGCTGAAGTGTCGTCCCGACACCGACCTGGCGCTCGAGTCCGCCAAGCCCCTGGGAGTCCGTCCGTGATCTTTGTGCCCGACTGGCGCGCGACCTGCGCGCTGCTGCTCACTGCGGTGCTGGCCGCCTGCGGCGGCGGTGGCGGCGGCGAGACCGCGCTGACGCCCGAGCCACCGGCGGCGCCGGTGGTCGAAAAACCGGCCACGCGCAGCGAAGCCGCCCGCTTCCTGACGCAGGCCACCTTCGGCCCCACCGACGCTGACATCGACCGCCTGATGGCCGTGGGCTACGCGGCCTGGATCGACGAGCAGCTCGCGCTGCCCACCGCGTCGCACCGCGCCCACGTCGAGGCACGCGACGCCGAGATCAAGGCCGCCGATGCCACCAAGAGCGCCGGCGACGAACAGGTCATCGAGACCTTCTGGAAGCAGGCCCTGACCGGCCGCGACCAGTTGCGACAGCGCACGGTGTTCGCGCTGTCGCAGATCTTCGTGCTCAGCATGATGGACGACACCGTGTCCAGCAACCCGCGCGCCGTCGGCGCCTGGCTGGACATGCTGGGCGACAACGGCCTCGCCAACTACCGCGAGCTGCTCGAGTCGGTGTCGCGCCACCCGATGATGGGCGCCTACCTCTCGCACCTGCGCAACCAGAAGGCCGACACGGACACCGGCCGCGTGCCTGACGAGAACTACGCCCGCGAGGTGATGCAGCTGTTCTCGATCGGCCTCGTCGAGCTCAACGCGGACGGCAGCGCGCGCACGGCCGCGGGCAACCCCATCGACACCTACACCCCGGCCGACATCTCGGGCCTGGCGCGCGTCTTCACCGGCTGGAGCTGGGCCTGCCCCGACCGGCCCGACAGAAGCTGCTTCTTCAGCGGCAGCAACAGCGGCAACAGCGATCCCGACCGCAGCTTCAAGGCCATGGTGGAGTATCCGCAGTACCACAGCACCGAAGAGAAGCGCTTCCTCAGCGCCACCATCGCGGTGCAGACCAGCAGCGACCCCGGCGCCAGCCTGCGCGTGGCGCTGGACACGCTGGCCGCGCACCCGAACGTGGGGCCCTTCATCGGCCGCCAGCTGATCCAGCGCCTGGTCACCAGCAACCCGAGCGCGGCCTACGTGCGCGACATCTCTCGCGTCTGGGCCGACAACGGCGCTGGCGTGCGCGGCGACCTCAAGGCCGTGCTCAAGGCGGTGCTGATGCACGCCGAGGCGCGCCGCCAGAGCGACACTTCGGGCAAGCTGCGCGAGCCGGTGCTCAAGCTGTCGGCCTACCTGCGCGCCTTCCCGCACACCAGCGACACCGGCCACTACCGGGTGGGCAACACCGACAACGCAGGCACGGCGCTCGGCCAGACGCCGATGCGATCGCCCTCGGTCTTCAACTTCTACCGCCCGGGTTACATGGCGCCGGGCACCACGGCGGCCGCCCGCGGCCTGCAGTCGCCCGAGATGCAGATCAGCCACGAAACCAGCGCCGCCGGTTATGTGAACTTCATGCGCGACAACATCGCCAACGGCGTCGGCCAGTTCAACACCACCGTCGGCGGCGTGGCGCGCAACCGGCGCGACCTGCAGCCCGACTTCGGCGCCGAACTCGCCGCGGCCACCGACGCCGCGGCCCTGGTCGACCGCGTGGCCGGCAAGCTCCTGTACGGCACGCTGCCGAGCACGCTGCGGGCCGACATCGTCGACGCCGTGGGCCGCATCACGATCCCGGCGCCCACCGGCTCCGGCGGTGCCACGGCCGTCGACAACGCCAAGCGCAACCGCGTCAACGCCGCCCTGCTGCTGGTGGTGGCGTCGCCTGAGTTCCAGGTGCAGCCATAGGCCTGGCCTGTTGAACGCACACGCCAAGGACCCCGAACATGACCCACCGCTGCCGCCCGACCCCGTCCTTGCCGGCCCGCACGCACGACAGTGCGCGGCGTCTGTTCCTGCAACACGCCAGCGCCATGGGCGCACTGACCGGCGCCGGCGCGCCGCTGGCGCTCAACCTGCTGGCCGCCGGCAGCGCCGCCGCGCAGTCGGCCGGCGACTACAAGGCCCTGGTGTGCCTGTTCCTGTTCGGCGGCAACGACGCCTACAACATGGTGCTGCCCACCGACTCCAGCAGCTGGCTCGTCTACACCACGACGCGGCGCCAGGCGCCCGACTCGATCGCGTTGCTCGAAGCCGGCACCTCCCCGCTGGCCAGCGCCGCGGCGGGGTCGCCGGCGCACCTGGGCGGCGTGCTGCCGATCAGCCCGCTCAACGCCCAGGGCCGCAGCTTTGCGCTGCACCCGCTGACGGGCAGCCTGCAGACGCTGTTCAACACCGAGCGCCGGATCGCCGTGCTGGCCAACATCGGGCCGCTGGTGATGCCGACGACGAAGGCCCAGTACGCCCTGGCCTCGCACGCCAAGCCGGCCAGCCTGTTTTCGCACAACGACCAGCAGAACACCTGGCAGGCGCTGGGCCCCGAAGGCACGACACGCGGCTGGGGCGGCCGCATGGGCGACATGCTGGCGGCGATGAACTCGCGCACCGTGTTCACCTCGGTCTCGGCCTCGGGCAACGCGGTCTGGCTGGCCGGCCAGAACGTGCAGCAGTACCAGGTCGGCAGCAACGGCGCCATCCGCATGGGCGCCGATGCGTCGGGCAACGTCTACGGTTCGGCCGCCGTCGCCGCGGCGCTGGAGCGCGTGGTCTCGGGCAACCGCGGCACGCACGTTCTGCAGACCGACCTGGCGGCAGTGGCCGCGCGCTCGATCAGCGCCGAGTCCACGCTGCGCACCGCGCTCAAGCCGGCCAGCGACCCGCTGTTCGGCACGGCACCGGCCAGCGGCGCCTACAGCGCCAACAACGACGAGAAGCTGCGCTACGACAACCCGCTGACCGGCGCCCGTGCAGCCAACACGCTGGCCCAGCAGCTGCAAGTGGTGGCGCGCATGATCGAAGCCGGCATCAGCGGCAACACCGGCGTGCGCCGCCAGGTGTTCTTCGTCAGCATGGGCGGCTTCGACACCCACGACCAGCAGAACCGCAACCACGCCGACCTGATGGCCAAGCTGTCGCAGGCGATGCGCTACTTCGACAACACGCTGGGCGCCCTGGGCGCGCGCAACAACGTCACCACCTTCACGGCCAGCGACTTCGGCCGCACCTTCACCAGCAACGGCGACGGCACCGACCACGGCTGGGGCAGCCACCACTTCGTGATG
>JAYUPN010000329.1:0-6809 GCA_043760065.1 Rubrivivax sp.
CACGTCGGCACGGAAGCCGGCCAGGATGCAGCCCTCGCCCAGGCGCAGCTCGCGGTGCAGCGCCAAGAGCCGCGGGCGCAGCTCGCCTTCGCCCAGCACGAGGAAACGCGCGGCCGGCATCCGGTCGAGGACGAGGCGCGCGGCGCGCAGCAGCGTGTCGTGGTCCTTGTGGCCCGTGAGCGCAGCCACGTTCCCCACCACCGGGGCGTCCTCCGCGATGCCCAGGGCCGCCAGCGCGCCGGCCAGCACCCACAGCCGGCGTCGCGCTTGCAAGGTCATCAGGCAACCTCCGTGCTTCGCACTGCGGTATTCGCCTTTCGGGCGGCCGGGCAGGCTCATCAGGCAACCTTCGTGCTTCGCACTGCGGTATTCGCCTTTCGGGCGGCCGGGCAGGCTCATGCCGGCGATCGTAGCGCCGGGCCTCGGGCGTCCAGCCGGTAGAGCACGTCGGGACGGCGCTCTTCGTTGCCAGCGCCGTCGGTGAGTGCCACGGCGGCGAAGCCGTGCCGTTCGTAGAACTCGCGCGCGTGGCGGTTGGCCTGGAAGGTGAACAGCTGCAGCGGCCGCGGCAGGGTGGCCAGCGCGTGCGCGAGCAAGGCGCGGCCGGCGCCGCGCGCGACGTGCGCCGGGTGCACGCAGAGCTGTTCGATCCAGGCCGTGCCGTCGGCCTGCGCGACGGCCAGCACGCCGACCACGGCGTCGCCGAAGCACGCCACCGTGACGCCGCCAGCGGGCACCAGCAGCTCGCGGACCCAGGCCCGCACCTCGTCGTCGCTGTGCACCGAGGGTGCAAAGGGCATCAGCTCGCGGCGCGCGTCGATCAGCACCCGCGCCACGTTGGGGGCATCCGCCGCACCCGCCGCGCGCAGCCTCGGCGCCGGCCGTGCGTCGCGGTAGCGGACGAAGAACTGCTCCTCGCAGGGCTCGCCTAGCCGCGGGGTCGACATGGGCAGCGGCGCGCTCAAGGCGCAGGCTTCGGTGGGTTGTTCAGCACGAACAGCAGCGCCGCGCTCTCGGCGTCCATCTGGCCGCTGTAGTGGCCCGGCCGGTAGCGCATCTGGAAGTTCATCAGCACGCGCCGGCTCGGCTCGTCCCAGGTGCCGGTGCGCTCGACGACATAGCCCCACTGCGCCAGCGCGGCCTGGAACCAGGCGGCATCGGGCAGCCGGGCGTCGAAAGCCGCGCGCTGCTCGGCCACGCGCGCTTCGTCGGGCCACGGCGGCGTGATGCCGCGTTCGGCCAGCAGCTTCCAGGGGAAGGTGGGCCCGGGGTCCTCTTTGTAGGCCGGCGTGACCTCGCCGTGGCCCAGGATACGGTCGGGCCGGATCTGGTGGCGCTGCACGATGTCCTGCACCAGCGGCAGCAGCGCGTCGATCTGCGCCTGCGGGAACGGCAGGTAGACACGCTGGCCGTCGGCGCCGACCCTGAACCCCGGGTGCACGATCTCGATGCCAATGCTGCTGGCGTTGAGCAGCCGGTGCCCCTTCCAGCCGCTGAGGCCCGAGTGCCAGGCGCGCCGGGTTTCGTCGACGAGGCGGAAGATGCGCGGTGGCGTCTCGTCGCTCAGCAGGTAGTGCGCCGAGACGTCCCGCTCCGTCAGCACGCGCATCGCCAGCGGGAAGTCGGCCACCGTGTAGTGCAGGATCAGGAACATCACCCGGCTGTCCTGCCCCTTGGCGCTGCGGCTGGCGTCGATGGCGAGCCCGTCGGGCGCCGTGCCCACGCCGGCGCAGCCGGCCAGCGCCAGCAGCAGGCAGGCGGTCAACAGGCAGGCCGTGAACAGTCGCGTGAAGGCGGCGGCGCTCATGGGCCCATTCTTGCAGCGATGCGCGCGGCTTCGGCTTCGGCCTTCGCCGGCGCGCGCTGCACCAGCGTGCCGGTGGGCAAGGCCTGCGCCACGGCGGCGCGCACGGCGGGGTGGAGGTCGAAGACGCGGCCGGCCAGCGCCACCGGCAGTGGCCCGAAGCGCCGGCGCAGCACCAGCGCCAGGCGCGCCAGTTCGGCGCCAGCGGCGTGCAGCAGCGCCAGCGCCGCCGGGTCTTCGTCGGCGGCTGCGGCCACCGCCAGCGCCAGCGTGCCGAGTTCACCGCGCGTCGCGCCGTAGACCCACTGCCGCGTCGCCGCCCAGTCGCTGCCGCCGATGGCCTTGAAGAGCTGCTGGGCGAGCGCTGAACCCGCGCTGGCACCCGGCGCTTCGTCCTCGGCGCGCCAGACCCGGCGCAGCGCCTCGCGTGCGATCCAGTGGCCGCCACCGGCATCGTCGATGACCGCGCCGCGGCCGCCGGCGCGGTGCAGCGTGCCGGCGGCGTCGATGAAAGCCGCGATCGACCCTGTGCCGGCGTAGACCAGCAGCCCGCGGCCGGGCGCGAAGTGGGCGCGGCAGGCCAGTTCGATGTCGCTCATCGCCCGCGCGGCCGCGGCGTCGATGGCCAGCGCCTGCGCCAGCCGTGCGCACAGCAGCGGCGCTTGTGCATCGTCCAGGCCGGTCACGCCGGCCACGGCGCGCTGCACCGGTCCGGCCGCGGCCGCCACGTCGCGCAGCACCTGCTCCAGCGCAGCGCGGCCGGCGGCGTCGTGCAGTTGGGTGCCCGAGAAGCCCGCGGCCAGCCCTTCGCGCTGCACCGTGCCGGCGCCGTCGACAACCGCCCAGCGCGTCTGCGTGCCGCCGGCGTCCAGGCCCAGGAAGCGCGGTGCCGGCGCGGTGTCCACGGCCGGGTTCAGCTGGCCATCGAGTACGGCCCGCCGCGTTCCAGCGCGCGCCGGTAGGCCGGCCGCTGCTGGAAGCGGCGCACCCAGGCGTCCAGCGCCGGGTAGCTGGTGCGCAGGCCGCGCGCGGCTTCGCCGACGAAGCTCATCTGCACGTCGGCGCCGCTGAAGGTGTCGCCGAGCAGCCAGTCGCGGCCCTGCAGCGAGCGGTCGACGAAACCCAGGTGGTTGGCCAGTTCACTCTGGATGCGCGGTTGCAGCGGCGCGCCCGCTTCCCCCAGCCGCGAGACGTACAGCTTGAGCAGCAACGGCAGCATCGCCGAGCCCTCGGCGTAGTGCAGCCACTGCTGGTAGCGCTCGAACTCCGCGCCGTCCTGCGCCGGCCGCAGCTGCCCGTTGCCGTAGCGGCGGATCAGGTAGTCGACGATGGCGCCGGACTCGATCAGCTTCAAGTCGCCGTCCTCGAGCACCGGCGACTTGCCCAGCGGGTGCACCGCCTGCAGCTCGGGCGGCGCCAGCCGCGTCGTGGCGTCGCGCTGGTAGGGGCGGATCTCGTAGCGCTGGCCGAGCTCCTCCAGCAGCCACAGGATGCGCTGCGAGCGCGACTCGTTGAGGTGGTGGACGATGATCATCGGTGTGTGCTCTCGGTGGCGGCAGGGGCTCGGCTGGCGTGAGCGGCGCTCGCGCACAATCCCCGGCCGCTGCCATTGCACCATCGAACGCGGCCCGGGCGGCCGCTGGCGCGGCCTTTTCTTACATCGAGGCACGGCGAGGTCCGCGTGCTGCTGCCGTGATGGGCGATTAGGCTCGAAGCCGGGCGCGGCCTGTGAGGGTGAAAACAAGGAGGGTCGACATGGCGGGCAGGGGGTTCTCGATCGGATGGCTGTTCGTCGCCGTGGGCTGCCTGCCGATGCCCGGGCACGCGCAGGCGCTGCCACCTGCGCCTGCGCCTGCGCCCGTGGCGCCGCTGGACTCGAGCGCGCCATCGACCGTCGAACTGCCGCCGTTGCCCGCCGTTCCGGCCGTGCCGCCGGCGCAGGCGCTGGAGACGACACGCCGCACCGTGCGCAGCACCGCGGAGTGGCTGGCGCGCAGCGTCGACAGCTGGTTCGGCGACAAACCCTTCGAGCAGGGCGGCAATGTCTCCGACGGCCGGCTCAGTCTGGCGGTGTTCAAGCGCCAGGACCAGCAGGTCGACGTCGACGTGCGCTTCAACGCCGAGTTCCGGCTGCCCAACATCGAGCGCTTCGCCTACGTCTTCGTCGGCCGCGACGACCGCCGCGACGCGGTGCGCGACACGCCGGACGTGCTCGTCGACCAGCAGCGGCTGCGCACGAGCGGGCCGCTGGACCGCTCGTTCCTGGCCGGCCTCGGCCTCACGGTGTTCGACGCGGTGGATTTCCGGATCGGTTTCGGCTCGCGCCTGAAGCCCTACCTGCAGGCGCGCGTCACGCTGCCGTGGCAGCTCGCGCCAGGCCATGCGCTGCAGTTCCGCGAGACGCTGTTCTGGACCCAGGCCGACCGCGTGGGCTCGACCACCGCGCTGGCCTACGACTGGACGCTGGCGCCGGGCATGGCGCTGCGCTGGTCGAGCGCCGCCACCTTCACCGAGGCGTCGAGGAACGTCGAATGGGCGAGCAGCCTGGCGCTGTCGCGCGCGCTGCCCGGCCGCCAGCTGCTGACGCTGGAAGCGCTGGCCAGCGGCGAAGGCACGCGCGGCACCGGCGTCGGCCGCTCCGACGTCGGCCTGCTGACACGCTGGGAGCTGCCGCTGTATCACAACTGGCTGTTCGGCGAAGTCGTGGTCGGCCACTTCTGGCCGCGCCCGGACCGCGACAGCGAACGCGCTCGCGCCTGGGCGCTGGGGGGCAGCCTGAAGCTGCGGTTCTGAGCCGCTCAGCCGAGCTGCACCGCGTGCCCTTCGCGGTCGAAAGGCACGAAGCGGTCGAGCTCGCCACTGCGCACCGACTCGACCATGCGCTGCAAGGCCGCGTCGACCGCGCCCGCCGTCGGCGGCAGGCCTTGCTGGCCTGACAGCGCGGCGGCAAAGACCAGCGCCCAGTGCGGGCCCAGCGTCGCCGCCTCGGCCAGCAGGGCGCGGAAGTCGGTCAGCGCGTGCGGGTCCTTGTCGACGCACATCAGCGGCGCCAGCTCGCCCGACTCGCCGGCTTCGAAGCGTGCTTGCTGCTCCGCGCTGGCGCCGACCGGCAGGCTGGCGCCGGCGAAGACGAGCAGCAGCCGTTGCGGCTCGGGTTGAGCGCGTGCGGCCAGCAGGAGGTCGTCGAAGCTGCTGATGTCCATGGGCACGGAGCTTAACCACCTGCGGCCCCGCCACAATGAACAGATGCCGCACCCGCGTCGCCATCGTGCCCTGCTCCTGCTGTGGATCGCCGGCGGCCTGCCTGCCGCCGCGCCGGCGCAGGACCCGCTGCCGGCGCCCGTGCTGGAGGCCCTGCGTGCGATCGCACTGCCCGCCGACGCGCTGGCCGCGGTGGCGCTGCCGCTGCGCCACCGCGACCGGGTCTGGCACCACCAAGCCGAGCGTCCGATGCAGCCCGGCAGCTCGATGAAGCTGCTGACCAGCGTCGTGGCACTCGACCGGCTGGGCCCCAACCACCGCGGCTTCACCGAACTGCGCAGCGCGGCGCCGCTGCAAGGCGCCACGCTGCAGGGCGACCTGGTGCTGCTGGGCGGCGGCGATGTCGAACTCGGCGTGCCGCAGCTGTGGGCCCTGCTGGTGGAATTGCAGCAGGCCGGCGTGCGCCGCATCGAAGGCGACCTGGTGGTCGACCGCACACGCTACAACCCGCCGCGGCTGGACCTCGGGCTGGCCCCTTTCGATGAGGCGCCCGAGTTCCCCTACAACGTGATCCCCGACGCGCTGATGCTCGCCGAGGGTCTGCTGCCGCTGGAGCTGCGTGCCAGCGACGGCGGCGTCGTCGCCAGCACCGTGCCGCGCATCGAGGGCATCGAGCTCGACAGCCGCATGGCGCTGGTCGAGGCGCGCTGCGCCGACTGGGACGCGCACTGGCAGCCGGCGCAGGTGCAAGCCGATGGCGGCCGCACGCGCATCACGCTGCAGGGTGCGTTCCCGCGCGACTGCACGCAGCGTGCGCGGCTGCAGCTGGTCGACCGCGCCGAGCTCACCGACAAGCTCTTCCGCACGCTCTGGCAAGGTCTGGGCGGCACCTGGAGCGGCCGCGCGCGCGAAGCCGCCGCGCCCGCCGGCACGCGCGTGCTGGCGCGCCGCAGCGCCCGGCCCTGGGGCGAGCTGCTGCGCCACCTCAACAAGACCAGCGACAACGCCTGGACGCGTGTGCTGTACCTGGAGCTCGGCGTGCCGGCGATGGCCGAGCAGCCCGGCCGCAGCACGCGTGAACTGGCCGACGCTGCGGTGCGCGCCTGGTTCAGCGAGCAGGGCATCGACGACACCGGCCTCGTGCTGGACAACGGCTCGGGCCTGTCGCGCAGCGAGCGCATCAGCCCCTGGCAGATGGCGCAGTTGCTGAAAGCGGCCTACTCCGGCCGTCATGCCAGCGAGCTGATGATGAGCCTGCCCACGGTGGGCGTGGACGGCACGATGCGCAACCGGCTCAAGGCCGGCCCGGCCACCGGCTGGGCGCGGCTGAAGACCGGCACGCTGCGCAACGTGGTGGCGCTGGCGGGCTACGTCAATGACGGGCAGGGCCGGCCGTGGGCGCTGGCGATGATGGTCAACCACGACACGCTGGCCGACCGCGCGCGGCCGGTGCTGGACGCGCTGGTCGACCACATCGCGCGCCACGGGCCGCACCCGGTGGCGGCGCTGCGCGGGCCGCACGGGGACGGACCATGAACGCCAACGCCAACGCCAACGCCAACGCCGGGCCGCGGCTGATCGTCATCGGTGGCGGCTTTGCCGGCCTGTGGGCGACGCGTGCGCTGGCCGCAGAGGCGATCGATATCACGCTCATCGACCGCGCCAACCACCACCTGTTCCAGCCGCTGCTGTACCAGGTGGCCACCGCCGGCCTGTCGGCGCCAGACATCGCCGCGCCGCTGCGCCAGATCCTGCGCCGCCAGCGCAACGCACGCGTGCTGATGGCCGAAGTCAGCGGCATCGA
>JAYUPN010000330.1:0-20426 GCA_043760065.1 Rubrivivax sp.
CCCCGGCATGCACAAGCTGACGACGCAGACGCTGCCGGTGCTGACCTACCTGAAGAACTGGGACAAGCTGTTCCAGAGCCCGTTCAAGAGCGACGTCTACTTCTTCAGCACGCGCCAGCAGATCGACCGCCGCTGGGGCACGACGCAGCCGGTGACGATCCGCGACAAGGACTTCGGCGCCGTGCGGCTGCGCGCCTTCGGCAACTACGCCTACGCGATCGCCGACGCGAAGCTGTTCCACACCAGCATCAGCGGCACGCGCGACCGCTACACGGTCGACGACCTGGACGGCCAGTTGCGCGGCCTGATGCTGCAGCACATCTGCGACGCGGTGGCGCAAAGCGGCGTGCCGTTCCTCGACCTGGCGGCCAACCAGGTCGAGTTTGCCAAGCAGCTGCACGAGGTCACGGCGCCGGAGTTCGGCAAGCTCGGCCTGACCCTTTCCAGCGTCACGGTGCAGAACGTCAGCCTGCCCGAAGAACTGCAGAAGATCATGGACCAGAAAATCGGCATGGGCATGGTCGGCGGCGACATGGGCCGCTTCATGCAGTACCAGACGGCGCAGGCGATCCCCGAGTTCGCCAAGGGCGCGTCGAGCGGCGGCGGCGTGGTCGGTGACGCGATGGGGCTGGGCGCCGGCGTCGCGCTGGGGCAGGTGATGGCGCAGCAGCTGGGCCAGGGGCTGCAGGGCAAGGGTGCTGCCGCGACCGAGGCCGCGCCCGTGGCCATCAAGCCCGACGAGGTGATGGCCACGATCGAGAAGCTGGCCGACCTCAAGGCCAAGGGCATCCTGACCGACGACGAGTTCACGGCGAAGAAGGCCGAGCTGCTGAAGAAGCTGGTTTAGCTTGGTCAGCACAGCGCAGCGCGGCTACCGCGCTGCGTGCCCCAACTGCGGCGCGCCGGTCGACTTTGCTTCGGCCGCGTCGGCCAGCGCCGTGTGCAGCTTCTGCCGCAGCACGCTGGTGCGCGACGGCGACGCGCTGCGGCGCATCGGCATCAGCGCCGAGCTCTTCGACGACCACTCGCCGCTGCAGCTGGGCGTGCAAGGCACACGACAGGGCATCGCCTTCACGCTGGTCGGGCGGCTGCAGTACGCCTACGAAGGCGGCACCTGGAACGAGTGGCATGCCTTGTTCGACAACGGCCCGGATGGCCAGCGATCGGCCTGGCTGAGCGAGGACAACGGCGCCTACGTCATCGCTTTCGATGCGCCGCTGCCGGCCGACGCGCCGGCGCCGGCAGCCCTGCGCGCCGGGCAGCGCGTGCTGGCCGACGGCCGCGCCTGGGACGTGGCCTCGGTGACGCAGGCGCGGCTGCTGGCGGCGCAGGGCGAACTGCCGCGGCCGCCGCGGCTGGACGGCGAGTTCACCGTCGTCGACCTGCGCAACAGTGCCGGCGAAGTGGCCACGCTGGACACCAGCGAAGCCGCGCAGACCGGCTGGAGCGTGGGCCGCACGGTGGCATTGAGTGAACTGAAGCTCACCGGCCTGAAGGACGCGAGCGAGAAGACGCTGGGTTCGCGCAGCGTCGAATGCCCCAGCTGCGGCGCGGCGCTTCAACCCCAGCTGTCGACGACACAAAGCCTGACCTGCAGCAACTGCAGCGCGGTGGTCGACATCTCTGCCGGCGTCGGCGGCGAGCTCAAGCACTATGCGCAGAACAATGCCGGCGAGCGCGGCGCCGAGCCGCAGATTGCCCTGGGCAGCGTGTCCAAGGACAGCCTGGCGCTGGGCGCCGAGCCGGCCGCGTGGCAGGTGGTGGGTTACCAGGAGCGCTGCGACATCCCCGGCGACGCCGAGGAAGAGACCACCTTCTGGCGCGAGTACCTGCTCTACAACCGCACGCAGGGCTTCGCCTTCCTGGTCGACAGCAACGACGGCTGGAGCTGGGTCAAGCCGCTGACCGGCGTGCCCGCCGTGCGCGGCGACGTGGCGCAGTGGCAGGACGTGAAGTACAAAGGGCGCTGGAACTATGCCGCCCGCGTGACCTGGGTGCAGGGAGAGTTCTACTGGCGCGTGCAGCGCGACGAGCGCGCCCAGGTCACTGACTTCGAAGGCCAGGGCGCCGACAGCGACAAGCGCCTGTCGCGTGAAGCGACGGGCAACGAAGTCACCTGGTCCGCCGGCCGCACGCTTGGCGCGGCCGAGGTCGCCGACGTTTTCGGCATTGCCGCCGGCTCGCGCGCAGCGCTGCAGCGCGACGCCGCGCCGGTGCTGGGACGGGGCGGCGGCGTGTTCAAGGTGGTGCTGATCGTGGTCGTGCTGCTGGTGCTGGCAGCGATCCTGTCCACCTGCGGCAACCGCAACCGCTGCGACGAGGTGCGCCGCACCTTCGGCGCCGCCAGCACCGAGTACCAGCAGTGCCAGCGCAGTTCAGGCAGCGGCGCGCGCGGCGGCAGCGGCGGCTCGTACGGTGGCTGGTCCAGCGGCGGCGGCCACAAGTGATTCTCTCAACCCTGCAGGAGGCCTGACATGGCTGGCATCGAGTGGCTCAAACCCGGCGTCTTCTTCGGCTCGATGCTGTTCGCGCTGATCGGCGTCGGCGTGTTCTGGCTGTGTTTCGTGCTCATCGACAAACTCACGCCCTACGACCTGTGGGCCGAGCTGGTCGAGAAGAAGAACGTCGCGCTGGCCATCGTGGTGGGCAGCATGTGCATTGCGATCGGCATGATCGTGGCTGCCGCCGTGCACGGCTGAGGCGCTTGCTCAGGCGTAGCTGATCCAGTCGGCACGCTCCGGCTGGTCCAGGTGCGGCAGGTGGTTGAAGGTGCTGAGCATGTGGCGCTTGGGCGTGAAGGCCAGTTCCGTCACCGAGCTGTTGCGGATGCGGAAGTTGAGCTCGATGGTGACCTCGGGCGCGGTGCCCAGCACGTGACCCACCGCGGTGCTGATGGGGCCGCCGCTGGACACCACCAGCACGCGCGCGTCGGGCTGCGCGCCGTGCTGCTGCCGCACGTGGTCGAGCGCGCCGACGATGCCGGCCGCCCAGTCGGCGTAGGCTGGCATGCCCAGCGGCGAGCTGCGGCCGTTCATCCACGCCGCCAGCGCGTCGCGCAGCAGCCTGAAGTGCGCGCGGTAGACCTCGGGCGTGTCGGGCCTGGCCAGCGGCCCGGGGTGGATGGCGCGGATCAGCGCCTCGCTGTCGTATTCGTTCAGGCCCGGCCACTCCAGCGCCGGCGGCAGTTCACCGTAGCCCTCGGCCAGCGCCGCCAGCGACTGCTGGTGCCGGCGCAGGCTGCCGCGCAGCACGGCGTCGAAACGCACGCCGCGCTCGGCGTAGTGGCGGCCCAGCGCGTGGCACTGACGCGCCCCGAGTTCGCTGAGCTGGTCGTAGTCTTGCGCGCCGAAACTGGCCTGGCCGTGGCGGACGAGGTGGAGGGTGCCCATGGGGATGGATTGTGGGCGGACCGCACCGCTCACGATGTCGCGCCGGGGACCGCGAGTCGGTTCAGTCGCGCTGCAATCGGCGCACCATGGGTGAGGCCTTGTCGTCGATGAGTGTGCGCAGCACGGCGCTCCACTGGCCCCGGGCGATGGGGACTCGCTTCGGATCGCAGAGTATGGCGTAGAGCCGGCGCGCCAGCACGGGCGCCGCTACGCTGGTGCCTTTCATGCGGTAGCTTTCCAGGCTGCGCGTGGCCGCACCCGCAATGTTGGGGTGCACCTCGTCGTCTTCGCAGGCCGCCATGACTTGAAGAGCTTGCTCGGGCTCGGACATCAGCGGAGCTTTCGGCAACGATGAGTAGGGGGCCGGACGGCCACTCTCTAGGTTGAATCCGAAGGCCTTGATCGTGAAGGTGCCGTTGGCGATGCTGCTCACCGTGTCGTGCTCGTCTCCTTGCAGTTGATCGCTAAAGTGCGTTCGGAGTGCGGAGGACCGGTCGGCGGGATCGTCCCTTTCTATCCAGGCATCGAAGGTGACTTCGCCGGCAAGCGGATCGGCCAGCCGCAACTCAGCGTCCCAGGGCCCCGCGTCGCACAGGGCGCAGGCCACTCCCGTCGGCTGAGCCGTGGGCGCAAACGCCAGCAGCACCTGCGCACCGTCGCCGTTGGGGACATGGCGGTCGTGGCGCACCATGGCCACGACGTCCTGCGCGGGGGTCTCGGCACGCATGACCTGCTGCTGCCCCTGGCCGATCCATTCGCTCCAGAGGCGGCCGGGTCCGCGCAGGCGCACCTCCAGCGCCGGCCCCGCGTTCGGATACCACACCTCGACGAAGCTGTCCGTGGTGTCGCCTGCGGCAAGTTCCAGGCGCAGCACGGCGCTGCGGTTACGCCTGACGGTGCGTCGCGCGTGCCCACGTTCGTGGCGCGCGTTGCCGCCTGCCAGCACGATGGCGAAGTTGTCCGGGCGCTGCTCCAGCAACTCGTCCAGCGCGCTCTCGATCAGGGAACTGCCGTCGTGAGGGCCGGCGCAGTTGCCGTAGCTGATCACCACCACCAGTGGCTTGCCGTGATCGACCCGCTCCATCGCAAACCTCACGCCGTCTAGCAGGTGCGCCGCGAGCGAGCCACCCGAGCTGTCCATCGCAGTGAGCGACGGCAATTGGACGAACAGCAGGTTGGCCGCGCCGGCGAGATCGTCGTCTCCGGTCAAGGGGTCTGGCAGGCCACCCGCCACCGACAGCACGTGCCCGCCGTGCGTCGCGCGCCAGATGCGTCGGCGCGGGTCGTCGTAGTCGATCAGGTGATCGATGCCGCGGTAGATGACCGACTCGTCCGGTGCGCCCGCTTCCTTTGCCGCGCAGGCGATGGCATTCAGCGTGTCGGCGGCCATCTCGCGGCCATATCCGAGAGTCTTGGCCTCTCTCCAGGGCCAGCTCAGCGGTCCGTCGTCGACCAATGCCGCGCCGGGTTCGGAGCCCTGGTCCCACAAGCCGCATACGCGCGTGCCCTGCGCAGTGTGGTACGACGCGTGCAGGAAAGGGCAGCCGAAGTCGATGACGGCCAATGCCGAGTTCAGCAGCACGTCCTGGTCTTGACCTTGCTTCCTGGGCGCCGCGCGTGCCCCTTCGACCGCGGCCGCGACGGCATTGCGCGCCTGCATGTCGGCGCCGCTGCGGTCCGTGCCATTCAGGCTGCGGGCCGATGCTTCTGCCGAGGTCTGGGCGTCGCGCATCGGCATCGCCAACTTCCAGCGCAAGTCCAGCGGGTTGTCGACCAACACATCGAGGCCGAAGCGCGGCAACCTTGCTGTGAAGTGGCGCGTGGGAAGCGCCTGCCCTGGCAGAGCGGCGCCGTAGACAGCCGCGACCTCTTTGAAGAGCGCAGGATGCGTGGAGCGCAGCGCCCAATCGAAGTCCTCGGGTACCTGCGCGATCACCTGGATCTTGTGCTGTTCGGGGGGCAACAGATCCCAGCGTGCCAAGCGGGCGAAGCCGCGCCAGCTTGTGAACTCGGCCCAGCGGTAGACCGGGTCCAGTCCCGGCGGGCGTTTTGAGCCACGAGGTCGTTGCGGGGCCGGCTGCGGGCCGACGACGAGACTGCTCGGGTCCCAGCGGTGGCTCATGATTCAGACCCTCAACCGGCCGAGTTCCAACTCGGCCTGAGCCCAAAGTTGCGCCACCAGCGGTTCCTTTTCGATCTTGGGGATGTTGAGCTTCGCCGGCGGCTCCACGTTGTCGGACTCACCCGGTGCGTCGGGGCTTTCGTGCAGCCTGAAGGGCTTGCAGACCACCGTGTTGGCGGGCCGTTGCCGGAAAACCTGCGGCCGCTTTCCCGCCAGTGTCGCCATCGCCCGCGCCAATTGCCGGCCGATGACGTAACCGGCCTGGCTGTCGACCGGAAAGTGCACACCGGCCACGACGCGATTGAAGGCGATCCGGCGCGCCAGCCGGTCGAGGGCTCTCACGCGGTGGGGCTGGCCTGTGCGGTAGAGCATCAGCCGCAGCAGCTCTGTGTTGAAGGCGGCGAGCGTGGCGTGACCGCTGGGCAAGGAGCCGTGGCCCGGAGTGGGGATGACCGGGTGCACCAGCGATGACAACTCCACGGGGCGGCGCGCGCCTACGTTGTGCTTGAGCAGCATGAGAAGATTCAGTGCCCAGTCCTCGGCTGCCAGCACCAATTCTGCGTAGGCCGGCGCGCGCTCCAGCGAGACGCCGCTGACCGATTCGAAAAAAGCCCACAGCGTGCTGGCTTGACTGAGGATCTCGGGCAGCCGGTCCTCGCGCTCGATGGCCGCCCGCACCACGGCGTCGGCCTGGTCGCGCCAATTGATGCCGTCCAGCCGGTCCGGCAGCGCGACCAGCAGCGCGCGCGACGACGCTGCTTTGCGCTGCCCCAGCATCCACAACGTGCGGTCCATGACCTGCACGCGGCTGGCGAGCGCGCTGCTGACGGCCCTCATGCGGAACTCGGGCGCCCAGCGCCAGAGCGAGTCGGTCTTCGGATTGCGATCCTGCCCTGGAGGCATGCGCGCATCGAGTGCCATCGCATCGGCCAGCGTCGCGGTTCTCGCACGCGACTTTCGCAGAGCCTGGGCCTGGAGTGTTGCGTCGGCGGTGTATACCCAGGGCGGGTCGATACCTTCCCACTCGGGCGCCGTCGCCGGGTCGGCGCCCTCACTCGCGGCGGCGAGCTTGGCCGCCGAAGCGCGATGAGGGCCGATCGGGGAAGCGCCGGGTCCGATCGGTGACCAGTCCGGCCCAATGGGCGACCAGCCCGGTCCGATGGGGGACCAGCCGGGCCCAATGGGAGACCAGCCTGGTCCTATGGGCGACCAGCCCGGTCCGATGGGGGACAGCTTGGCGCCGCGTCGAGGCCCGATGGGAGACCAATCGGCGCCGAGGCCGCTAAGGAAAGCGGTGGAGTTCGAACTGAAGGATGCGGGCATGGGAGTTCGGCGCGGGGCCGCTTCAAGGCTGCTTTCGGTTCACAGGGGCACGCCGGCCGCATGCAGGGCACGCATGAAGGGCGTGATCGTCGGCGTTCGACTCTTGGCGCTCAGGCCGTCGGTGGCGCGGGCGCTGGGGATCAGGCGCAGGAAGTTGGCGGCTGCGTGGCGCGCCGCGTCGGCCTCGCCGGCCTGCCACAGCGAAGCCACCAGCATGCGGTGCGGCACGGCGTGCATGGTGTTGCGTCGAACTGACGCACGCGCCCACTGCGCGGCATGAGGGAAGTTGCCCATCACGTAGCAGGTGCGCGCTGCATAACACTCGTAGACGAAGCGTTGAGGATCCAGCGGGGAGATCTCGATCGCGCGCAGCACGGATTGCAGCGAGCGTTGATGCTCGCCAGCTTCTGTCTGGCATTCCGACAAGCGCGCCCACGCCGTGGAGCACAGCGGATCGATGCGGATGGCTTCGGCGAACGACCCCGTGGCGCCTTCGAAGTCGCGTTCCGCGAACACCCGGGCCGTGCCGTCGGCCACCCATGCAAGACTGTTGGTGCGGTCCTTGTCGAGGGCCAATTCGGCATGCCGGCGAGCGCTGGCGACTTCGGCCTGCGCATCCTCGGTCCAGCCTTGAAGCACTCTGAAAACATGCCACTGGGTGAGCATGGCATGCGGCGCGGCCTGGCGCGGATGGCGCTCGGCGAGATGGTGCAAGGCCTCGCGGGAGCGGTTGAATTCGGTCGAGACCAGGCTGTTGAGCAGACCTTCCGCCCCCAGCAGCAACGAATACGAAGCCAGCGAGTCCATCGGCAGGCTGCGCACCCGCGACAGCTCGTGCGCCAGCACCTGCTGCGACACCTGTGCCACCAGGTGCGGCACCAGTTCGTCCTGGCCCTCGAACAAGGCGTCGACGTCGCCGTTGACGCCGCCGGCCCACAGCACCTGGCCGCTTTGCAGCTCGCACAACTCGGCGGCCAGGCGGATGCGCGAGCCGTGCACGTAGAACTGGCCGCTGAGCAGGAACGAGGCGCCCAGCAACTCGCGCAGCCGCGACAGTTCCAGCGCCACACCGCGCACGGCTGCGGTGCTGGCGCGCGACAGCACACGCAGGCCCGGGTGGCGCGACAAGCTGGCGATGATCTCGTCGGCCATCGCGTGGCCCAGCGCGTCGTGCGCAGGATCGGCCGGCATGGCCACGAAAGGCACCACGGCCACCGCCGGCCGCAGGTCGGCGCTGCTGGGTGCACGTGGCGCCGCAGCCTGCCCGGGCGGGTGCAGCAGGAACACGCGCACGGGCTCGCTGACGTGTTTCATGTAGCGCAGGCCCAGGTCCTCGATGCCAGCCTGCACGCCATCGCTCAGGCTGCCCTGGACCTGGACCGAGGCCGCGGTCTGCCCGGGTTGCGCCAGGGTCGCCAGCCGCGCAGCGAGGTTGACCCCGCTGCCCCAGAGTTCCTGCTCGTCGGCCACCACGGCGGCCACGTGCACGCCCACGCGCAGCCACATCGCGGCGTCGCCCGCGTCGGGGCCGTTGAACCCGGACAGCGCCTGGTGCAACGCGAAGGCCGCTGCGGTGGCGCCGGCCGCCGTCTCGAACTCCATCAGCAGGCTGTCGCCCACCGTGCGCACCAGCCGGCCGCCGTGGCTGGGCGCGATCTTGTCGCGGGCCAGCGCGGCAAAGCGCCGCCAGTGGTCGATGGTGCGCGCCTCGAAGCGCTCGTACAGCCGCACCGACTCGACGAGGTCGGCAAACAGGATGGCCCGGCGCGTGGCCGGAAGTTCGAGCTCCCATGCGTCGGACATGCAGATCCGCTCCCTCGTCAGCGCAGTCGTCGCTGTTTGTAACTTTGCGCGAGTGTCGCCCGGCGCCGCTCGCTTTGGCAAGCAGCCCGACGAGGCTTGGGGGGGGCTGTTGTACGCTCGATGGATGACGAACCCGGGTCGAGACTTGTCGGCGGCGCAAGCCGCGCCCGGCCTCGTCGCGCCGGGCTCAGTGGCCCGCGTGTCGCTGGCGGAGGTCGCCTTGCTGGCCTCGGTCTTCGTCGTCGCCGCCTGCGGCCTGGTCTACGAGCTGGCCGCCGGCGCGCTGGCCAGCTACCTGCTGGGCGACTCGGTGCTGCAGTTTTCCACCGTCATCGGCTGCTATCTCTTCGCGATGGGCATCGGCAGTTGGGCGAGCCGCTTCATCGAGCGTCAGCTGGTGGCGCAGTTCCTGCGCATCGAACTGCTGGTGGGCCTGGTCGGCGGGCTGATGCCGGCGCTGCTGTTCGTCGCCCACAGCAGCCTGCCGCCGGGGCACGGCGGCGTGTTCCGGTTGCTGCTGTACGCGATGGTGGGGCTCGTCGGCATGCTCGTCGGGCTGGAGATCCCGCTCGTCATGCGCATCCTCAAGCGCCACTTCAGCGACCGCTGGGCGCTGCGCGAGCTGGTGTCGCAGGTGCTGACCTTCGACTACCTGGGCGCGCTGGCGGTGGCAGTGGCGTTCCCGCTGCTCTTCGTGCCGCACCTCGGACTCGTGCGCACGGGGGTCTTCTTCGGGCTGCTGAATGCCGCGGTGGCGGTGTGGGCGCTGTGGATCTTCCGCGCCGAGCTGCGCCGCTTCGCGGCCCACGCCGCAGCCTGCGCGGCGGTGATCGGCACGCTGGCGCTGGCAATGCTGGGCGCCGAGCCGCTGACGACCTGGGCCGAGGACCGCTTCTACGGCGACCAGATCATCGTGCGCGAGAGCAGCGACTACCAGCGTGTCGTCGTCACCGCGGGCCGCGCCGGCGTGCGCCTCTACCTCAACGGCAACCTGCAGTTCCATTCGCGCGACGAGTACCGCTACCACGAGAGCCTGGTGCACCCGGCGCTGGCCGCGCACGGCGCGCCGCGGCGCGTGCTGGTGCTGGGCGGCGGCGACGGCCTGGCGGTGCGCGAGGTGCTGCGCCACCCCGGCGTCGAGCAGGTCACGCTGGTCGAGCTCGACCCGCACATGACGCGGCTCTTTGCCCAGCAGCCGGCGCTGGTGGCGCTGAACGCCGGCGCGCTGGCCAGCCCCAGGCTCAGGGTCATCAACGCCGACGCCTACACCTGGCTCGAGCAGGTGCGCGAGACCTTCGACATCATCGTCATCGACTTCCCCGACCCCACCAACTTCAGCCTCGGCAAGCTCTACACGACGAGCTTCTACCAGCGCGCCGACCAGGCGCTGGCCGCCGGCGGCTACCTCGTGGTGCAGACCAGCTCGCCGTTGATCGCGCGCAAGAGCTTCTGGACCGTCGTCACGACGCTGGAAGCCGTCGGCCTGCGCACCACGCCGTACCACGTGCACGTGCCCAGCTTCGGCGAGTGGGGCTTCGTCATCGCCGGCCACCGGCCCTGGCGCATGCCGACGGCGCTGCCCGAGGGGTTGCGTTTCCTCACCGTGCAAGGCCTGCCGGCGCTGCTGGATTTCCCGCCCGACATGGCGCGCGTGCCGGCCGAGCCCAACCGGCTGTCCAACCAGGTGCTGGTCAGCACCTTTGAGGAAGAGTGGGGCCAGGTCGAGCGATGAGCGCCGGGTTGACGCGGCGCGGTGTGCTGGCAGCGGCGGCGGGATCGGCTGCTGCCGCTGCCGTCACGGCCGGCTGCACGCCGCGCGACGCGCCATTGCCGCCCGCGGCCTGGATCGGTGCCCGTCACGAGCGCGGCCACCGCCTGGTTGCCGGTGCAGCGCTGCCCGTCGCCGGGGTGCAGCGCCGAGCCGAGGTGCTGATCGTCGGCGCCGGTATCGCCGGCCTGGCAGCCGCACGTGCGTTCGCGGCGCAGGGTGTCGAGGACATCGCCGTGCTCGAACTCGAAGACCAGCCCGGCGGCAACAGCCGCGGCCACGTGCTGGCCGGCATGGCCTGCCCGATGGGCGCGCACTACCTGCCGCTGCCGACGCCGCAGTCGCGCGAGGTCAGCGACTGGCTGCACCAGATCGGCCTGCTGCGCCAGGAACTGGGCCGCACCGTCGCCGACGAGCGGCACCTGTGCCACAGCCCGCAGGAGCGCCTGTTCATCGACGGCGCCTGGTCCGAGGGCCTGCTGCCGCCGGCCGACCCGGGCTCCGAGACGGCGGCGCAGTACCGGCGCTTCGCGCGCGCGGTGCGGCTGGTGCAGGGCCCGGCCGCGGGCCGCGCCTTCACGCTGCCGGCGCACCGCTCGGCGTGGACCGCCGAGCTGGCGGCGCTCGACGCACGGCCTTTCGCAGACTGGCTGTCGGCGCAAGGCTTCGTCGACGAACGGCTGCGCTGGTACCTGGACTACTGCTGCCGCGACGACTACGGCGCCGGCATCGCCACCGTGTCGGCGTGGGCCGGGCTGCACTACTTCGCCAGCCGGCACGGCTTTCGCGCGCCGGGCGAGGCGTCCGACGGCGATGTCGATCGCGAAGCCGTCTTCACCTGGCCCGAGGGCAACGCCTGGCTGGTGCAGAAGCTGGCGTCGCCGCTGGCCACGCGCATCCACACCGGCCGCACCGTGCTGCAGGTGCAAGAGCAGCGCCACGGCGTGCAGGTGCTGGCCTGGGACGAGGCGCGCCAACAGGCCGAGGCCTGGACCGCGCAGCAGGTGGTGCTGGCGACGCCGCTGTTCATCGCCGCGCGCCTGCTGCAGTCGCCGCCCGATGCCTTGAAGCAGGCCGCCGCGCTGCTGCAGTACGCGCCCTGGCTGGTGGCCAACGTGCACATCGACGCGCCTTTGCTCGACCGCGCCGGCGCGCCGCCCAGCTGGGACAGCGTGCCCTACGGCGGCCGCGGCCTGGGCTACGTCGACGCCATGCACCAGAGCCTGCGAGCGCACGCCGGCGCCACCGTGCTGACGGCTTACCACGCGCTGCCCGCAGACGAGCGCGTGTCGCTGCTCGCCGACGACCCCGCGCCATGGCGCGACCGCGTGCTGCACGACCTGGCGCTGATGCACCCCGACATCCAGCGTCGCGCCCGGCGCGTCGAGCTCACGCGCTGGGGCCACGCGATGGCCGTGCCGCGCCCCGGCGTGCAGCGGCACCCGACACTGCTGGCGTTGCGCCGCCAGCGCGGGCGCGTTCGCTTCGCGCATGGCGACCTGGCGGGCTGTTCGGTGTTCGAAGAGGCCTTCACCGCCGGCTGCGAGGTGGCCCTGCCGGCGCCGCGCGGCGCTTGAAGGCCTGCGCTACGCTCGCGGTCCCGCTCCTGCACTCTCGCCCGCACACACCATGCAATACCGCCGTCTCGGCCGCAGCGGCCTGCGCCTCAGCACCTTGTCCCTGGGTTCCTGGGTCACGTACCACAACCAGGTCGACACCGGCCAGGCGGTGGAGATGATGGCCGCCGCCTTCGACGCCGGCATCAACTTCTTCGACAACGCCGAGGGCTACGCCGGCGGCAAGAGCGAGTCGATCATGGGCGAGGCGCTGAAGAAGCTGGCCTGGCCGCGCCTGAACTACGTCGTCAGCACCAAGTTCTTCTGGGGCCTGGACCGCATCGGCGACGCTGTCAACCGCAAGGACACGCTGAATCGCAAGTACCTGATGCAAGCCATGGACGGCAGCTTGCGGCGCTTCGGCCTGGAGCACATCGACCTCATCTACTGCCACCGCCCCGACCCGCACACGCCGGTGGAAGAGACGGTGCGCGCGATGAGCGACCTCATCACGCAGGGCAAGGCGCTGTACTGGGGCACCAGCGAGTGGCCGGCAGCCGACATCCGCGCCGCCTGGGAGATCGCCGAACGCCACCACCTGCACAAGCCGGTGATGGAGCAGCCGCAGTACCACCTGTTCCACCGCCAGCGTGTCGAGCAGGAGTACGCGCGGCTGTACGAGGACATCGGTCTGGGCCTGACGACGTGGAGCCCGCTGGCCAGCGGGTTGCTCACCGGCAAGTACCGCGGCGGCGTGCCCGAAGGCAGCCGCGGCGCGCTGGAGAGCATGGCCTTCCTGCGCGACGGACTCACGCACCCGGCCAAGAACGCCGCCGTGGGGCAGCTGGAGCCGATTGCCGCCGAGCTCGGCGCCAGCCTGGCGCAGCTGGCGCTGGCCTGGGTGGCGAAGAACCCGCGCGTCAGCACCGTCATCACCGGTGCCTCGCGCGCCGAGCAGCTGCAGGCCAACCTGGGTGCGCTGGACCTGCTGGACAAGCTGACGCCCGACGTGATGGCCCGCATCGACGCGGTGACGGCGGCGCTGGCCGGGTAGGCCGGACAACGCCTGGGCAGCGGCCGGAAAGCGCCCGGGCAGCGCCAGCAGCAAAGCGGGGTCCACCGCTGACGGTGGACCCCGCTGCCCGGTACGGCAGTTCAGGCTGCCCGGGGATTCAGCTCAAGCGGCTTTGCGCCGCGACGCTCCCAGCGCGGCCAGCGCCAGGCCCACCAGCAAACGCGCACCCGGCTCGGGCACCGTCACGGCGCTGCGCACGGCCAGCTCGCCGATGCCCGGGATCAGCCCCGGCCCCCCGTCGGTGTTGCGCGCGTCCAGGTGCAGGAAGGCGGTGGTGATGGCGGCGAAGGTGAACACCTGTCCGGTGTGTCCCGCCGCGCCCGGCGAACGGAAGGGGTTGAAGACGCCCAGCGACGTGAGGCCGCCGTTGGAGAAGTCGCCGTCCGTGTCGGCGTAAAGCTCGAACTCGGTCACGCTGCCGATGTTGTCGGTGCTCCAGAGGCCAGCGCATCGATGGTTTCGGCGCCGTCGTTGATGATCATCGTGAACTGTTGCGGCAAGCCGCCGCTGGCCGTGAAGCCCGAGTTGCAGCCCGAGACCGGGCTGGCATGGGTCGTCGACGCGACGAAGGCGTCGAAGGCGGTGCTGCCGCTGACGTAGCCGGCCGACAGTCCCGACTGATTGCCGGCATTGGCGATGTCGTAGCAGCCGCCGAAGCTGCCCTGCGGCGACTGCACGCGGCTTTGCAGTATGGTGCCGGCCGGCGCCGCGCTGGCCATGGCACAGGCGCTGGCCAGGGCCGTGGCGCTGAGGAAAGACTTGATCCGCATGAGGGCGCTCCCGAGGGTTTGAAGGCAAGCGCTCCGAGCAAGGGCTGTGCCCTTCGCGTAAAGCCCAATCAGGGTAAGCACTTGGCTTGATCAGGGGGGTGCGCCGGCGCCGCCGGGTGTCAGCCGCACCGATATCCTCCATGCGATGGCGAGCGGCAGCTGCCGCGCGCGCCCGCGCAGCTGCCATTGCGCGGGCCGGGCGCGCTCAGCGCACGCTGAACGGCGACTGGTACGGCCGCCCGAACGCGACCCCGGCGACGATGGTGCCCGCCGGCTTGAGATGCTGGCGGCCGCTGCGCTTGTTGTTGCGCGTGTCGACGAATTCCACCGCGCCGTCGACCAGTTCCAGGATCGACAGGTCGGCCGGCGCGCCGACCTGCAGCGTGCCGTGCTTGGGCAGGCGATTGATGACACGCGCCGGCGCCTGCGTGGCCATCGCCACCACCTCGGGCAGGCTGAAGCCCAGGCCCAGGAACTTGCTCATCACCCAGGGCAGGAAGGGCAGCCCCGGCGTGTTGGCCGAGAACACGTGCATGTCGGACGAGATCGTGTCGGGCGGGCAGCCCTGCGCGATCGCCGCCTCGGCGATGGTGTAGTCGAAGCTGCCGCCGCCGTGGCCGATGTCGAAGACGACGCCGCGCCGCTTGGCCGCCAGCGCCGCCGGCAGCAGCTTGCCGTCCTGGACGATGTTGGTGCCCTCGCCGGCCAGGTTGGGCGCGCCCGAGTAGCAGTGCGTCAGCACGTCGCCCGGGCGCAGCAGGTCCAGGATGTCGGACATCAGCTTGCGGTCGGCGACGCCGCCGATGTGGCACATGATCTTCGCCGGCACGCCCGACAGCTCGCAGGCCCGGATGGCTCGCTTCAGCGGCTCCAGGCCGTGGCGGGCGACGACGTTCTCGCTCATGCGCACCTTCACGCCCAGCACCAGGTCGGCGTTTTCGGCCAGCGTGCGCGCTGCGACCTCGACCTGCGCGTAGTCGATGTTGAAGAGCTCGGGCACCGGGAATCCCGCCAGCCCGGCGACTGCGATGTGCACGAAGGCGTACTGCCGCGTGCGCGAGGCCGGTGCGATGAAGCGCCGCCAGGCGGCGAAGTTGTTGGCGCCGGCGTCGCCGGCCGAGACCACGGTGGTCGTGCACTGCAGCGCCACCAGCTCGTCGGCCGGGATGCCGATCGCCGAGCCGAAGGGGTAGCTGTGGCAATGCAGGTCGATCAGCCCCGGCGTCACGAGCTTGCCGCCGGCGTCCATGACGCGGTTCGCACGCTCGGGTGGGATGGCGGCTTCGATGGCCTCGATCTGGCCATAGCGCATGCCGATGTCGCGCACGCCCGACAGTTTCTGGCTCGGGTCCAGCACGTTGGCGTTGCGCAGCAGCAGGTCGAACTTGTCGCCCGGGCCCATCGCGGCGCGGGCCGGCAAGCCCAGCAGGGTAGTGCCGCCGGCGGCCAGCGCCAGGCCGGTGTGCAGGAACTGGCGGCGGGCGGCCGCGGCGGCGAAGTCTCGGTTCATGGGTCTGTCTCCTGGGGGTTTGACGGGACGCCTTGCGAAGGCAAGGTCGCAGCGGCAGCATACGACGCGGGCCCCGGGGCCGACAGCATCGCCGGCCGTCAGTGACGGTCGCCGCGCCGGCCACGGGACCCGGGGCAGGGGGGGGACCAAAGTGCAGCAGCTCTGGCTTGTTTTCGCCGATCTGGTCGACAGCACCGCGCTCACGCAGCAACTGGGTGAAGAACGTGCTGCGCAGCTGTGGGCCGATCACGACCACCGGGCACGCCGTCTGCTGGCCGCACACCGGGGACGCGAAGTCGATCGCAGCGACGGCTTCTTCCTGATCTTCCGGCACGACGCCGACGCGCTGCGGTTTGCGGCGGCCTACCACCGCATGCTCGCCGACCTGGGCCTGGCCGCGCGCGTCGGCGTGCACCACGCTGCGGTGCGTCTGCGCAAGAACCCGCCCGAGGACGTGCAGCGCGGCGCCAAGCCGCTCGAGGTCGACAGTCTGGCCAAGCCGCTGGCGGCGCGCATCATGGCGCTGGCCGAAGCCGGCAACACGCTGCTGAGCGCCGCCGCGGCCGAGCGCATCGATGCCGCGGCCCTGGAGGGGCAGGTTCTGCACCGCCTGGGGCACTACCGCCTGAAGGGCATCGACGAGCCGGTGGCGATCGCAGCCGTCGCCGCGCCCGGCGCTGCCTGCCCGCCGCCGCCGGACAGCGACAAGGCCTACCGCGTGGTGTTCGACGAAGGCCTGTGGCGGCCGCTGCGCCAGGTGCCGCACAACCTGGCGCCCGAACGCGACGCCTTCATCGGCCGCGAGGCCGAGTTGCGCGAACTGGCCGACCGGCTCGACGGCGGCGCCCGCCTGCTCACCGTGCTGGGCCCGGGCGGCATGGGCAAGACCCGGCTCGTGCGCCGCTATGCACGGGCCTGGCTCGGCGACTGGCCGGGTGGCGTGGCGTTCTGCGACCTGAGCGAGGCGCGCACGCCCGAAGGCATCCACTGTGCGGTGTCGCTGGCGCTCGGCGTGACGCTGGGCAAGGCCGACCCCGCGCTGCAGCTCGGCCACGCCATCGCCGGCCGCGGGCGCTGCCTGATGATCATGGACAACTTCGAGCAGGTGCAGGGGCACGCCGAGGCGACGGTCGGCCGCTGGCTCGACCGCGCGCCGACGGCCCGCTTCGTCGTCACCAGCCGCGAGCGCCTGCAGCTGGCGGGCGAACAGGTGCTGGCGCTGGAGCCGCTGGCGCCGGGCGGCGATGCGCTGCGGCTGTTCGAAGTGCGCGCCCGCGCGCAGCAGCCGGGGTTCGCGATCGACGACGGCAACCGCGCGACCGTGGTGCAGATCGTGCGCCTGCTCGACGGGTTGCCGCTGGCGCTGGAGCTGGCGGCTGCGCGTGCCGGCATGCTGTCGCCGGCGCAGCTGCTGGCACGCATGAAGGACCGCTTCGCGCTGCTCGCCGGCGCCCGCGGGCCCGCCGCGCGGCAGGCCACGCTGGAGGCCGCGATCGACTGGAGCTGGGAGCTGCTCACGCCATGGGAGCAGGCCGCCTTGGCGCAGTGTTCGGTGTTCGAAGGCGGCTTCCGGCTCGAAGCCGCCGAAGCGGTGATCGACCTCGGCCCCTGGCGCGAGGCGCCGCCGGCGCTCGACGTGGTCCAGTCGCTGGTCCACAAGAGCCTGCTGCGCGCGTGGTGGCCGCATCCGGCCGCGCCGCGCCTGGACATCACCGAGCCCTTCTTCGGCATGTACCTGAGCATCCACGAGTACGCCAGCCGCAAGCGCCACGCCATGGGCGAGCAGGCCAGCCGCGACGCCGAACGGCGCCACGGCCGTCACTTCGCCGCCTTCGGCAGCGACGAGGCCGTGCGCGCGCTGTCCACGCACGGCGGCCTCCAGCGGCGTGCGCTGCTGGCGATGGAGCTCGACAACCTGCTCTGCGCCTGCCGCCGGGCGCTGGGGGGCGGCGAAGCGCAGACTGCGGCGGCGTGTTTCCTGGCCGCCTGGGCGTTGCTGGAAGCCCAGGGGCCGTACACGCTGGCGGCCGAGCTGGGCGCGCACGTCGCCGCGCGCGCCGACCTGTCCGCGCACCAGCGCGTGCGCGTCGAGATGGCGACGTCGTTCGCGCTGCGCACGGCCGGCCGGCCGAGCGAGTCGGACGCGCTGCTGGCGCGCGCCCTGGATGCGGCGCGGCAGGCAGGCGACCGCCGCGGCGAAGCGATGACGCTGCGCCTGACGGCCATGGCCGCACACCACAACGGGCACATCGACGAGGCCGAGCGCCTGTTCCAGCAGGCCCTGGCACTGGAAGAGCAGTTGGGTGACCGGGCGCAGCACGCCATCCTGCTGGCCAACATGGCCACCTTGCGCATGGAGCAGGGTCGGATGGCCGATGCGCGCGGGCTCTACGACACCGCGCTGGCGCTGTACCGCGAGGTCGGCAACCGCGCCGCCGAAGGCATCTCGCTGGGCAACCTGGCGACGCTGCTTCATGAACTCGGCCAGCTCGACGAAGCCCGGGTGGCCTACGACGGCGCCCTGGCCATCCACCGCGAGGCCGGCAGCCGCCTGCAGGAGGCGACCACGCTGTGCAACCTGGGCATCCTGCTCAAGGAGCAGCGGCTGCCGCAGCAGGCCGCAGCGCACTACACAGCGGCGCTGAAGATCCAGCGCGAAGTGGGCAACCGCCGCGGTGAAGGCGTCGTGCTGCATCAGCTGGCCGACCTGCACCAGGTGCAGGGCGAGCTGCAGCAGGCGCGCGGGTGCTACGAAGAAGCGCTGCGCATTCACCGCGAAGTCGGCAACGTGCGCTTCGAAGCCGGCTTGCTCGCCGGCTTGGGCGTGCTGCTGGCGACACAGGGCGAGGTGCAAGCCGGGCTGCGCGCGCTCGACGACGGCGAGCGGGCCCTGCGCGGACTGGGCGACCTGCTCGACCTGGCCAAGCTGCTGTGCGCCAAGGGCAAGCTGGCCGCGGCGCACGGCGCCGTCGAGCAGGCGCGCAGCGCGCTGGCCGAAGCGCAGGCCCTCGCCACGCAGCTGGGCGCCGGGCCGCAGTCCGAGCTCGGCCAGCAGATCGCTGCGCTGGAGCGCACGCTGGGCTGAAACACGCGGGCACGGTCGGTGCGATCGCCATCGTCGTTTTGGCGCCAGCAGCCGAACCTTTCAAGTCAGCGGCTTCACAGGCGCTGCCGGTGCGGCCGCCAGCTCCGCTTCGACGAGGTCCGCGAGGTCGCGCAGCAGGCCGAGCTGCTGCGCATCGAGCCGTCGCGCGCGCTGGTCGATCAGGCACAGCGTGCCGACGCGGCTGCCGTCGGGTGCCGCCAGCGGCGCGCCGGCATAGAAGCGCACGCGCGGCGCCCCGGTGACCAGCGGGTTGTCGGCAAAGCGGTCGTCGGCCAGGGTGTCCGGCACCTGCATCACCGCCGGATCGAGGATCGTGTGGGCGCAGAAGGCCTGTTCGCGCGGCGTCTGCACGACATCGGTGCCGTGCCGCGACTTGAACCACTGCCGGTCCCCGTCGACCAGGCTGACCAGCGCGATCGGCACCTCGAACAACCCGGCCGCGATGCGCGTGTGGCGGTCGAAGCGCTCTTCGGCTGCGCTGTCCAGCAGCCGCAGGCTGCGCAGCGACTGCAGGCGCCGCGCCTCGTCGGGTGGCATCGGCGCCGGCGACCAGCGGCAGGGCTGGCGCAACAGCCAGTGCTGCAGCCGCGTGCGGGCATAGGCTTCCTTGAACGGCCAGACCAGCCAGTCCGCGACGCCGGCGCAGGTGCCGCCGTCGTGGTCCACCTCCTCGGGCTGCGATGCGATGACCACGACCTGCGGCGCGTCGCGACCGGCGGGCACCGCGGTGTGCACGGCGCGGCACAGCTCGAGCGCATCACGGCCCGCAAAGCGGCGCTGGATGAACACGCTGGTCGCCGGCTCGCGGGCCACCTGCAGCAGCAGTTCGTCGGCATCGGCGACGAAGTGCACACGCCCGCCGTCGGCTCGCACTGCAGCGGCCAGCACCGCCGCGGGCTCGGCGTCGGTGGCCAACAGCACCTGGCGATCGGCCGCGTCCGGCAGCGGCTGCGGCTGCGCCGGGGTGGCCGGCGCGGCGCGGACCGGCGCAGCGCCGGTCAGTTCGATCACCAGGCCCTCGGCGGCGCCGAACACCTCGACGCCGGTGCCGGCGGCATGGCGGCGCGCCTGCGCCACCAGCGCGTCGACACCGACGTCGTCGCGCAGCGGGTCGTGGTGGAAGAGCGCCAGCTTCGCCACCCCCGCCGCGGCCGCGGTGTCGACGGCAAACTCGGCCGGGCTGTGACCCCAGCCGACGTGGTCGGCGTATTCGGCCCTCGTGAACTGCGCGTCGTGGATCAGCAGGTCGGCGCCGTTGACGAAGGCGGCGTGGTGGCGTTCCTCGGCGCTGTTCGGCGGCCGCTCGCCGCGCGCCAGCGCCTGCGCCTGTGGCTCGTGGTCGGTGGCGTAGACGACGGTGGCACCGTCGGCCTCGATGCGGTAGCCCAGCGTCAGCGCGGGGTGGTTCATGTACTGCGCGGTGATGCGCACGTCATCGATCTGGAAGCTGCCCTCGGCCAGGTCGTGGTAGCGCACCTGGGCCGTGAACTGCTCGATCGTGATCGGGAAGTACGTGTACTGCATCTGGCCGGCCAGCGTGTCGCGGATCGACGGGCCGACACCGCGCGGGCCGTAGATGTCCCACTCGAAGTTGGCGTCGAACAGCGGCGCCAGGAACGGCAGGCCCTGGATGTGGTCCCAGTGCGTGTGGCCGATCAGCACGTGGCCGCGCCGCGGCCCGCCGGGCTCGGCCAGCAGCGCCTGCCCCAGCGCGTGCGCGCCGGTGCCGCAGTCGAGCAGGATCAGCACGCCGCTGTGCGTGCGCACCTCGACGCACGAGGTGTTGCCGCCGTAGCGCAGCGTCAGCGGCCCTGGCTTCGGAATCGACCCGCGTGTGCCCCAGAAGCGGACTTTCATGGGTTACCCCCCCGTCGTGCCGCGGCCGGGCGCTGCACTGCGCCCGGACCGTTTCACCACCGGTCCACCGTATCACGGCCTGGAGGCGGGTTCAACAAGGCGGCGGCCACCCCCCGTCCGTCTGCGCGGCCGGGCCCCGCGCCGCGC
>JAYUPN010000331.1:0-6745 GCA_043760065.1 Rubrivivax sp.
CATGCTGAGAGCCCATCTGCCATCAGCAGGGCCGCACCATGAACAACGCCGACACCCACCCCGTTCCCGCCGACGCCGAGGCCCAAGGCCTGCGCAACCGAGGCTTCAATCCGCCGCGCCGGCGCTGGCCCGCGGTCCTGGCGGCCAGCGTGCTGGTCGCCGGCATCACCGCGCTGGCCGTGTCGGCCTACTACGACGACCGCAGCGTCGGCGAGAAGCTCGATGCCACGGTGGTCAACGCGCAGCAGAAGGTGCAGGAACAGGTCGCCGGGCTGAGCCAGAGCGCCTCGGCCGCCGCGCGTGATCGTGCGCTGGTCGGCGAGCAGGCCGCCACGGCGCTCAACGACACCGCCATCACCGCTGCGGTGAAGACCGCACTCGCCGCCGATCCCAAGCTGAGCGCGCTGCAGATCGCGGTCGACACCGAAGGAGGTGTCGTGTCGCTGCAGGGCCCGGCGCCGGACGCACGCTCGCGCGAGCGCGCCGAAGTGCTGGCCGCGGCGCCGGCGGGCGTGGTGCGTGTGGACAACCGCCTGGTGGTGTCGCCGCCGCCGCAGCCGCGCTGAGGCCGCTGCGGCTTCAGAGATCGAGCCGCTTCAGGAAGTCGCGAAAGCCCGGTCCCAGCTGCGGGTGCGCCAGCGCCAATTCGACGTTCGCTTCCAGGAAGCCTTCCTTGCTGCCGCAGTCGTAGCGCCGGCCTTCGTAGCGGTAGGCAAAGACCTTTTCCCGGCGCAGCAGCGACGCGATGCCATCGGTGAGCTGGATCTCGCCGCCGACACCGCGCGGCTGCGTCGCGATCTCGTGGAAGACCCCGGGCGTCAGGATGTAGCGGCCGGCCACTCCCAGGCGCGAAGGCGCGTCTTCGGGTGCCGGCTTCTCGACGATGCGGGTGACGTCGACCAGGCGGTCCGTGACGTCGGTGCCGGCGACGATGCCGTAGCGGCGCGTGTGTTCGGCCGGCACTTCCTGGACCGCGATGATCGAGGCCCGCCACTCGGCGTACTGCTCCACCATCTGCTTGAGCACCGGCTTGTCGTGCATCATCAGGTCGTCGGCCAGCAGCACCGCAAAGGGCTCGTTGCCGACCAGCTTCTGCCCGCACAGCACGGCGTGCCCCAGGCCCAGCGCCTGCGGCTGGCGCACGTAGATGCACTCCATGTCGTCGGGCTTGACGCTGCGCACCACGGCCAGCAGTTCGTGCTTGTTCGCCTGCTCGAGCGCCACCTCGAGTTCGTAGGTCATGTCGAAGTGGTCCTCGATCGGGCGCTTGTGGCGCCCGGTGACGAAGATCATCTCGCGCACGCCGGCGGCATAGGCCTCTTCCACCGCGTACTGGATCAAGGGTTTGTCGACGACCGGGAGCATCTCCTTGGGCTGGGCTTTGGTGGCTGGCAGGAAGCGCGTGCCCAGGCCGGCGACCGGGAATATTGCCTTTTGTACGAGCATGGAGCTACAGAATGGGTTGAGTCAGGCCGATTCTGGCATGTGGACCTCCGTAGAAACCATGACACGACCGCGAACGCCCCGATGGACGTGTTGATCGTCGAGCCCGTACCGCACGAAGTCCAGCAATGGCTGGCGGCGCGTCATGCCGTGCGCCTGGTGCCCGAACTCGCCCACGAGCCGATGGCCTTTCGCGTCGCACTGGCGCCGGTCCGGGCGGTGATCCTGCCGCCATCGGTGACGCTGGATGCCAGCGCGCTGTGGCACGCCCCGAACCTGCTGGTCGTGGGACGCGTCTCGGCGGGGGCCGAGAACATCGACCTCGACGCCTGCGGCCGCGCCGGCGTCGAGATCGCCCGCGCTGCCAGCGCCAGCGCGGTGGCTGAAGCGGAGTTCGTCATCGGCGCCTTGCTGGCCATGAAGCGGCGCATGCCGGTGCTCACCGACGAAGGGCTGCTGGTGGGCCGTGAACTGGGCGGCAGCCAGGTCGGCATCGTCGGGGCCACGCCGGCCACCGAACCGCTGAGCCGGCTGCTCAAGGCCTTCGGCGCGCGCGTCGCGGGCTACGACCCGGGACTGCACGCCGACGACCCTTCGTGGGCGCGCGCCGGCGTGCGGCCGATGGCGCTGCACGACCTGGTGCGCGAGTGCGACGCGCTGTGCGTGCTGCTGTCGCACCACAGGCGATTCGAGGGCCTTTTCGGTCAGCGCCTGCTGGCCTCGGCCCGCCACAACCAGGTCATCGTGAGCCTGGCGCACTCGGCCATCTTCGACGAGCAGGCGCTGGCGCAGGCGCTGCGCGAAGGGCCGCTGGCGGCGGCCTGGCTGGACAGCCTGGAGCCCGGTGCGCTGGACCCCGGCCGGCCGCTGCGCCACATCGACACGCTGCAGGTCACACCCTGCGTCGCCAGCACGACGCGCGAAGCGCGCTTGCGCGCGGCCTGGGTGGTGGCCGAACGCATCGATGCCGTGCTGCGGCTGCGGGTGTCGCCGCGTGCGATCGCAGGAGTTCCCTCCGCGCTACGCGCTCCGGGATGAGCGCTTTGGAACGGCCACGCGCGCTCAGGACGTCTGCGTCAGACGGGCCCGCTGATCCTGCAAACGTGCCAGAGCCTGCCTGAAGTCGGCCAGCCGCGCGCGCATCTGCTCGACCACCGCCGCCGGCGCGCGGGCGACGAAGCTGTCGTTGCCGAGCTGGGTTTGTGCCTTCGCGATCTCGCCTTGCAGCCGTGCGATTTCCTTGTCCAGGCGCGCGGACTCCGCAGCGACGTCGATCTGCACGTGCAGCGCTAGGCGCAGCGCGCCGCAGATGGCCACCGGTGCCGCCTGCGTCGCGGCCGCGAAGGCCGCTTCGTCGGCGGCAGGGCGCACCTCGGCCAGGCGCGCCAGCGCCTGCAGCACCGGCGCTGCGCTGCGCACGAAGGTCTCGTCGCCCAGCGTCAGCAGCGGCACGCGGTCGCCTGGCGACAGGCCCATCTCGCTGCGCAGGCGGCGGATCTCGGCGGCCACGGTTTTCAGCCGCGCCATCCACTCGTCTGCGGCCGCGTCGACCTTCTCGAGCTGGGCCTGCGGGTAGGCGGCGCCGACGATGCTGTCGTTGCTGCCGGGCTGCTTGTGCCCGGCGACCAGCGCCACCGGCTCCCACAGCTCGGCGGTGATGAAGGGCGCCACCGGGTGCAGCAGCCGCAGCACGGTCTCGAGCGTGCGGATCAGCGTGCGGCGCGTGGCGCGCTGTTCGGATTCGCCGCCCTGCGCGAGCTGGACCTTGGCGATCTCGAGGTACCAGTCGCAGTATTCATCCCAGACGAAGCTGTACAGCGCGCTGGCGACGTTGTCGATGCGGTAGTCGGCAAAGCCCTGCGTCACCGCGGCTTCGACGCGCTGCAGCTCGCCGCTGATCCAGCGGTCGGCCATCGAGAATCGCATGTAGCCATGGAAGGGGCCGGCCGGCGCTGCGACCCGGCCTTCCGCATCGAAGGTCGGAGCTGCACATTCGGCCTTGGTGTGCTGCTGCAGCCCGCAGTCCTTGCCCTCGCAGTTCATGAGCACGAACTTGCTCGCGTTCCAGAGCTTGTTGCAGAAGTTGCGGTAGCCCTCGCAGCGCTTGGCGTCGAAGTTGATGTTGCGGCCAGCGTGGCGTAGCTGGCCATCGTGAAGCGCAGCGCGTCGGCGCCGAAGGCGGGGATGCCGGCCGGGAATTCCTTCTCGGTCTGCTTGCGCACGCGCGGCGCGGTCTCGGGCTTGCGCAGCCCGGTGGTGCGCTTGTCCAGCAGCGGCGCCAGTTCGATGCCGTCGATGAGGTCCACCGGGTCGAGCACGTTGCCTTCGCTCTTGCTCATCTTGTGGCCCTGCGCGTCGCGCACCAGACCATGGATGTAGACGTCCCTGAACGGCACCTTGCCGGTGAAGTGGGTCGTCATCATGATCATCCGGGCGACCCAGAAGAAGATGATGTCGAAGCCGGTGACGAGCACGGTGCTGGGCAGGAACAGGTCCTGCTCCAGTGTTTTCTCGGGCCAGCCGAGCGTGGAGAAGGGCACCAGCGCCGACGAGTACCAGGTGTCGAGCACGTCCTCGTCGCGGATCAGCGCGCCGCCGTAGCCCGCGGCCGTGGCGCGCTCGCGCGCTTCTTCCTCGCTGCGCGCGACGAAGAGTTCACCGCCGCTGCCGTACCAGGCCGGAATCTGGTGGCCCCACCACAGCTGGCGGCTGATGCACCAGTCCTGCAGGTTGTCCATCCAGTGGTTGTAGGTGTTGACCCACTGCTCGGGCACGAAGCGCACCTCGCCGCTGCCGACCGCTCGGCGCGCTTTCTCGGCGATGCTGACGCCGTCGGCGCCGGCCTTGTTGACGGCCACGAACCACTGGTCGGTGAGCATCGGCTCCACCACCTGCCCGGTGCGCGCGCAGCGCGGCACCTGCAGGCGGTGCTTCTTGGTTTCCACCAGCAAGCCCAGCGCGTCGAGGTCGGCGACGACCTTCTTGCGTGCAACGAAGCGGTCGAGGCCGCGGTAGGCCAGGGGTGCCTGGTCGTTGACCTTGGCGTCGAGGTCGAGCACACCGATCATCGGCAGGCCGTGCCGCTGGCCCACCGCGTAGTCGTTGGCGTCGTGCGCCGGCGTGACCTTGACGACGCCGGTGCCGAAGCTGCGGTCGACGTAGCTGTCTTTGATGACCGGGATCGCGCGGTTGCACAGCGGCAGCAGCACCCGCTTGCCGATCAGCGCCGCATAACGTTCGTCTTCGGGGTGCACCATGACCGCGGTGTCGCCCAGCATGGTCTCGGGCCGTGTCGTGGCCACGACGACGCTGCCGCTGCCATCCTCGAGCGGGTAGCGGATGTGCCACAGGAAGCCGTCTTCCTCTTCGCTTTCCACCTCGAGGTCGGACACCGCGCTCTTCAGCGTCGGGTCCCAGCTCACGAGCCGTTTGCCGCGGTAGATGAGGCCGTCGTCGAACAGGCGCACGAAGGTTTCGGTGACGACACGCGAGAGCTTGTCGTCCATCGTGAAGTACTCGCGCGACCAGTCCACGCTGTCGCCCAGGCGGCGCATCTGGTTCGTGATGGTGGCGCCGCTGGTGTGTTTCCAGTCCCAGACCTGGGCCACGAAGTTCTTGCGCCCGAGGTCGTGGCGCGACAGGCCGGCATCCTGCAACTGGCGCTCGACCACGATCTGGGTCGCGATGCCCGCGTGGTCGGTGCCCGGCAGCCACAGCGTGTTGTGGCCGCGCATGCGGTGGTAGCGTGTCAGCGCGTCCATGATCGTCTGGTTGAACGCGTGCCCCATGTGCAGCGTGCCGGTGACGTTGGGCGGCGGCAGCTGGATGCAGAAGGACGGCCGCGCCGGGTCCAGCGTCGGCGCGGCGGCGCCGGCGGCCGCCCAGACCGGGCCCCAGCGGGCTTCGATGGCGGCGGGTTCGAAGGACTTGGCAAGCTCGGTCATGGTGGGGCGGGCGGTAGGCGGTGAGGCCGCGGTCGGTACGGCCGGGAAAAAGCGATACAAACAGGGGCTGCCGGGCGGGCATAGCCTGTCAACGTCGTCGGTGCGGGAGAAGTTTGAATTGTAGGTGGCGTCCCCCGCCGGGGAGGCGCCTTCGTGGGTCGCGGCTGCCCGATTGCACAAGAGGTCTTCATGGTTCCGATGTCGTTTTCCTCGGCCGCCTTGCATCGGCGTTGCCGCCTGGCGCCGCGTGTGATGCCGTGGCTGCTCCCGTTGCTGCTGGCGGCCTGCGGCGGCGGTGGCAGCGATGGCGGCCCGCCGGCCAGCGCCTCCTGCACGGTGCAGGAGCACAAGGCCTGGATCAACGACTACATGGACGAGTGGTACTTCTGGTACCGCATCGCACCGCGTCCCGACCCGGCACCGTACGCCGACGCCCAGAGTTTCTTCGACGCCCGGCTCTACACCGGCGGCAGCCCCGACTTCCCGAGCGACCGCTACAGCGGCAGCCAGAGCACCGAGTCCTTCAACCGCTTCTACGGCGACGGCGCGACGCTGGGCTACGGCGTCGCAGTTGCCGGCCAGGAACTGGATGGCGACGGCAGCCGGCCGCTGCTCGTGCGCCATGTCGAGCCCTTGTCGCCGGCAGCGCTTCGCGGCGTGCTCCGCGGCGACCGGGTGATGTCGATCAACGGCCGGCCGGCGTCGGAGTTGATCGCGGCCGACGACTTTGATGCACTGCGCGCCGATCAGGCCGGCGACACGCTGACCCTGGTGCTGCGCCGTGCCGGCGCCGACCGCACGGTCAGCCTGCGCGCCGAGGTCTTCAACCTCTCGCCCGTGACCGGCACCTCGGTCGTGACCACGCCGGGCGGCCGGCGCGTGGGCTACGTGGCCGTCAAGGACATGATTTCGCAGGCCCTGGCGCCGCTGGAGACGGCCTTTGCTCGCTTCAGGGCCGAAGGCGTGCAGGACATCGTGCTCGACCTGCGCTACAACGGCGGCGGGCTGGTGTCCACCGGCGCCACGCTGGCGTCGTACGTCGCGGGCGCACGCGGCAGCGGCCTGTCCTTCGCCACGCTGCTCTACAACGACAAGCGCGCCGCCACCAACAACCAGCGCTTTGCATTCAGCAGTCCCAGCACGGCGCTGAACCTGCCGCGAGCATTTGTTCTGATGGGGCGGCGCACCTGCTCGGCCAGCGAGCAGATCATCAATGGCCTGCGCGGCGCCGGCATCGAGGTCGTGGCCGTCGGCGAGACGACCTGCGGCAAGCCGGTGGGCTTCCTGCCCAGCGCCGCCTGCGGCCGCACCTACAGCGCAGTCAACTTCGAGAGCGTGAACCAGCGCAACGAAGGCCG
>JAYUPN010000332.1:0-6707 GCA_043760065.1 Rubrivivax sp.
GTCGAGCAGCAGGCCCAGGTCGCCCTCGTCCAGCGGCTCGAGCACGAACACGGTGGCGCGCGAGAGCAGCGCCGAGTTGACCTCGAAGGACGGGTTCTCGGTGGTGGCGCCGATGAAGCTGAAGAGGCCCGCTTCGACGTGCGGCAGGAAGGCGTCCTGCTGCGACTTGTTGAAGCGGTGCACCTCGTCGACGAAGAGCACCGTGGCGCGGCCCGCGCGGCGCAGCGCCTGCGCCTGCTCGACCGCGTCGCGGATCTCCTTGACTCCCGACAGCACCGCCGACAGCACGATGAAGTGCGCGCCCGTGGCGCCGGCCAGCAGCCGCGCCAGCGTCGTCTTGCCGACACCCGGCGGGCCCCACAGGATCATCGACGGCAGCCGCCCGGCGTCGAAGGCCACGCGCAGCGGCCGCCCGGGTGCCAGCAGGTGGCGTTGGCCAACGACGTCGTCAATGTGCTGCGGGCGCAGCCGCTCGGCCAGCGGCACCGTCGCGCCGGTGGCCGTGGTGCCCGCGGCGTCGTCGGGCAGGCTGAACAGCGCGTCCTGGGTCGGCATGCGCCGATTGTGTCAGCGGCCGCGCCGCGTGCGGCCTACAGCCTACTGCTCGATGACGTCGGCGCCGGCCGGCGGCACGAAGCGGAAGCGATCGGCCGCCAGTGCTGCGTTGGGCACGAAACGCGAGAAGTCCAGCCGCGAGCGCTGGCCGAAGGTGTCGACGATCTCGACCACCGCCAGCTCCTTGCCGCGGAAGCCGACGCGCATCGACTGGAACGCGCCTTCCTTGGCACGTGGCGTCGCCAGCGCCCAGTCCAGGCCGTCGCGAGAAGGTTCGGCGGCGAGCACGAAGTCCGGCTCCAGCGAAGCCCCGGCCAGCAGCGCCGCCGGTGTCGAGCCCAGGGCCTGCGACAGCTTGCGCGAACTGGCCTGGTTGAGGTCGGTGTCGAAGATCCACACCTTCTGGCCATCGGCCACGATCAACTGCTGGAACGGCTTGGTGTAGGCGAAGCGAAAGCGGTTCGGCCGCACGAACTCGAAGTCGCCGCTGCTCGTCTTCTTGCGCGTGCCGTCGGCCGAAGTGACGGTCTGCGTGAACGCCGCCTGGCCCGACTTCACGTCGCGCACGAACTCGCGCAAGGTGTCTACCGCATCGGCAGCAGACGGCAGTGCCGACACCCCCAGAGCGAGCGCAGCAAGCCCCCTCAAGCACAAGCCGCGGATCCGGCTCCGCCGGTCCGCTGGGTTGGCCCCCCTGGGGGGGAGCGGCGAAGCCGCTACGGGGGGGGCCTCATTCATCGCGCTTGGGTACAAGGATGTCGCGGTTGCCGCTGTGGCCCATGGCCGAGACGACACCGCTTTGTTCCATCTGCTCGAGCAGCCGTGCGGCGCGGTTGTAGCCGATGCGCAGGTGGCGCTGCACCAGCGAGATCGACGCGCGCCGATGCTGCAGCACGATGCCGACGGCCTGGTCGTACATGGGGTCGGCTTCGCCGCCGGGCCCGCCACCGGGCGCGCCGTCGCCGCCGTTGGCGTCGGCGTCGAGCACGCCGCCTTCGAGGATGCCTTCGACATAGTTGGGTTCACCTTGCGAGCGCAGATACTCCACAACGCGGTGCACTTCCTCGTCGCTGACAAAGGCGCCGTGCACACGCACCGGCAGGCCGGTGCCGGGCGCGAGGTACAGCATGTCGCCCTGGCCGAGCAGCGCCTCGGCGCCCATCTGGTCCAGGATGGTGCGGCTGTCGATCTTGCTGCTGACCTGGAAGCTCAGCCGGGTCGGGATGTTGGCCTTGATGAGGCCGGTGATGACGTCGACGCTCGGTCTTTGCGTGGCCAGGATCAGGTGCATGCCGCAGGCGCGCGCCTTCTGCGCCAGGCGCGCGATCAGCTCCTCGATCTTCTTGCCGACGACCATCATCAGGTCGGCGAGTTCGTCGATCACGACCACGACATGCGGCAGCCGCTCCAGCGGCTCTGGCTGACCTCCCAAATGAGCGGGGGTCAGGCTGAACGGGTTGGGCAGCTTCTCGCCGCGCTCGGCGGCCTCGAGGATCTTCTTGTTGTAGCCACCGAGGTTGCGCACGCCCAGCTTGCTCATCAGCTTGTAGCGCCGCTCCATCTCGCCCACGCACCAGGTCAGCGCGTTGGCCGCCTGCTTCATGTCGGTCACCACCGGCGCCAGCAGGTGCGGGATGCCCTCGTAGACGCTCATCTCGAGCATCTTGGGGTCGATCAGGATCAGCCGCACGTCGCGCGCCTCGGCCTTGTACAGCAGGCTCAGGATCATCGCGTTGATGCCCACGCTCTTGCCCGATCCGGTGGTGCCGGCGACCAGGCAGTGCGGCATCTTCGCCAGGTCGGCGACCACCGGATGGCCGACGATGTCCTTGCCCAGGCCCATCGTCAGCATCGACGGTGAACTGTTGTAGACCTCCGAGCCCAGGATCTCCGACAGCTTGATGGTCTGCCGCCGCGCGTTGGGCAGTTCCAGCGCCATGTAGTTCTTGCCCGGGATGACCTCGACGACGCGGATGCTGACCAGCGACAGCGAGCGCGCCAGGTCGCGCGCCAGGCCGACGATCTGCGAGCCCTTCACGCCGGTGGCCGGTTCGATCTCGTAGCGCGTGATCACCGGGCCCGGCGACGCCGCAACGACGCGCACCTCGACGCCGAAGTCCTTGAGTTTCTTCTCGATCAGCCGGCTCGTCATCTCCAGCGACTCGGGGTTCACGGTCTCCTGGCGTTGCTGCACGCTGTCGAGCAGGTCGACCTGCGGCAGCTTGGTGTCGGCCAGTTCGGCGAACAGGGGCTTCTGGCGCTCCTTGGCCACACGCTGCGACTTGGGGATCTCCTGCAGCGCCGGCGCGATGACCAGCGGCACGTGCTCCTCGACCTCGGCAAGTTGCACCTCGACGACGTGTTCGCGCTCGCGCGCAGCCACCTCGCCCAGGCGCTTGTCCTCCTCGAACTCGCGCTTGCCCTGGCGGTTCTCGCGCAGGCGGTCGAAGTGCTCGCCGATGCCGTCGGCCAGCCGCAACCACGAGAACCGCAGCGACAGCGACAGCCCGATCACCAGGGCCGCGATCCACAACACGCCCGAGCCGGCAAAGCCCAGCCAGCGCATCGACAGCGGACCGAGCGTGTAGCCCAGCACACCGCCGGCGTGGCCCGGCAGCAGCGTCTCCCAGCGGTACAGGCGCGTCCACTCCAGCGCCGTGCTGCCGCACAGCAGCAGCGCCAGCCCGAGCCAGAACATCCAGCGCGGCGCGTGCGCGACCGGCGCCTCGCTGCGCAAGCTGCCGGCCAGCGCCGACAGCCATGCGCGCAACGTCACCGGCAACAGCCACCAGCCCGAGAAGCCGAACAGGAACAGGACCAGGTCCGAGACGCGAGCGCCCAGCAGTCCGGCCTTGTTGCGCAAGGGCTCGCCGGTGCCCGAGGTGCTGAAGGCGACGTCGCCGCTGTGGTGCGTGACCATCGCCAGCAGGAACAGCAGCCAGGCCAGCGCGCCGGCGATCAACAGCGCCTTGCGCCGCCATGGCGGTGGTGCGGAGCCTGCGGCGGCCGGCATGCCGCCCAGGCCATCGGCGCTCAAGGAACCCAGGGGAAAACTCATGACCGGCATTCTGACCCGTCAGCCAGCCGTCCGAGCGAGCCGGAACTCAATCGTTCTGCAACCGTTCCTTGATGACCACGGAGCCGTTTTCCTGCGTCTCGATGACGCCGCGGTCCTCGAGATCCTTCATGACGCGGCTGACCATCTCGCGCGACGCGCCCACCACCTTGGCCATGTCCTGGCGGCTGACCTTGTGGCGGATGATCTTGATGCCGTCGATCTCCTCGCACATGTCCAGCAGCGTGCGCGCGACGCGACCATAGACGTCCAGCAGCGCCAGGCTCTCGATCTGGCGGTCGGCGTTGCGCAGCCGCTTGACCAGGCCGCGCATCACGCCGTAGGACAGCGTGGAGTTCTCGGGCAGGCAGCGCGCGAAGTCGGCGCGTGCCAGCACCAGCATGTCGGTCTGGATCTCGGCGCGCACGGTGGCCGAGTGCGGTTCGTTGTCGATCAGGCTCATCTCGCCGACGTAGTCGCCCGACTCGAGCACGGCCAGGATGACCTCGCGGCCGCGGCTGTCGGAGGTCAGCACGCGGGCGCGGCCGTTGAGCAGGATGAACAGGGCGTTGCTCTTGCGGCCCTGCTCGACGACGAGTTCGCCGCGGCGGAAACGGCGCTTGACGACGCTGTCGGCAATGGCCTGCGCCTGGTCTGCGGTGAGCATGGAAAACAGCGGGACGCGGCGGATCAGGTCCAGGTTGGACAGCATCGACATATAAGGCTCCTGTGATCGGGCTCCCGTCAGACCCCCAGCGCGCGCGGTCTGCAAGAATCCGGCTATTGTGCCCATAGCGGGCCTTGCGTCCATTTGGAGGCGCCCCGATGTGAACATCGGGCGTCCGATCGAAGCGACGCCTTCGGCCTTCCCTCCATTCCTTCTCACCGCACCATGACCCCCCCCAGCACCCACGCCCGTGTCCTGATCCTCGGCTCCGGCCCCGCCGGCTACACCGCCGCGCTGTATGCCGCTCGCGCCAACCTGCAGCCGATGCTGATCACCGGCATCGCCCAGGGCGGCCAGCTCATGACCACCACCGACGTCGACAACTGGCCCGCCGACGTGGCCGGCGTGCAGGGGCCCGATCTGATGCAGCGCTTCTTGCAGCACGCCGAGCGCTTCAACACGCAGATCGTGTTCGACCACATCCACACCGTCGATCTGCGCAGCCGGCCCTTCAAGCTCAGCGGCGACAGCGGCAGCTACACCTGCGATGCACTGGTCATCGCCACCGGCGCCAGCGCCAAGTACCTGGGCCTGCCCAGCGAAACGGCCTTCATGGGCAAGGGCGTCAGCGGCTGCGCCACATGCGATGGTTTCTTCTACCGCGGCGACACGGTGTGCGTGGTCGGCGGCGGCAACACGGCCATCGAAGAGGCGTTGTATCTGTCCAACATCGCGAACAAGGTGCACCTGGTGCACCGCCGCGACAAGTTCCGCGCCGAGGCGATCATGATCGACAAGGTCAAGGCCAAGGTCGAGGCTGGCAAGATAGAAATGCACCTGTGGAACAGGCTCGACGAAGTGCTGGGCGACGCCAGCGGCGTGACCGGCGTGCGGCTGCGCAACACGCAGGACGGCACGACGAAGGAGCTGGCGCTGAAAGGCTGCTTCATCGCCATCGGCCACCAGCCCAACACCGACATCTTCAAGGGTCAGGTGGAGATGAAAGACGGCTACATCGTGACGCGCACCGGCCTGGTGGGCATGGCCACGATGACCAGCGTGCCCGGCGTCTTTGCCGCCGGCGACGTGCAGGACCACGTCTACAGGCAGGCCATCACCAGCGCCGGTACCGGCTGCATGGCGGCGCTGGATGCGCAGCGCTTCCTGGAGCAGGAAAGCTCCTGAAGCACCCTTTTAGGCCCACCAGGCACGGCAGGCTGCCAGAATTCATCCGAACCGGGCTATAATTGCGGGCTTTGCCGGGTGTGACTGATCCAGATTCAGCATCGTCGGCCACGAGAAAATCTTTCCACGTCATTTCGAACAACGGAGAAGCGTCATGGCACGCGTCTGTCAAGTCACCGGCAAGGGCCCCATGGTGGGCAACAACGTCTCGCACGCCAACAACAAGACCAAGCGGCGTTTTCTGCCCAACCTGCAGTACCGCAGGTTCTGGCTCGAGACCGAGAACCGCTGGGTGCGCCTGCGCATCAGCAACGCGGCGCTGCGCCTGATCGACAAGGTGGGCATCGAGCAGGTCGTCGCCGACCTGCGCGCCCGCGGCGAAATCTGAACCCATCCCAGAAAGCCTAGGAGAGCATCATGGCCAGCAAAGGCGGACGCGAAAAGATCAAGCTGGAGTCCACGGCGGGCACCGGCCATTTCTACACCACGAGCAAAAACAAGAAGACCACGCCCGAGAAGCTGGAATTTCTGAAGTTCGACCCCAAGGCGCGCAAGCACGTGCTCTACAAAGAGATCAAGCTGAAATAAGACCACCCCCGAAGCGGCTGGCGCCGCTTCCCCCTCAAGGAGACAACGCCATCAGACCGGCAAAGCCGGATCTGCGGCGTTTGCTTGAGGTGCAACAAAAAGCCCGCCGATGGCGGGCTTTTTGTTGCGTGCTGCGGTTTCGCATCAGCAAGAAAAAGGGGTCCCGATGGACCCCTTTCGGTGTCAGGCACGAGACCGTGCCCGGCTTGGGTGTCGCTCAGCGAACGACTGCGATCTGGTCGCGCTTGCCGCCCTTGTAGGTGTACAGCGTCAGCGCGCCGTTCTTGACGTCGCCCTTCTCGTCGAAGGAGATCGTGCCCGTCACGCCCTTGTAGCCAGCGGTCTTGGCCAGCACCGGCAGGTACTTGGCCGGCTCGGCGGAACCGGCCTTGACCATCGCGGCCACCATCACGTTGAGGGCGTCGTAGACGTACGGGGCGTAGACCTGCACGTCGGCGTTGAACTTCTTCTTGAAGGCGGCGTTGAAGTCGTCCATCGACTTCTTGGCGGTGCCTTCGACGCCACCGGCTTCGGCGCACACGACCTGGCCGTCGGCCATCGTGCCGGCGGCCAGCTTGGGCAGTTCGCCCGAGCAGATGCCGTCGCCGCCCATGAACTTGGCTTCGATGCCCAGCTGCTTCATCTGGCGCATCATCG
>JAYUPN010000333.1:0-20163 GCA_043760065.1 Rubrivivax sp.
CGGGCCGGAGGCCAGCCAGCAGCGCTTCTCGCTCGGCGCGCCCGAAGCCGGCGCGGATTGGCGCGCCTTCGTGGACTACGTGCGCGAAGGCGTCTGGCACATCTGGATCGGCTTCGACCACATCCTGTTCCTGCTCTCGCTGCTGTTGCCGGCGGTGGGGCTGTGGGCCGGGCGGCGCTGGCAACCGGCCGAGCGCTTCGGCCAGGCGGCGTGGGAGGTCGTGCGCGTCGTCACCGCCTTCACGGTGGCGCACTCGGTGACGCTGACGCTGGCCACGCTGGGCTGGGTGTCGCTGCCGTCGCGGCTGGTCGAGTCGGCGATCGCAGCATCGGTCGTGCTGGCGGCGCTGAACAACGTCTGGCCGCTCTTCCACGGCCGGCGCTGGTGGGTGGCCTTCGCCTTCGGGCTCATCCACGGCTTCGGATTCGCCAGCGTGCTGGCCGGGCTGGGGCTGCCGCGCGACGTGCTGGCGCTGGCGCTGGTGGGCTTCAACGTCGGCGTCGAGCTCGGGCAGCTGGCGATCGTCGCCGTCTTCCTGCCGCTGGCCTTTGCGCTGCGCGGCACCGTGCTGTACCGGCGCGTCGTGCTCGTCGGCGGCTCGCTGCTGATCGCGCTGCTGGCGGCGGTGTGGTTGGTCGAACGCGCCTTCGACCTGCAGCTGCTGGCCTGAAGCGCCGGCGGCCCGGCCGTTGGCCGCTGCGATGCGGCCGCAGCGGCCGTAACGGCCGCATAACGGACGGTTCCCTACAACTGCGCCATGGCAACCCCTTTTGGGGGCCGCCAACCGAGTGCACCACAGCAGGGGAGTCCCACCATGTTTGCGAACCAGAATCAACGCCGCGACTTCGAACCGACGCGCGCCATGGGGCCGGAATCCGTGCTGAGCTACGCCGGGATGAGCCGGCTCGAAAGCGTCGACGCCCACGAGCAGATGGAGGTAGCCGATGCGGCCGACAGCCAGCTGCTGCGCATGGTCATGTGCGTGGCCACTGCCACGCTCGTGCTGGCGCTGGTCAGCAGCATGGCCTGATCGATCGCATGAAGCCGCACTGCACGGCGCGCGCCGCGACTCAGCCGGTCGGTGTCGAAGCCCTGCCGCTGGGGCGCGCGGGCCGGCTGAAGTCCGCCGGCACGCGCATCAGCGCGGCGTCGGGTTCGCCCCGCTTCAGCCCCTTCAGCCGGTAGCTGATCTCGCCGCTGCGCGGATCGAAGTCGCGGCTGCTCAGGGTCAGCATCAGCTCGGGCGAGGTCCAGACCTCACGTGTGATCTCGATCGGCTTTTCATTGCCCACCTGGCCCGCCGCGATGACCCAGCTCGTGCGCTCGCCGTGCGCGCGCAGGCCCTCGATGTCGCGCGCCGGCAGCGGCGCCGCCGGGGCGGCGCCGGGCGAGGTGTGCGTCGGTGGCGTCGGGGGTGCGGGCATGGCCGGCCAGGCGATCGGATCGGCGTTGCCGCGCGCGCGGTCGGCCATCTGGCGCGCCCAGTCGCGCATGCGTTCGGCGAAGTCGCGCATGCCGCCGGCGTCGATGCCTTCGAAGCCCGGCGTGCCTGCGGATGCGAGGCGGCGCGCGGTCTTGCGCTCGGTGTCGAGCACCCAGTTCTCGCGCGACAGCGGGTCGCGCAGGTAGACCAGCTTGCGGCCGCCGCGCTCGATCTCCTGCCGCGTGCGGCCTTCGCCGTCGCGGCAAAGGCGCGAGGTCTGCTGGCGCACGATGCGGTTGCCGACGCCGCCGCTGCCGTCGGGCAGCCACTGCACCGACTCGTGCACCGCGTCGGCGCAATAGGGCGCGCCTTTGACGGTGCGCGCGCCGCCGATGTCGCCGGCGACCAGGCTCATCGTTCTCCGGGTGTGGCTGGACCAGGTGCCTGGCGCACGAAGCGCACGGCCAGCAGTTCGCCCGACGGGTGGACCAGCAGCTCGGCGCGCACGCTGTCGCCCGCGTGCGCGGGGTCGAAAGGCAGGCCGAGGGCTGCCAGCCGGTCGCCGCGCAGCTCGGTGTGCACGAGCCACGCCGCGGCGGCATCGGCGGGCCAGCGATCGGGCGGCGCCAGCGGCACGAAGGCGCTGGGCGAGCCATCGACGCCGGCCGGCCACGGCATCGGCGGGCGCAGCATGAGCATCACCGAGACCAGCAGCACGGCGGCGCAACCGACGGCGCCCGACCAGGCCCAGGGCCGGCGGTTCGCGGCGACGCCGCTGCCGACGGGCCGTGCCCGCGGCGCCGGTTGCAGCCGTGCGTGGATCTGCGCTCGCAACTGCGGCGGCTGCTGCTCGGCGTCGAGCGTGCGGGCCGCCCGTTGCAGGGCTTCGGACAGGGAGATCGATGACTTCATGGGGCGCCCTCGGGCTTGGGGCCTGCGTCGGCCTGCAGCAGCGCTGCCAGCTGCCGCCGGCCGCGCCGGGCGCTTCGTCATCGGGCAGCGGCTCTTCGCGCAGCACGACGCGCCACTGCGCGGCCAGCGCGTGGCGCGCCACGCCGGCCAGGTAGGCCCCGAGCGTGCCGCGTGCCGGGTCGAATGCCTGCGGCCGCTGGGCCAGCGCGACGAAGGCTTCCTGCGTGGCATCGGCGGCCCAGCCCGGGTTGCCGCACAGCGCCAGCGCGTAGCGGTAGACCCGCGGCGCCTCGCTGGCATAGAGGGTGTCGATGGCCCGCAGGTCGCCGCTGCACAAGGCCTGCACGCCGGCCGCGCACCGCGCGTCGGCCGCGCCGGTGTCCGGCACTGCGCTCGCGCGCCGGCTGCGGGTCCAGGGGACGAAAGGCATCATGGGGTTTGCGGCGTCGGGGCTGCAGCGTATTGAGTGCAGGTGCGCGATAAGTTCCCGCCTCGAATTGTTCTGCGTCGGCCCGCGTGGCAGCAACTGCAGGCCCCGGCGCTCGGCCAACGCGACTTCGGGCCCGAAGCCGCCCCGGGGGCACCGTGCGGCCCGTCGGCGGCCGACGCAGCCTGTCGGACCGTCGCCCGCGTGCATCGCCCGCGGCTGGCGGCGCGGGTGGTCCTGCGTACAGTGCAGCGTATCCGAGCACCGATCGCCTGCGCCGACATGACCGCCCCCGACACCACCGCCGCCCGCTGGCAGACCCGCTGGCAAGCCTTCTCGGCGGCTGCGCTGAAGGCCTTCCACGCCTACGCCAACTGGCTGGTGAGCATCAGCTGGCGCCGCTTTGCCGTGCTGTCGCTGCTGCTGCTGATCGTGATGGGCATCGTGCACGACCTGCCGCCTTTCACCTGGACCGTGACCGAGCGTTTCGAGGGCAGCCCGGACCGCGCCGAGCGCACGCCCAAGCTGCCCAAGGCGCCGAAGGCCGGCCCGGCGCCGCCCGCTGCCCCCGAGGCACCGGCCGAACCCGGCAAGCCCAAGACCAAGCTGCCGGTCCAGATCGACAGCGGCAAGCCTGACGAAGGCGTCGACATCCGCATCGGCAAGGACGGCATCCGCATCACGCCGCGGGCACGCGCCGTCGCCGAAGCCGCTTCGGCTGCCGGCCGTGCCGCCGACGCGGCGCGCCATGCCAGCGATCTGGCGGCTTCGGCGGCCGCCGACGGCATCCACATCAGCCTGCCGCCGGGCCTGCTCAGCGACAAGGACGTCAAGGCCGCGGTCGAAGAAGCGCGGCGCCAGATCGAGGAGTCGATCCGCGAGGCCAAGGATGCCGCACGGCAGGCGACGCTGGATGCCGAAGAGGCGCGCCGCGACGCCGAGACCGCCATCGAGGAGCTGACGCGCGTCGAGGCGCGGCAGTCGCGCGGCGGCACGCGCACCACGCGCTTCGGCATCGGCGACTTCCTGATGCAGTTCACCGTGCTGTGGATCCTGGCTTCGGCGGTGATCAAGTTCACCTACAAGGGCCAGCAGCAGGCCGAGGTCAAGGCGGCGCAGGCCACCGAGACGGCCGAAGCCGAGTCGCTGAAGCGCCAGGTCGTCGAAGCGCGCATGGCGGCGATGCAGGCGCAGGTCGAGCCGCACTTCCTGTTCAACACGCTGGCCAGCATCGACCACCTGATCGAGACCGACCCGGCGCGCGCCAGCGTGATGCAGAAGAACCTGATCGCGCTGCTGCGCGCCAGCATGCCGACGATGCGTGAGGCCGCCGGCGTCGGCGCCGAAGGCGGCAGCGGCGTGCGCGACCTCGGGCGCGAGATCGCCGTCATCCGGCCCTACCTGGAGATCCTGAAGGTGCGCATGGAAGAGCGGCTGAGCACCGAGATCGCGGTGCCGGACGGACTGCTCTCGGCGGAGTTCCCGCCGATGATGATCCAGACGCTGGTGGAGAACGCCATCAAGCACGGCCTGGAACCCAAGGCCGAAGGCGGCCACCTGCGTGTGGCGGCCGAGATCGTGCACGGCAAGCTGCAGATGACGGTGGCCGACACCGGCCTGGGCTTCGGCAAGGCCGCCACCGCCGGCACCGGCGTCGGCCTGGCCAACATCCGCGAGCGGCTGCAGATGCTCTACGGGCCCAAGGCCAGCCTGACGGTGACCGAGAACCAGCCCAGCGGCACGGTCGTCACCGTGACGGTGCCGTACCGCTCGATCGAAGGGAGTGCCGCTTGAGCGACGACGACATCCACGCCTTCGGCGCCTCGACATCGGCCGCCGCAACCCCGACCGCCGCAACGCCAACCCCCGCCCCTGCGGCGAGCGCGCCGCGCAGCCGCTGGTGGCTGTGGCTGCTGGGCGCGATGGTGCTGCTGACGCTGTTGGCGGCGCTGGCCGGCGCGGCGGCGCTGGCGGTCCTGGCGGAGTCGTCGCGCGACGGCGTCCAGCTCATCATCGACGGCCAGTCCCGGCCGCTGACGGGCCTGGACAGCGGCGCCGGCGTCGTCGCCCTGCTGGGTGTCGGCCTGGCGCTCTTCATCGTGCTGCTGGTGGTGCCGCTCGTGCTGCTGCTGGTGGCCGCCGCGGTGGTGCTGGCGCTCGGCCTGGCCGGCGTGGCGGTGGCGGGCACGCTGGCCGGCGGGCTGGCCGTGGCGGTGCTGGCGCTGGGCCTGCTGCTGTCGCCGGTGTGGGGCGCGGTGCTGCTGCTGTGGTGGTTGCTGCGGCGCCGGGACGGCAGCGCCGCACCGGCGGCGACGGCCGCGCGCTGAGCCTGGGGCGCATCCGGGGCGCCGCGCGACGCCCCGTCCCGTGGCCGGCACGCTAGCATTCCGTATGGAAATAATCCACTCTTCCGCCGCCGCCCCGCGCGCCGTGATCGCCGATGACGAGCGCCTGATGCGCGACCAACTGCGGGCCCGGCTGGCCGAGGTCTGGCCCGAGTTGCAGATCGTCGGCGAGGCGAAGAACGGCCTCGAAGCCGTGCAGATGGTGCAGGAGCAGCGGCCCGAGATCGTGTTCCTGGACATCCGCATGCCGGGGCTGACCGGCGTCGAGGCAGCGCGCCAGATCGCCCAGCTGCCGGCGCCCGTGCGGGCCGACGGCAGCGCCGACGACGAGCACGACCTGGTGCCCGAGATCGTCTTCATCACCGCCTACGACCAGTACGCGGTCGAGGCCTTCGAGCAGGGCGTGGCCGACTACGTGCTCAAGCCCGCCGAGCGCGACCGCCTGCTGCTGACGGTGCAGCGCATCCAGAAGCGCCTGGCAGCGCGCCAGGGCCCGGAAGGCGACGCCGACGCCGCGCCCGGACCGCACCTGCAGCAGCTGCTGCACCAGCTGTCGGCGCGCCTGAACCCGGGCGGCGCGCCGCAGTACCTGCAGTGGATCCAGGCCACGGTGGGCCAGGCGATCCAGATGATCCCGGTCGACGAGGTGCTCTTCTTCATCAGCGACGAGAAGTACACGCGGGTGCAGACCGCGCAGGTCGAGGCGCTGATCCGCAAGCCGATCAAGGAACTCGTCGACGAGGTCGATCCGCAGCTGTTCTGGCAGATCCACCGCAGCACGCTGGTGGCCGTGAAGGCCATCGCCGGCGTGACGCGCGACTTCCGCGGCCGCCAGATCGTCAGCGTCAAGGGCCACGGCCAGAAGCTCGAAGTCAGCCGCAGCTACACGGGCCTGTTCAAGGGCATGTGAACGCGCGCGCCTTGCCGATCGCCTGAACCGGGGCGGCAGGCCCGGCTCGGCACCCGGCCTCGCGTGAGCGAAAGCAACAACGCGCCGGGCCCGGCCCGCCGCCTGCAGGGGTGCGGGCCACGACCGGGTGCCGCGTTCGTGATGCAGTTCACGATCGGCGCCGCCGTCCTCCGGATGGGGCCGGCGACCCGGCCGTCGGCCGGAATCATTTGCACGCACACCGGCACCAGCCGTCACTGCAAGTGCACCGGCAGCCCGGTACCTTTCGCCCCGCCTGATGGATGGAAGTGGGCGCGCTGATGTCCGGCGCGCGCTCCCGTCCCGCAGCGAGTCCCTTGCCCGCCATGCTGTCCACTTCCGCCAACCCGGTCCAGCGCAACTTCGACTTCGCCAGCCGCACGCCGTTGGCCAGCGCCGCATGGGTGGTGCGCGAGGAAGCGATCATGGGCACGTCGGTCCGGGTCGAGTTGTGGGCCACCGACCGCCGCGCCGGCGAACTGGCGGCTGGCGCGGTGATGGACGAGATGCACCGCATCGACCGCGCGATGAGTCCGCACAAGGCGGGCTCCGAGCTGTGCCGCATCAACCGCGAAGCGGCGCGGCGGTCGGTGCCGCTGTCGGACGAGATGTTCCACCTGATCTCGCGCGCGCTCGACTTCTCGCGTCTGACCGAGGGCGCGTTCGACATCAGCTACGCCGCGGTCGGTGCGCTCTACGACTATCGCGAACGCGTGCGCCCCACCGTACAGGCGCTGCAGGCGGCGCGCGCCTGCGTGGGCTGGCAGCAGCTGCAGCTGGACGGGCGTGCGCGCACCCTGCGCTTTGCGCGCGAGGGCATGCGCATCGACCTCGGCGGTTTCGCCAAGGGCCATGCCGTGGACCGCGCGGTGACGCTGCTGGCGCGCCGCGGCGTGCGCCACGCCTACGTCAGCGCCGGCGGCGACAGCCGCGTGCTCGGCGACCGCCGCGGCCGCCCCTGGAGCGTGGCCATCCGCCACCCGCGCCGCCCGGGGGAGCTGGTGGCGGTGCTGCCGCTGGAAGACGTCTCGGTCTCGACCTCGGGCGACTACGAGCGCTACTTCGACGACGGTGACGAACGTGTGCACCACCTCATCGACCCGGCCACCGGCCGCAGCCCCACCTGCATCCACAGCGTGACCATCCTGGCCAGCGACGGCCTGAGCAGCGAAGCCCTGTCCAAGGCCGTCTTCGTGATGGGCGTGCGGCGCGGCCTGGAGCTGGTCGAGAGCCTGAGCGGCGTCGACGCGGTGATCGTCGACGCGCAGGGACTGCTGCATGCCAGTTCGGGCTTGCTGCAGGGCCTGCCCGCCGTGGGCCTGGCGGCCGAATGAAGCATCTCAGGAGTTGCGCAAGATGAAGAGCCCGTTCACTTCGATGTCCATCCGCCCGCTCGGTGCGGCGGCCGCGGCGGCAGCACTGGCGCTGGCGCTGCTGGTCGCCTGCTCGGGCGGCGGCACCGGCAGCGAGGACACCGTCACCGTCAACGGCGACGTGCCGCTGGCCTACGTCAAGCGCGCCACCTCGGTCGGCATGAACCCCACCGACGCCGCCAACAGCGCCCCGGGCGGCGACCTGATGCTGCGCGAGAAATCCAGCGCCAGCGCCGCCGAACACAACCTCACGGCGCGCTTCACCGCCGGCGTGGGCGACGCTTCCGACCCCGAGGTCAGCTACGACGGCAAGAAGATCGTCTTCGCGATGAAGTGCCCGGCCAGCAACAGCGCCACCGTGGACGGCAGCGCCGCCGGCGCGAAGGCCTGCACCGGGCGCTGGAACATCTGGGAATACGACATGACCGGCACCCGCCTGACGGGCGGCGTCTTCCGCCGCCTGACGGCCAGCACCAGCGACGACGACGTCGACCCGGTCTACCTGCCGGCCAACCGCGGCATCATCTTCTCGTCCAACCGCCAGGCCAAGAGCAGCAGGATGCAGGCCCTGGGCCGCGCCTACTTCGCCGCCGACGAGTACGAGCGCGAGCGCGTGATGAACCTGCACAGCATGAGCGCCAGCGGCGACAACGTGCAGCAGATCAGCTTCAACCAGAGCCACGAGCGCAACCCGGTCATCCGCCCCAACGGCGACATCATGTTCGCGCGCTGGGAGCACGTCGCCGACCGCAACCGCTTCGCCGTCTTCCGCAGCAAGCCCGACGGCACCGACATGTTCGTGCTCTACGGCGCGCAGAGCCCGGGCAACAGCTACCTGCACCCGCGCGACATGGACCCCAAGGGCAGGTACGCCGGCCAGCTGGTGTCGACGCTGATGCCGCTGTCGGGCACCCAGGAGGGCGGTTCGCTGCTGATGGTCGATGCCGCGCGCTACTCCGAATACAACACGCCGGCCAGCAGCAGCGTGCCGGCGCTCGGCGGCCAGGTCGCGGCCGCGGTCGACCCGACGAACCCGGCGCGCACGATGTCCGACGGCCGCGGCCTGTCGCTGGCCGGCCGCGCCACCACGCCGTACCCGCTGTGGGACGGCAGCGACCGCGTGCTGGTCGCGTGGCGGCCGTGCGAGGTGACGCGCAACGACGTCGTCGTGTCGTGCACCACGCTCAGCGAGGCCGAGCTGACGACCCTGGGCAACACCAACCGCACGATGGCGGCGCGCGCCAGCGACGCCGTCAAGGACAACGCGCCCGCGGCCTACGCCATCTACATGTTCAACCCGGCCAACCAGACCTGGCTCATCGTGGCCGCGCCGCCTGCGGGATTCATGTACACCGACCCGGTGGCGCTGACCGCGCGCACCGAACCCAACGTCGTCGAGCCGACGACCGTCGACCCGGTGCTGGCGGCGCTGAACCTGGCGCTGATCGAGGTCCGCAGCGTCTACGACACCGACGGCCTGAACCGCATGGCCGAAGGCATGCTCACCGCGTCCGACCGCGCCGCCGGCTGCACGCAGTCGATCCCGCTGAAGGCGCCGGCGGATGCCGCCGACACGCGCTCGATGGTGGCCGATCTGGCGCGGCTGAAGAACCCGGCCGACCCGGCCTACGGCTGCGCGCCGGCGCGCTTCGTGCGCGCCATGCGCGGCGTGCCCCCGCCCAGCGGCGGCATGGGCACACGCCAGGCCATCGGCGAGACCGAGTTCGAGCAGATGCAGATCCTGGGCTACGCGCCGATCGAGCCCGACGGCAGCTTCAAGCTGCAGGTGCCGGCCGACGTGCCGCTGGCACTGAGCGTGATCGACGCCGAAGGCCGTGCCATCCAGACGCACACCAACTGGATCCAGGTGCGCCCAGGCGAGCGCCGCACCTGCGACGGCTGCCACAGCCCGCGCCGCGGTGCCGCGCTCAACAGCGGCCCGGTCGTCAACACGCTGCCGGCCGGCATCAAGGCCGCCTTGTCTTCGCAACATCAAAGCGGCGAGACCCTGGCGTCGCTGCGCACGCGGCTGGACCCGTCGGCGCTGGCGCTGGCCGAGCACCCGGTCTTCACCGACATCTGGGCCGACACGGCGCAAAGCGGCGTCGCTGCCCGGGCCGCGATCAGCCTGCGCTACACCGGCAACGCCAGCGCCGCCGACGACCTGGCGACGCCGGTGCCGGTCAACGGCGTCATCAACTACCCCGAACACATCCAGCCGCTGTGGACCCGCGCCCGCGGCCCCGGCGGCAGCCTGACGTGCGTCGGTTGTCATGCCGACACGGCCAAGCTCGACCTGCGGGCCACCGTCGCGGGCACCGGCCGCCTGGTGTCCTACGAAGAGCTGCTGCTGGGCGACCCGCTGATCGACGCCACCACCGGCCGCCCGGTGATCCGCGTCCGTGAAGGCGTGCCCGAGGTCGTGCGCGGCTCGTCGCTGGTGGAGACCAGTTCCGGCGCCTCCAGCACCGCCGGCCAGGCGCGCAAAAGCCGCCTGACCGAAATCCTGTGGGGCCAGAGCCTGCGCGTGGCCGCCAGCGTGCGGCTCGAGCACCCGACACCGCCGTCGACCGCGCCGGACCACTCGACCCTGCTCAACAAGGCCGAGAAGCGGCTGCTGGCCGAGTGGATGGACCTCGGTGGCCAGTACTACAACGACCCCTTCGACGCCGGCAGCGGCGTGCGCACGGTGTCCGCGCTGAGCCAGGAGACCTTTCTGTCGCAGGTGCAGCCGATCCTGCGCACGCAGTGCGCCGGCTGCCACCAGGCGGGCCTCGGCAACCCGCGCAACCGCTTCGTGCTGACGGGCAGCGAAGAGGGTGACTTCAACGTCACGCTGAGCATGATCAACAACAACTGCACGGCATCGGCCAACCCCTTGCTGGCCAGGCCGTCGACGGTGCCGCACCCCAGTGGCGAGCTCGCGCAGACGACGGCCCTGCTGCCGGTGGGCAGCACCGGCTACAACCAGATCGCCGCCTGGATCGCCCGCGGCTGCCCGGGCTCCTGAACCATGACCCGATGACGAGACCACCGAACAGCACACCCGCGCACCTGCCGGCCGCCGCCGCCCTGCTTGCCCTCAGCGCACTGCTCGCGCTGATCGGCGGGTGTGGCGGCGGCAGCGCGCTGGACAACCCCGACACCGTGTCCAACCCACCCGGCGCACTCGGGCAGAAGCTGTCCTACGCCTACTTCCAGCGCTGCGTCAATCCGGTGCTGAACCGGCCGCTGCGCGTCAACATCGGCGGCGTCATCACCACCAACACCTGCGCCGCCTCCGGCTGCCACGACAACGCCAGCGGCACCGGTGGTGCGCTGCGCCTGTTCGGCAGCGCGCCAGCCGTCGACCTGTCGCTGTCGGCGGCCGCCGTGCGCGCCAGCGACATGTACAAGAACTCCTCCTCTTCGCTGGGCGAGACCGTGGTCGGCAGGCCCGACCAGAGCCGCCTGATGAACCAGCCGCTGGTGCGTGGTGTGCTGCACGGCGGCGGCCTGATCTTCGAGCGGCCCGACAGCGACGAGGCCAAGCTCATCCGATACTGGATCAACCGCCCGATGCCGCAAGGCCAGGACGAGTTCAGCTCGGCGGCCAACTCCATGTTCACGCCCGCCGACCCGGTCGGCGGCGCGTGCAACACCGAGTAGCCGTCGCCTCGTGCCTGCCGCCCCAACAATCAGCCCCCGATGATCTTGCCGTCTCCGATCCTGCGCGCCCTGGCGTGCGCGACAGCCTGCAGTGCGCTGGCCGGCGCGCAGGCGCAGCTGGTGGCGCCCGCGCCGACATCGCCGGGCCTGGCCAGTGCAGCACCGCTGGACGCCGAGCGGCTGCAGGTCGCCGACGCGTTTCTGGAGATGCACACCGGCCCCGGCCGCGGCTACCCGGTGTTCTACGTCGTCGAGCGCCGCCAGTGGATCACGGTGGAGATGCGCCGCACCGACTGGTACCGGGTGCGGGCCGTTGGCGGGCAGGTGGGCTGGGTGCCGCGCAGGCAGCTCGAAGCGACGCTCACCGCCAGCGGCACCGGCAAGACCTTTCGCGACCTCGTGATCGACGACTACCTGGTGCGCCGGGTCGAGTTCGGCGGCGCCTGGGGCCGCTTCAAGTCCGAGCCGATGCTCAAGCTGTGGACGCAGTTCCGCATCGCCGACACCGTCGGCGCCGAGCTCAGCGTGGGCCAGGTGCAGGGCGTGTTCTCGGGCACCGACTTCTGGGCCCTGAGCCTGAGCTCCGAGCCCTGGTCCGACCGGCGACTGTCGCCGTTCTTCAGCGTCGGCCTCGGACAGTTCCGCAACATCCCCAACAGCAGCCTCGTCAGCGCCGTGCCCACCGACGCCAAGCTCGCGCACGCCACGCTCGGCCTGCGCTGGTACCTGGGCGAACGCTTCGTGGCACGCATCGACGGCTCGCTCTACACCGCCTTCGTGGCGGACAACCGCAGCATCGAGTACCGCGCCTTCACGGCCGGGCTGGCCTTCTTCTTCTGATCGAATTCCCCCATGCACCAACCACCGACACCTCACCGCCCTGGCCGGCACACCTTAATCGCCGCGCTGCTCGCAGTGGCCGCGACGCTGCCGGCGGCAGCGCAGGTGAGTCGGCAGCCCAGGCCGGCGGCCGAGCAGGTGATCGTGCCGGAAGTCGAGCGGCGCGAAGTGCGGCGCCCGCGCTACGCCTCCAACGACTTTGCCGCCGGCCTGTACGCCGGCACCTACGCGACCGAGAACTTCGGTGCCAGCGCCGTCAGCGGCGTACGCCTGGGATACCACATCACCGAGGACTTCTTCGTCGACGCGACACTCGGCCGCAGCAAGGTCAGCGACGAGAGCTTCCGCCAGATCCTGCCCGGCGGCATCTTCGTCAACCGCAGCGAGATCCTGAGCTACTACGCGATCTCGGCCGGCTACAACCTGCTGCCCGGCGAGGTCTTCTTCGGCCGCAACAACGCGCGCGCCACGCAGGGCTACGTCCTGGCCGGCGTCGGCAGCACCGACTTCGCGGGCCAGAAGCGGCAGACCTTGCACGCCGGCTTCGGGCTGCGGCTGCTCGTCAACAACTGGTTCGTCGTGCAGGCCGACGTGCGCGACCACGTCTTCACGCTCGACCTGCTGGGCAAGCGGCAGAGCACCAACAACCTCGAAGTCACTGCCGGCCTGACGCTGTTCTTCTGAACCCAACCCTGCACCTCATGCGACACCTCCCGATCACCCTGGCCTTGCTGGCCCTCACCTCGCTGGCCCTGCCGGCCGCCGCCGCCGTGACGGTGCAGGCGGCGGCGCCGGACTTCACGCTCAAGAGCGCCGAAGGCCGCAACCTGCGCTTGCAGGAGCAGCGCGGGCAGGTCGTGCTGGTTAACTTCTGGGCCAGCTGGTGCGGCCCGTGCAAGCAGGAGATGCCGCACCTGAACCGCATCTACGACAAGTACCGCACGAGCGGCTTCACGCTGCTGGCCGTCAACATCGACGACGATCCGCGCCACGGCGCTGCCACCGCGGCGAAGTGGGGCCTGAAGTTCCCGGTGCTGCTGGATGCCGAAAAGTCGGTGACGCGCCTGTACGACCTGGGCGCGATGCCGGCCACGGTGCGGATCGACCGCGACGGCCGCGTGCGCTACCTGCACCGCGGCTATCGCGAGGGTGTCGAAGAAGCCTACGAGCGGCAAGTCCGCGAACTCGTCAAAGAATGAACGCCGTGCACCGCCTGGCCACGATCGCCGGCCCGCTGGCCATTGCCGCGCTGCTGCAGGGCTGCGCGATCCAGCCCTGGGTCAAGCCCTACGAACGCGAGAAGCTGTCCGACCCGATCATGCAGTTCTCGCGCGCCGCGCTGGCCGACAAACACCGCGAGCACATCCACAAAGTGCGCGAAGGCGCGCGCGGCGCCACCGGGGTTCAGGGAGGCGGCTGTGGCTGCAACTGAAGCCGCGCGCCGCCTGCTGCAGGCACTGGCCGCGCGCTGGCGCCCGCTGCTGGGCAGCGCGATGGCCGGCAGCGCGGCCACGCAGGCCAGCGGCGCCACCTTGCCCGAAGACAAGGCCGAGGCGATCGTCCATGTCTACGACGGCGGCGGCGTCAGGGCCACCGGGCCGGCGTTGCTGGTGCGCAAGAGCCTGCTCGACAAGGTGTCGCTCTCGGCCCAGGTCTACGTCGACGCCGTCAGCAACGCCAGCATCGACGTCGTCACCACCGCCAGCCCCTTTAAGGAGAAGCGCACGGCCTGGGACTTCACGGCCGACACCGTGGTGCGCGACACCACGCTGTCGCTGGGTGGCTCGCGCAGCACCGAGCCCGACTACATCGCCGAGGCGGTGAGCCTGGACGCCGCGCACGAGGTCTTCGGCGGCATGACCACCGTGAGCCTGGGCTTCACGCGCGCCCGCGACCTCGTCGGCAAGAAGGGTGTCGTGGGCTGGATCGACAGCGCCGCGCACTGGCAGTACCGCGCCGGCCTGACGCAGATCCTGACGCCGCGCTGGCTGATGAGTGCGAACTTCGAAGCCATCAGCGACTCGGGTTACCTGGGCAGCCCGTACCGTGCCGCGCGCGTCTTCGGCGCCGCGGTGCCCGAGCGCAACCCGCGCACGCGCACCGGCCGCGCCTTCAAGCTGCGCAGCATCAACGACACCGGCGCGCTGGTGTCGCGCAGTTCGCTGCGTGCCGAGTACCGCTACTACTGGGACACCTGGGACATCCGGGCGCACACGGTCGAGCTCGGTGGCAGCAAGTACCTGGGCCAGAGCTTCCTGCTCGACGTGTCGGTGCGCAGCTACGCGCAGGACAAGGCCCTGTTCTACAGCGACGACGCCAAGGCCGAAACCCTGTACGTGTCGCGCAACCGCCAGCTCAGCACCTTCCGCAGCACCTCGCTGGCAGCGAAGCTCAGCTATGCCTGGCCCGGCTTGCCGGCCGGCTACGACGTGAAGTTGACCGGCGCCTACGAGCTCAAGCAGTTCCGTTTCTCCGACTTCACCGACTCGCGCACCAACGCGCCCTATTCGTACAACGCCCACATCGTGCAGCTGTACGTATCCGCCACGTTCTAGAACCCCGCGCACCATGAACCACACCTTTCTCACTCGGTCCCTGCGCAGCCTGGCCGCATTGGCGCTGGGCGTGTGTGCCTTCGCCTGGGCGGCCGACCCGGCGCCGGCCCAGACCGCTGCTGCGCCCGCGCCCGCGGCAGCGGCCAGCGCAGCGGCGGCGGCGCCGCAGGCTTCGCTGGACAACCGCGTGCAGGACCTCAAGGCCGAGGTCATCCGCTTGAACCGCGACCTGCTGGTGCTGGAGGAAGAACTGCTGTTCCCTGCCGGCACGCAGGTGGCGGTGTTCGTGAGCATGGACGTGGGCCGGCTCTTCGAGCTGGAGTCGGTGCAGATCAAGCTCGACGACAAGGTCATCAGCCAGCACCTGTACACGGCGCAGGAAGTGCAGGCGCTGCACCGCGGCGGCGTGCAGCGCGTGTTCGTCGGCAATCTGCGCGCCGGCACGCACGCCATCGACGCCTTCTTCACCGGCCGCGGCCCGCACGAGCGCGACTACAAGCGCGGCACCACGCTCAAGTTCGACAAGGGAGTCGAGCCGCGGTACATCGAACTGCGCATCAAGGACTCTCAATCCAAGCTGCAGCCCGAGTTCGAGGTCAAGGTCTGGTGATGGCCCCCCCCCGAAGCGCCTTCGGCGCTCCCCCCCAGGGGGGCGCCCCTGGCGGACCGGCGAAGCCGGATCCGCGGCGGCAGCTTGGTCGCGTGGCCGTCATTGCCGCGCTTTCGCTGTGCAGCTTTGGCGCCGTCGCGGCCACCGACGGGCCCGCGCCCGTGCGCGTTGCCGCACCGCACTACGGCGACACGCTGTTCAACTTCTACCAGGACCGCTTCTTCGGCGCCATCACGGGGCTGATGGTCTCGCAGCACTTCGGCCGCGTGGCGCCGCACGACGACGAAGCCGAGGTGCTGCGCGGCGGCATGCTGCTGTCGTACGGGCTGCACGAGCAGGCCACCGAGGTCTTCGCGCGCCTGATCGAGCGCAACGCGCCGCTGGCGGTGCGTGACCGGGCCTGGTTCTTTCTGGCCCGCATCCGCCACCAGCGTGACCTGCCGGTGCTGGCGCAGGCGGCGCTGGACCGCATCGCCGAACCGCTGCGCGGCACGCTCGCGGAAGACCGGCAGCTGCTGCAAGCGCAGCTGCTGATGGCGCGGCAGGACTACGCCGGCGCCGCGGCGCTGCTGGACACCCTGAAGGCGAGCCCGACGGCGGGCCTGTACGCGCGCTTCAACCTGGGTGTCGCGCTCGTCAAGACCAGCGGCCCGGCCGAGGTGGAACGTGGCCTCGTGCTGCTCGACGAAGTCGGCCAGGCCCCGGGCGCGAACGAGGAGTTCCGCACCCTGCGCGACCGCGCCAACGTGGCGCTGGGTTTTGCCGCGCTGCAGGGCAAGAAGCCGCGCGAGGCCCGCGCCGCGCTGCAGCGCGTGCGGCTCAACGGCGCGATGTCCAACAAGGCGCTGCTCGGCTACGGCTGGGCGGCGTCGGAGCTGAGCGACCCGCAGCTCGCGCTGGTGCCGTGGCAGGAACTGGCCACACGCAACATCACCGACGCCGCGGTGCTCGAAGCGCACATCGCGGTGCCTTATGCGATGGCCGAGATCGGCTCCTACAGCGGCGCGCTCGACCGCTACCAGGCCGCGGTCGAAGTCTTCAAGACCGAGAAGCAACGGCTGGACGAGTCGATCGCCGCCATCCGCGCCGGCCAGCTGGTGCAGGGCCTGCTGGCGCAGAACCCGGTGGCGGCCGATGTCGGCCTGGACGCCTTCGCGCGCATGGACCGCCTGCCCGAGATGCCGCACGCCGCGCACCTGGCGCCGCTGCTCGCCGACCATCCGTTCCAGGAAGCCTTCAAGCACCTGCGCGACCTGCAGTTCGTGCACGGCAACCTGGTGCAGTGGCAGTCCAGTCTGGCGAGCTTCGGCGACATGCTCGACAACCGCAAGACGGCTTTCGAGACCCGGCTGCCGGCGGTGCGGGCACGCGCCGGCGCACTGGACATGGCACAGCTGCAGCAGCGCCGCGACAGCCTGGCGCAGGCGCTGAAGAGGGCCGAAGAGGATGCCGACGCCGCGGTCTTCGCCAATGCGCGGGAACGTGATCTGCAGGCGCGCATCGAACGCGCCCGGGCCACGCTGGCGCGCGCCGAAGGCACACCCGAAGGCGCCGAGCTGGCCGCTGCCGCCGAGCGGCTGCGCCGCGCCGCCGGTGCACTGACGTGGCAGTTGCAGCAGCAGTTCAGCGAACGCAGCTGGTCCGCGCGCAAGGCCCTGCGCGACGTCGACCAGGGCCTGGACAGCGCGCGCGCACGCGACGCCGCGCTCGTGCAGGCGCAGCAGGACGAACCGGCGCGCCACGCGCGCTTCGCAGCGCGCATCGCCGAGCTGGCGGCGCGGCTGCAGGCGCTGCAACCGCGCGTCGCCGCGCTCGACGCCGAGACGCAGACGGCGCTGCAGGACATCGCGGTGGCCGAGCTGGTCGGCCAGAAGCAGCGACTGGACCTGTACGCCGCGCAGGCGCGGCTGGCCATCGCGCAGATCCTGGACCGCTCGCAGCTGGCGCAGCGCAACGACGCGGTGCCGCCGGCCACCGGAGGGCAGCGATGAACGCCTGGCGCCTGTCGACGCTGGCGCTGGCGGCGAGCCTGGCCGCCTGCTCCAGCAACAAGCGGCTGCCCGGCGACAACGAGCCGACGCTGGCGACGCTGCGCGACCGCACGGTCAGCATCGCCGCCGACACGCCGCAGTCCACGCCCAAGGTCGGCAACGAACAGACCATCGCGGCCTACCGCGAATTCCTGCAAGCCGCGCCCCGGGCGCCGCAGCGGCCCGAGGCCATGCGCCGGCTGGGCGACCTGGAGATGGACAACGCCGACCGGCGCGCCGCCGAGTCCACCAACAACGCCGACGAGATCCCTGACTACAAGGCGGCGATCGCGCGCTACGAGGAATTCCTCAAGGCCTATCCCGACGACCCGCGCAATCACCGCGTGCTGTACCAGCTGGCGCGCGCGCAAGAGCAAAGCGGCCTGCTCGAGCCGGCGCTGAAGACGCTGTCGCTGCTGGTTGCCAAGCACCCGGGCACGCTGCACGCCGACGAAGCGCACTTCCGCCGCGGCGAGATGCTCTTTGCCACGCGCGACTATCAAATGGCGGAGTCCGCGTACGCCACCGTGCTGGATCGGGCCCCCAGGCCGTCGCCAGCGACGTCCGCCCCCCAAGGGGGGCGGACCGACTTGGGACGGCCCGGCGTCGGCCAGGGCGGCAACCGCACGCCCTTCACCGAACGTGCGCTGTACATGCAGGGCTGGAGCCTGTTCAAGCTCGGCCGCCTGGACGATGCGCTGAAGCCCTTCTTCGGCGTGCTCGATCTCAAGCTCGGCGGCTTGAGCCCGTCGGTGCGCGACGAAGCGCGGCTCGAGGACCTGCGTGCGCTCACGCGTGCCGACCGCGAACTGGTGGACGACACCTTCCGCGTCGTGAGCATCTCGCTGAGCAACCTGCAGGGCGCCGACGCCGTGCCGCGCTTCATCGACAGCCCGGTGCGCGAGGGCTACCAGTTCCGCGTCTACCAGCAGCTGGCCGAGCTCTACATCCGCCAGGAGCGCATCAAGGACGCGGCCGACACGCTGGCCGCCTTCGTGCGCCGCCAGCCGCTGCACGCGCAGGCGCCGCTGCTGCAGGCGCGCGTGATCGACATCTACGCCGGCGCCGGCTTCGAGACGCTGGCGCTGGCGGCCAAGAAGGACCACGTCGTGCGCTACGGCGCCGACAGCGAGTTCCGCCGCGCCAACCCTGGCGGCTGGGCGCGTGCGCAGCCGCTGGTCAAGAACAACCTCGGTGACCTGGCGCGCCACCACCACGCGCTGGCGCAGAAGGGCAGGCTGCCCGCCGACGTGCAGGAGGCGGTGCGCTGGTACCAGGCGCTGCTGGGTGCTTTCCCAGGCGACGCCGACGAGGCGCAGAACCGCTTCCTGATGGCCGAGCTGCTGTTCGAGGACCGCCGCTTCGCCGTCGCGGCGCAGCAGTTCGAGCGCGTGGCGTATGCCGCGCCCGCGCGGCCGGCTTCACGCGCTGATGCCGTGCCGTCCGTGCCTGCGGCGCCGTTTGCGCGCGCTGCCGATGCCGGCTACTCCGCGCTGCTGAGCTATGCCGGGCTGGAGGCCGACGCCGCCGACAAACCCGCACTGCAGCGCCAGGGCGTGGCCAGCGCGCTGCGCTTTGCACAGGCTTTCGCGGGCGACCCCCGCGCCGGCGCCGTGCTCACGAACGCGTCCGAAAAGCTGCTGCGACTGGGCGATGGCGACAAGGCGGTGGCCGTCGCGCGCCAGTCGCTGGCGCTCACGCCGGCGCCCGCGCCGGAGCTGCGCCGCGTCGCCTGGACCGTGGTTGCGCACCACAGTTTCGAGCGCGCGGCCTACGCCGAGGCCGAAGCCGCCTACGGCGAGGTGCTGGCGCTGACGCCCGAGCGCGCCGAAGGTCGCAGTCAGCTGGCCGAGCGCCAGGCCGCGGCGATCTACAAGCAAGGTGAGGCGGCGCGCACGGCCGGCAAGGGCAGCGACGCCGTCGGCCACTTCGCGCGCGTCGCGGCGCTGCCGGCGCTGGCGGCGGGGTCGGCGGTGCGCGCCAGCGCGCTGGTCGACGCGGCGGCGTCACTGATCGCCTTGAAGGACTGGGACGCCGCGGCCCGCACGCTCGAGGACTTCCGGCGCCAGCACCCCGCGCACCCGCTGCAGGCCGAGGTGGCGCCCAAGCTCGCGCTGGCCTACCTGGAACTGGGCCGCCACGCGCTGGCCGCGGCGGAGTTCGAGAAGGTCGCGGCCGCAGCGACCGACCCGCAGCTCGCGCGCGGCGCGCTGTGGCAGGCCGCCGAACTGCACCAGAAGGCCGCCGACGCCGTGCCCGGCGGCGCACGGCCCAAGTCGCCGCAGCTCGCCGCCGCGATCAGGACCTGGGAGCGCTATCTGCAGGCGCATCTGCAGCCGCTGGAGCCGGCCGTCGAAGCGCGCTGGAAGCTGGCCGCGCTGACGCGCCAGGACGGTCAGCTGCCGCGCAGCGACGCCTGGGTGCGTGCCGTGCAGGCCGCTGACCGCGACGCCGGCGCGGCGCGCACGGCGCGCACGCGCACGCTCGGCGGCCAGGCCACGCTGCTGCTGGCCGAGCCGGTGCTCGAGGCCTACAAGCGCGTGCCGCTGGTCGAGCCGCTGCAGAAGCAGCTCAAGCTGAAGAAGACGAAGATGGACGAGGTGCTCAAGGCCTACGCCGAAGCCGCCGAGGCCGGTGTCGCCGAGGTCACGACGGCCGCCACCTTCCACACCGCGGCGCTGTACCTGGACTTCGGCAAGTCGCTGATCGGCTCGCAGCGGCCCAGGAAGCTGAGCAAGATGGAACTCGAGCAGTACAACGTGCTGCTCGAGGAGCAGGCCTTCCCGTTCGAGGAAAGGGCCATCGAGCTGCACGAGACGAATGCGCGCCGCACCGCGCAAGGCCTGTACGACGTGTGGGTGAAGAGCAGCCTGGCCGAACTGGCCAAGTTGAAGCCCGTGCGCTACGGCAAGGCCGAGCGCGGCGACGCCGGGCTGGGCGCCGACGCGGTCGCGCTGCAGGCGGCGTTGAAGCAGGCGCCGGACTCGGCTCCGTTGCTCAACCAGCTGGGCATCGCGCAGCGCCAGCAGGGCCGCTTCGACGAAGCGCGCAAGTCCTACGAAGCCGCGATTG
>JAYUPN010000334.1:0-6683 GCA_043760065.1 Rubrivivax sp.
CGCCTGGGTGGCCACGGTGGCCCACATCGACTGGCCCAGCCGGGCCGGGCTGCCGGCCGATGCACAGCGCGCCGAGGCGCTGGCGATGCTCGACCGCGCGCGCGCGCTGGGCCTCAACGCGCTGATCCTGCAGGTGCGGCCGGCGGCCGATGCGCTGTACCCGTCCACGCTCGAGCCCTGGAGCGAGGTGCTCAGCGGCGAACAAGGCAAGCCGCCGCAGCCGATCTACGACCCGCTCGCGTTCTGGGTCCAGGAAGCGCACCGTCGCGCGCTGGAGCTGCACGTCTGGTTCAACCCCTACCGGGCCCGCCACTCGTCGGCCAAGTCGCCGCTCGCGCCCGGCCACCTGGCGCTGCGCCAGCCGGGCCTGGTGAAGAGGTACGGCGAGCAGCTGTGGATCGACCCCGGCGAGAGCGCCGCCGCGGCGCACACGCTGGCCGTCGTCGCCGACGTCGTGCAGCGCTACGACGTCGACGGCGTGCACATCGACGACTACTTCTACCCCTACCCCGTCAGCGTGCCGGCCGTCGGCGGCGTCGAGGTGCCGTTCCCGGACGACGAGTCCTATGCCCGCTACCGGCTGGGCGGCGGCGCGCTGGCGCGCGACGACTGGCGGCGCAGCAACGTCGACGCCCTGGTGCAGCAGCTGTACACCACGGTGCACCGCATCAAGCCCTGGGTGCGCGTCGGCATCAGCCCTTTCGGCGTCGGCCGGCCCGACCGGCGGCCGGCGGGCATTACCGGCTTCAGCCAGTACGACAAGCTCTACGCCGACGTCGAACGCTGGCTGGCCGAAGGCTGGCTGGACTATCTGGCGCCGCAGCTCTACTGGCCCATCACGCGCGAGGGCCTGCAGTTCCCGCTGCTGCTGGACCAGTGGGTGGCCGAGAACACGCAGCAGCGCCACCTGTGGCCGGGCCTCTTCACGAGCATGGTCACCAAGGGCGAGCCGCCCGGCCCGCGCGCCTGGCCGGGACGCGAGATCGCCGACCAGATCCAGCTGCAGCGCCAGCGCGGCGACAAGGCCGGCGGCCACATCCACTTCAGCATGGCGGCGTTGATGCAGGACCGCGACGGCCTGGCGTCGCTGCTGCAGTCCACTGTCTACGCGCAGCCGGCCCTGGTGCCGGCCACACCCTGGCTGGACCGGCAGCCGCCCGCCGCGCCCGCCTTGCGCCGCAGCGGCGCGCGCATCGGCATCGACGGTGGCGGCGGCGAAGCTGCCGCGCGCTGGGCGCTGTGGCGGCGCGTCGGCGGCAGCTGGCGGTTTGCGGTGCTGCCGGGCGCCGAGCGCAGCTTCGATGCCGCCGGCGCCGACCGCGTGGCGCTGAGCGCCGTCGACCGCGTCGGCAACCTCAGCGCTCCGTCTTATCTGAACCTGCCATGACCACATGAGCCTGCTGCGCACCGAACAACCGCATCCCGACCACGCGGGCCTGGACCGCTACGACACGCTGTCGCTGGTCGACGCCTTCGTCGCCGACCAGGCCCTGGCCGCCAGCGCCGTGCGCGCTGCCGGGGCGCAGATAGCGATGGCCGTGGACGCGGCGGTGCCGCGCCTGCGCGCCGGCGGCCGCATCGTCTACGTCGGCGCCGGCACCAGCGGCCGCCTGGGCGTGCTCGACAGCGTCGAGCTGCACCCCACCTTCAGCTGGCCGCGCGAACGTTCGCCGGCGCTGCTGGCGGGTGGCCAAGGGGCGATGTTCGTGGCCGTCGAAGGGGCCGAGGACAACCGCACCCAGGGCGGCGCCGACCTGCAAGCGCTGCAGCCCACGCCGCACGACGTGGTGCTGCTGCTGGCGGCGTCGGGCAGCACGCCCTACGCGCTGGGCGCGGCCGAGGCGGCACGCGCCGCCGGCGCGCTGACGGTGGCCATCGTCAACAACCCCGGCGCGCCGCTGGCCGTGGCGTGCGAGATCGCGGTGCTGCTGGACACCGGGCCCGAGCTCATCAGCGGCAGCACGCGGCTGAAGGCCGGCACGGCGCAGAAGATCGCGCTCAACACCTTCAGCAGCAGCGTCATGGTCCGCCTGCACAAGGTCTACGGCAACCTGATGGTTGACCTGCGCGCGACCAACGCCAAGCTCGTGCAGCGCGCACTGCGGCTGACGGTGCGCGCCAGCGGCGCCACCGAGGCCGACGCGCAGGCGGCGCTGGCTGCGTGCGGCGCGCGCGTCAAGGTCGCCATCGTGATGCTCAAGGCCGGCGTCGGCGCCGACGAGGCCGAGGCCCGGCTGGCGGCGGCCGACGGCAGCGTGCACGGGGCGCTGGCGTGAACACCGCGTCCAGCGGGCGCTGGCGCTCGCTGGACGTGTTCCGCGGCGCCGCCGTGGCGCTGATGATCCTGGTCAACAACCCGGGCAGCTGGAGCGCGCTGTACCCGCCGCTGGCGCACGCGCCGTGGCACGGCTGCACGCCCACCGACCTCGTGTTCCCCTTCTTCCTGTTCGCGGTCGGCAACGCGCTGGCGATCGTGATGCCGGCGCTGCGCGCGGCCGGGGCGGCCGTGTTCTGGCCCCGCGTGCTGCGGCGCACGGCGCTCATCTTCGCCCTCGGGCTGCTGCTCAATGCCGCGCCTTTCGTGCGCTGGGACGGCGCCGGTGAACTGGTGCTGCGCAGCTTGGACACCTTGCGCTGGATGGGCGTGCTGCAGCGCATCGCGCTGTGTTTCGGTGCCGCCGCGGCGATCGTCTGGCTGCTCGGCCGACACGGCGTGAAGGGGCCGCTGGCGGCGGCTGCCGCGCTGCTGGTGGGCTACGCGGTCGCCTGCCACGCGCTGGGCGCGCCGGGCGATCCCTACAGCCTGCAAGGCTGGTTCGGCACCGCGCTGGACCGGGCGCTGCTGGGCGCCGGTCATCTGTACCAGGGCGAGGGCCTGCCTTTCGACCCCGAAGGCCTGGCCAGCACGCCGCCGGCCGTCGCGCTGGTGCTGCTGGGCTGGTGGGCCGGCACGCTGGTGCTCGGCCGCCGTGCCGACGCCCACGGCGTGGCGCGGCTGTGCACCTGGGCGGTCGCGCTGCTCGTGGCGGCCTACCTGTGGCAGCTGGACGCACCGCTGAACAAGAAGATCTGGACGCCGAGCTACGTCCTGCTGACGACCGGCCTGGCGATGCTGGCGCTGGCGGTCTGCATCCAGCTCATCGAGATCCGGCAGCGCCCGGCGGAGCTGCGCCTGTGGGTGCGCTTCTTCGAGGTCTTCGGCCGCAACCCGCTCTTCATCTTCGTGCTCAGCGGCCTCGTGCCGCGCTTGCTGGGCCTGCTGCGCTGGCCGGCCGGCGTGGACGCACAAGGGGCCGCACTCTGGACGACGCCGCTGGCCTGGTTGCATCAGTCCGTCTTCCTGCCGCTCGCGGCCGACCCGCGGCTGGGCTCGCTGCTGTTTGCTGTCGCCCAGGTGTTGTTCTATGCCGCGATCGCGGCCTGGCTCGACCGCCGCGGGCTCTTCGTTCGGGTTTGAGAGCTGGGACGCCGGGTGCAATCGGCGCTATCGTCGGAGCATCCGTTCCTTGCCTGGCGCCCCACGTGGCAGCCGGGCGTTTTCGCAACCGCTCCGAAGCCGGTGGGCCGCCTGCAGACTGCCCCCATCGCATGTCGAACCTGTACACCCAGACCCGTGACGAAAGCACGGCGATCCTCAAGCTGGTGATCGCCGAGCTGGGCCGCCACGACGCGCCCTTCACACCCGCCGCCTTCAGCGTCTGGTACGAACACTTCGCGGGCATCAACCCGGGCCTGTCGCAGGCCGTGGAACTGCGCCGGCAAGCCCGTCCGCGGCTCAGCGGCGAGGCCATGAACGAGATCTACCGCCTGCACGTCGCAGACCTCGACGCCGAAGCGACAAAGGCCGCATCGGGTCAGTTCGGTCGTGTCATGACGGCGGTCGCCCAGCAGGCCGAAACCACGGGGCGCGACGCCAAGGACTACGGCCACCAGCTGGCCGGTCTGACGCAGGCGCTGCAGGGCGGCGGGGCCGGGGTCGGCCAGGGCACGATTGCACCGCAGTTGTCCGAAGTCGCCAGCGGCACCGAACGCATGCAGACCTCGGTGGCGGCTTTGGCGCGCGCGGTCGACGAGGGCAAGACCGAGATCGAACGCCTGCACCAGGCACTGGACCGTTCGCGCACCGAAGCCATCACCGACCCGCTGAGCCAACTGCTCAACCGCAAGGGCTTCGACGACGCAATGCAGCGGATGCTGGCGCGGCCGGCGCGCAGCGGCCGCGTGCACTGCCTGGTGATGCTGGACATCGACCACTTCAAACGCGTCAACGACACCTACGGCCACCCGGTGGGCGACACCGTGATCCAGGTCCTGGGCCAGGTGCTGCAGCGCACGACCACCGGGCCGGGGCTGTCGGTGGCACGCGTGGGCGGCGAGGAGTTCGCAGTGCTGATGGCCGACTCGACGGTGGCCCTGGCGACGCAGCTGGCGCAGGCGGTGCAGTCCCTCGTGCGCTCGACCACCCTGCGCAAGCGCGGGTCGCAGGAGACGATCGCCTCCGTCACCATCTCCGCCGGCGTCGCGGCGCTGCGCAGTGGCGACGATGCCGCAGCGCTGATCGCTTCGGCCGACCAGGCGCTGTACAAGTCCAAGCAGAACGGCCGCGACCGCGTGACGGTGGCCTGACGGCCGCGGCTGCGGCGCGCAGCCGCCTACTTCTTGGCGGCGCTGGCGGCAGCGGCAGCGGCGGCGGGCTTGCCGTCCTTGCCGTCCTTGGCCGCGGCCTTGTCGGCCTTGGCCTTCTTGGCGTCGGCTTCCTTGGCTGCTGCGGCGGACTTCTTGTCGTCCAGTTCCTTCTTGGCCATGGCCTTATTGTCTTCTGCGGCCACCGCCGCAGCCTTGGCCGGTGCAACCACCGCTGCGGGCGCAGCGGCGGGCTTGGCGGCTTCGACCTTGGCAGCAGCGGCGGGCGCCGGTGCGGGCAGCGCCGGCTTGGCGGCTTCGGCCTTGGCCGGGGCGGCCGCGGGCACGGGCGCAGGCGCTGCGGGCTTCGCAGGTGCGGCGGCCACGCCCTTGAACGGCGTGCCGTTAACGGTCAGGCCCTCGGCCGAGAACTTGGCGGCGTTGCCTTCGCCGACGCCCTTGACGCGCTCGATGAAGTCGCCCCAGTCCTTGAACGAGCCTTTCTTGCGCTCGTCGATGATCTTGCCGGCAATGCCCGGGCCGATGCCCTTGATGCCGTCGAGTTCGGCCGGCGTGGCCTTGTTGACATCGACGGCCGCAAAAGCGGCAGCGGTCAGCAGCGCCAGCATCAGCGCAACGATCTTCTTGAACATGAACAGTCCTCGGGTGGGTGAAAGGGCCGGGCGCGCGAACCTGCGGCCCCGCCTGGACAGGCGGGGCGACGCAGATTCGGCGCCCGCCCCCAACACTAATCGCCTCGCGGCGGTTGACGGCCCGCCTTAAGGCTGGGGCAGCTCCGCGCGCCGCGGCAGGTCGGCGCCGCGGCGCGAGCAGGTGATGGCCGCGGCCTGCGCGGCGAAGGCCAGCGCAGCGTCCAGATCATCGCGGCCCAGCGCGGCGAGCGCAACGCGCGTGAGCAGGCCGCGCTCGGCCAGCGCCGTCAGCAGCGCGGCCTGGAAGGTGTCGCCGGCGCCGACGGTGTCGATCACCGCCACCGCCACCGGCGCCGCCGTCATGTGCTGCGACGCAGTCCAGGCCCAGGCGCCTTCGCCGCCGCGCGTGACCACCACCAGCGCCACGCCGGCGGCCAGCCACTCGCGCGCCAGCTCCGCGGCGCTGCGGCCCGGGTAGAGCAGCCCCAGGTCCTCGTCGCTGACCTTGAGCAGTGCGGTGCGCGGCAGCATCCACTGCAACGTGTCGCGCCAGCGCTGGATGTCGGGCTCGACGTTGAGCCGGATGTTGGGGTCGTAGGCGATCACGCTGCGCCGCCACTCGCGTTCGACCAGCGCGCGCTGGGTCGAGGCCACCGGCTCGACCACCATGGCGTAACTTCCGAAGTGATAAGCCTGTGCTGACGGCACCTGCGCCAGCGCCTGCAGCGGCAGCCGGCGGTCGGCAGCGCCTTCGCCGTAGAAGGCATAACTCGGCACGCCGTGCGCGTCCAGGCCGACCAGGCTCAGCGTCGCCGGCGCGTCCAGGCGCACGGTGCAGGCCGTGGCCACGCCTTCGTCGGCCAGCGCCTGCATCAGGCGGTCGCCCAGGAAGCCCTGCGCCACGGCGCCGAAGAAGGCCACCGGCTGCGCCAGGCGCGCCAGGCCGATGGCGACATTCAAGGGGCTGCCGCCGATGCGCGCGTCCAGCGCCAGGCCGCTGGGCGTGCTGCCGGCGGCAAACACATCCATCAGCGCTTCACCACTCACCACCACCATGTTGTCGGTCCTCGGGCCGCGGCGCCCGCTGCGCCGCAGCCGCGAGCATGGCCGCTGGCGGCGCAACGCGACACCGGGAAAACCATTAATCAGTCCACTTGAGTTATTTAACAGCCCGGCGCAGAATCGGCTCCGGTTCCGGTGACCGCCAGCGATGCGGCTCCGCCCTTCGTTGCAACTTCCAGGAGACCCCATGCTCAAGACCACCTCGACCCTCGCCGCCGCCGTGCTGCTCGCGCACGGCCTGGCCCAGGCCCAGAACCAGCCGGTGATCGGCCTCATCACCAAGACCGAGACCAACCCCTTCTTCGTGAAGATGAAGGAAGGCGCCGCCGAGGCCGCCAAGGCCAA
>JAYUPN010000335.1:0-19984 GCA_043760065.1 Rubrivivax sp.
GGTCCAGATCCACGCCGAGCCGCCGACAGCGCGCTTGCAGCCACGCGCTGCAGGTGCTTCGGACCAGATCGGGCAGCGCCGGCCTTTCGGGCGTGGACCAGTCGTTCCAGCAAGCCAGATTGCGCTCTTTAAGCAGGCGGGTCTTTTCCTGCATCACCACGTCATGCCGTGCCGGCTTGCCGGCCGCATTGCGGGTGGTGACCACTGGGTTTGCCCGCAGTTCGAAAGCCAGCGTGTCTCCAGCCCCCAGTTCAGGGGCGTAGAGCTTGCTCTGCACCTGCCAGTGCGGCGACGGAGCCAGCGGTTCGCGGTCAGACACCACATAGAAGCGCGGCAGGCCGTCCACGTCGCGGCGGCGGAACAGAAAACTGCGTGGCGTGCCTGGCGGCGCGGGTAGAAAGCGCCAGAGCCATTGGTGTTCAGCATAGGCGCCGCGTGTCCACTCATGTGCGGCGTCACGCTCCTGGCCGGGCGTGGGGGTGATAAGGCTGAAGTGCATGGTCAGTCGTCCTCCGCAAGCAGGGCGATATGTTCGGTGCGGTCGCCAAACAGCCAGCCGCGGCGGCGGATCAGGCGGTCTTTACGAGGCGTGCTCAGGTGCGCTCCCACGCCGGCCTGCACGCCGTCGGCCCAGGCCAGGCTCCGCAGGGTGGCGGGCGGGTCAGCAGCGACCAGGTAAGCCACCAGTGCGGCATGCGCCGATTCCGCTTCATGCACCACCGGGGCCAGCGGCGCTGCGGGTGGGCAGCACTTGCGGCCCAGGTAGAGCACGAACCGCGGCTCGCGCAGCGCCTGCTCCAGCGCATGCAGGCTGTGCACTGCGCCAGCCTGGGCCTGCACGGCCACGACCCAGGCGGCGTTCTGGCGATAGTCGCGCGTCGACAGAATGGTGTTGAGATCGTGCTTGGGCATGTTCAACTCATCGCGCCGCGTGCGGTGCGGCCGGCCCTTGAGCTGCGCACGCCCCGGCACCTGGGCGGTGTGATAGTCACGCAACAGTTGCCCGTTTGCCACGGTGCCGATGGCAAAGAGATAGCCATCGCGCAGTGCGGCGTGGGCTGCCTCGTCGTCGCGCACGGCGCCTAGCGCGGCACCGAGAAGACCGACAAGCGCCGATGCGCCCGGGGCGTCGCGGCTGCCGCGGTACTCACCCACCGCCACGTCGCCCCACGCAGCCAGGTTGGCTTGCAACTGGAAAACCAGGAACTGCATGGCCTACTCCTTGAGGAAGTCGGCGGCGCCGCTGACCGAGCCGCTGCCCTTTTCGACATCGAAGCTGTAGCGGCTGTCGGCGCAGGCGCCATACACTTTGTCGAAGTTGTCGCAGCGCGCCGTCAGGGCTGCTACCGCCAACGCCAGCATGTCGTGGTCGCCATAGGGTTTGACGGGTTTCAGGAACGCCTGCACCAATGAGCGGGGTTGCTGATTCCCCTTCTCAGCCAGCAGGTAGCTGGCGTAGGCGCGTGAGCCAAAGCTGTTCTGCATGCCGGTGGGCGAGACCTGGGTGATGGCGTGCAGCAGCGCATCCAGCGCCTGCGCCGTTAGGGTCGCATCGCCGCCCAGGTTGGCCTGCAGCAGTTCGCGGTTGATGCACACGTACAGGTAGAACAGGCCGGCGCCATACCCACGTTCACCAATGTGGCCGGCACCTTTGTCTTCCAGGCCTTTGTTGAGGTCATCGACGGCGCTGAAGAAGTCGTCTTCGACGGCGGATTTGTGGACGGTGATGGCGTGCGCCACTTGGACGGCGGCTTCCATGTTGAAGGCGGGTGTGTCGGCCAGCATGCGGCCGAACATCGCAATGTCCACGGCCGCGCGCGGCTTGCACAGCAGCTTCAATTCGTCGGCGGTGGGCTCGCTCTTGCGCCCTGCGCAGGTCTGCGCAAGCGCGTTGACGCTGGCCAGCTCTTCGGGGCTGATGTGGGCCAGCTGTTCGATGTGCAGGTCTTCGTTGGTCTCGCTCTTCTTGTCGGCCTTGAGTTTGCCAAACTGGCCGGCGATGGCACGCGCCCATTCGCGCGCCGGTTTGTCGGTGATGCCGCCATCGATGAGAGTCTTGAACACCTCGGCGCCGATCATCTTGGTGCGTGTGCCCAGGTGACTGCCTACAGCCGCCTCGAAAACGTCTGAGGTACGCCACGCCCGCTTCAGACTCTGGGACGACACGCGAAGACGCAGCGCGTCACCGAGCAGTGCCGTCTTGGGCCTGCCGGTGTCGTCGCGGTTGAGGTTGGAGGGCGGGTAGGCGGTGAGCACGTGCAGTTGAATGAAGCGTGACATGGTGGGTTCTCCCTGTGTGAACGGTGTGGGCGTGTGATGAAGCTGCGGAGTCAGTCGCCGGCCTTGGCCGGCCAGTCGTACGCGTAAGCCCAGCGTTTTTTGACGCTGTCGTCCCAATTGACCACGTCGGTGGTGAGGGCCAGCACGTCAAGCTGGTGCTGCAGCAGCGGCAGCGTGCGCCGCAAGCCAGCGAACAAGGTGTCGATGTCGGGCGCCTCCAGCAAGCGCATGAAGCGCAGCGGGCTCACCCGTGGTTTGTCGCCGTCGCGTTGGCTCATGGCCGCAGGCAACGTTTGTTCGGCGTGCTGCTTCACGTGTGCCAGCAAGCCGGCTGCGGCGGCCAGTCGGTCGTCACGCCAGGTGCCGTTCGGCCAGCCTGCCGCCACCAGGCGGCGGTGCAGGTGTTGGTACGCGGGCACCATCACCACGGCCGTGATGTCGGGTGCGCGGCGCAGTGCGGCGCGGCCGCCGCGGTCGTCGTCCAGGCCCTGCCACCAGCGCAGCAGCAGTTCGCCCCAGGCTTGGTGTTGACGGAAGTTGAGTGTGCTCATGCAGCCTCCTTGGCTGAGCCTTTGGGTGGTTTCGACAGGACAGCCGACTTGCGCGTCGGCTTGGGTTTGGGTTCATCGACAGGCAGGCCCAACGCACTGCGCAGCTTCGGGCCGAACAGGCTGTTGCGCAGTTGTATGTGCGCCCGTGCAATGCGGCGCGGGTTCTGTCGCTCAATGGCGCCGGCGCCGGCATAGCCCTGGTCGAACAGGCGCAGCGCGGTGTTGCGCAGCGTGCTGTGCCACGATTCGCGCACGGGCAGGGCGGGGTGCTCGGTGCTGCTGCGGGCGGCTTCGATCAAGTCTTGCAGGTGGCGGTAGAAGGCGGGCTCGGTGGCGGACCAGAAGGCGGCGTCGATATGGCCGAAGTCGCCGCGGGCGTCGGCACTGAACCAGGCGTCCTTGACCGCACCGCGCAGGAACATGCCCGCCAGTTCAGCGCCGGCCAGCCAGCGCGACACCTCGGCTTGAAGCTGCTGCCGTGTGTCGCGATCGCAGTCGGCCAGGTCGTACAGCGGCAGCGTTGACTCGTACCAGCAGCGGGCTTTCATGTTGTCCATGTCGTAGCCAAAGGCCCACAGCCGCAATTGGCCGCCGGTCTGGCGCAACGGCAACATCAGGGCGCGCTCGACAACCTGTGCCACACGAACCGACTTCTTCTCTCCGGCCACGCCCAGGACCCAGCCGAGCCAATGTTTGTAACCGAGGCCGTTGGGTTGTGGATGTACTGGCAGCCAGCCTTCCTTGCCCTCGTAGTACGGTGATAGCGGATGCGTCCAGCTGCCTTTGTAGTTGAGTCCGTAGTTCTTGCTGGTGTAGCGGCTGACCAAGGTTTCCGAGGGCCGCCCGCAAGCGTCGCAGGTGCCGACGATGTGTGCGCCCGTTTCGAGCCGGATGCGCCGGGGCATGGCCCAGTACAGATGAGCCGGATGCACCTGCGCTTGTGCCAGTTCGCCTTTCTGCGCCTGCAGATCGGTGATGGGGCCAAGCCATGGAAAGGTGTGTTGAATGCCGGCGTGAGCCGCGTCGCCGCCTTGCGCAAGCAGCGCAGGGCGGTCACGCACATTCATCCACAGGTCATGCCACAGGTTGCAGCCTTCGGGCGCCAGCACCAGGGTGGTCAAGGGGCCGCCGCCGCGCACGCCGGTGCGGTGCCCCGCGCCGCCGGATGGCGCATTCAGTTGGAGCGTGAACAAGGCCATGGCTGCGCAAGCTGGGCACAGCGCATTGAGTTTCGCCCGTTTGACGAAGTGGTCGGCGTTGTTCTTGACTGTGTTTTCGCCCGGCCCGTCGATCAGCAGACCACCGATCTCGTTGACTGCAACACCGTCGGTGCCAAGGCCGAAGTCCTGCATGAACCGCGGCCCGTCTCCGTCCAGCTCAAAAGCCGCCGCCACCGGCTCGAACCATTGCTGCAACGTGGCTGCATCCGGCGGCACATTGAACAGCCCACGCCAGTCAATGCCGTCAGCAACCGGCGTAGTGGTCTGCAGCAGCCCAATGGCAAACTGCGCCAGCGCGCCATTAAAGTCGGGCCGGTCGGCGTCGAAGGCGCGCCATTGCGGCTCTGCCAAACGGCAAGGTGTGATCCAGTGGCGTTGGCCATCGGCACCGCGCACAGGCATCCAGGGGTCGTGCAAGAGGTTCATGTTTCGGGGTCCTCTTTCAGGGTGGGTTCAGCGGCGCCAGGGTCGAAGAGCGCCAGCCCAGTCTGCGTGTCGTAACGCCAGGTCAGACGGCGCGGAGCCTGACCCTTGCGAGGCGCGGCCAGCGCTTCACCGACCCAGCCATTTGGCGTCTGTGCCAGTGGCAGCAGCACGGTCCAGCGGCCTTGCGCCGGTAGTTCGGTGAGCGTGGCGTCCAGCGTTGCTTGTTGCCGCGGGTCGGCGGCTGGTGCTGTGGCTGCAATCAGGCGCTCGGCCATGCGCAGGCTGCTGTAAGCCCAGCCGTGCGCGGTGTCCACCCAGGGCTGCAGGCGCCCGTCCACCCAGCGCGCCAGTGTGACGGTGCTGCTGGCTTCGCCCAGACGCGACGGGGTTTTGGCTTCGGTCCACCAGTCGATGCCGCCGCGTTGGTAACCCTGGCTCAGGCTCAGGGAGTTCATCTGCGCCTGCGTCAAGTCAGCAAAGCCCTGGCCCTCAGCGGCCATTGCGTTGGCGTCCAGGCCTGGCGGGATGTCGGCATCAGAACCGAACACACCTTCGATCAGCCCGCGTGCGTCGTCGGGCATGGTGAAGCTGCCCGCACGCAGGGCCCGCGCCGTCAGCCAGTTCTGGCCGTGGTGGGCATACACCGCCGCAGCCTTGGGAAACGCGGCCTTGTACCAGCGCGCATCAGGCTCGTCTGTCCACGGTGGCGTCAGCACCCAAAGCCACGGCGTGCCGCGTTGGTCCGGTGCGGCCGGGTCGGCCAGTGGCGTGCCATCTGCGGCGCGGCGGTGGCGGCGCAGGCGGCCGGCACGCTGAATGACGCGGTCGATGGGTGCCAGGTCGGTGACGAGCAGGTCGAAGTCGACATCCAGCGACTGTTCGACGACCTGAGTGGCAATCAGCAGCCGGCCGGCGCGTTGTTCGGCGCTGCTGTTTTTGCCAAACGTGTCGAGTACACGCGCTTCCATGTCCAGCCGGTCGCGCAGTGCAAAGCGGGCATGGAACAGCAGCAGGTGTTCGGCCGGCAACACAGTCTGGAACTGCGAAAAGGCTGCGAGTGCATCAGCCACCGTGTTGCGCACCCAGCACACGCATTGGCCCGCTGCGAGTGCCTGTGCGATGGCTGCGACGACATCGGCCGCATCGCTGGTGCTGTGCACGGACACGCTGCGTTGCACGTCAGGGCGGGTGGCGATTTCTTCCTGCGCCAGCGCTACCGGGTTGCCCGATGGCCACGAGGTGGCGAGTGGATACCCGGCGTGCGCGGCTGAAGGCGCGGGCTCTTGCAGCCCTTTGGCAAACGCGGCCAGCAGCCCCTGCTTCATGCGCCGCGGCAACGTGGCCGACAGCAGGATCGCGCTGCCACCGGCTCGTGCGTGGAAGGTGAGCAGCACCTCCAGCACACCTTGCATGTACACGTCACAGGCATGCACTTCGTCGATGACCAGCACCTTGCGCACCAGGCCCAGCAGCCGCAAAGACTGGTGCTTGCTATGCAGCACGGCCAGCAGCACCTGGTCGATGGTGCCCACCCCGGCCGGCGACAGCAGCGCGCGCTTGTTGTGATCGGCCAGCCAGGCGCTGCAGCGGGCCGAGGCGGTGTCGTCGACCTGGCGCGTGTCTTGTTCAGGTCGGTCGGCGGGCAACACGGTTGCGGCAAACTCGTCCACCAGCTTGCGTTGGCCGTGGGCCAGTACCAGGCTGGGGGCATCGGTAAACAAGCGGCCATAGGCCTCGGCGATGCGCCCGTACATGGCGTTGGCGGTGGCCATGGTGGGCAGCGCGATGAAGAAGCCGTCTGCGCAGCTGGTCGCCAGCAGCCTGTGAGTGAGCATCAGTGCGGCTTCGGTCTTGCCGGCACCGGTCACGTCTTCCAGAAGGTGAATTTGCGGGCCGCTGTGTAGAGGCGTTTGCGATGCCCAGCGTTGCAGCGGCGACGCGGTGGTGATGTGCGCGAACAGGCTGCTAAACGGCATGGCTGCCGCGCTGGCGGGTGGCAACACGCCGCTGGCGTCCAGCGCGGTGGCCGCATGGCGGCGCGCCTGCGGCCAGTAGTCGGCGAATGGGGTGGGTTGATCCTGGTACGGGAAGAACTGCGTGTTGGAACCCAGCCAGTCAGCCAGCACCGCCAGACCCGCCAGCCACCACGACAATTCCTTGCTGGCGGCGAGAAAAGCATGGGGGTCTTGCGCGGCGATTTCGGCAGTCAGCTCAGGGCTGATGAACTGTTGTCGCATCGCGTCGGCAAAGGCCAAGGCGGCTTCACGGTCTTGCCGCGCGTCGAAGTGCTGAAGCCACGAGTCGCCCTCGGTGGGCGGCTGGCCGTGGTGACCGGTGCAGGCGCGAGCCCAGCAGTCCAGCCCGTCGGCCAGGTCTTCTGACCTTGCGCCGAACCAGGCTTGGTCGACGACGCAGTCGCGCAGCACGCTCTTCCAGAACAGCATGCCCAGGCTGTCGTGCCGCAGGGTGTAAGGCTTGGCGGGGTTGGGCTGCCGCCGACGCAAACTCTCAAAGACATCGGGGCACTGGCTCTGAAAGGACTCGGCAAATTTGCCGAGGTCGTGTAGTGCTAGCCAGAAGCCGATCCATGGTTCCAGATGGTCAACATGCAGTCCCAGCTTGGAAGCAAACAGAGTGCGCAACGCAGGCAGACGCTTCAGCGCCTGGGTGCCCACTGCGGCGACGTCCAGGCTGTGGAGGGCCAGCAGGTGATACGGCTTCGCGTCGAGGCCCTGCGACAAAGGCCTCGCCTTGCCCCAGTAGGGCAGTGCTTCAGCGTGCATGTGTCTCCCTTGTGCCACCGAATCTCTGGTGATTCTGAGGCACTACCGCTTCAAGTGAGCGGTCTGAACGCAGGCCCTGCCGCGTTGAGAGGCCTTGGCCCGGACACCCGCCGGCCGGCGCGGCCACGGCGTTCGACAGAAGAGGTGACGATCCTTGATCGGGTCGATGCGAGTAGCGCAAGTCAGTGGGCATGCGTCAATTCTCGTGAGCCAGTAGCTCAAATAACGAGCTACTGGACAAACGATCAGCCCTTGCGCCGCGGCTCCACAATGTGGCGATGAGCACTTCTCCCCATACCCTGCGCCCGTCCGCTCCCGCCGACCTGCCCGCCATCGTCGGCCTGATCACCGAACTGGCCGAATTCGAGCAGCTCGCCCACCTCGTGGTCGTCACGCCCGAGTCGCTGCAGCCGCACCTCTTCGGCGCGCGGCCGGTGGCCGAGGCGGTGGTGGCTGAAGTCGAAGGCCGCGTCGTCGCCTTCGCGCTCTTCTTCACCAACTTCAGCACCTTCCTGGGCCAGCCGGGGCTGTACCTGGAAGACCTGTACGTGCAGCCCGCCCACCGCGGCACCGGCCTGGGCAAGGCGCTGCTCAAGCACCTGGGCGCGCTGGCCGTGGCGCGCGGCTGCGGCCGCTTCGAGTGGAGCGTGCTGGACTGGAACCAGCGCGCGATCGAGTTCTACGAGAAGATGGGCGCCACCGTGATGCCCGACTGGCGCATCTGCCGCCTCACGGGCGAGCGGCTGGCGGCCTTCTCGCGCTGAGCGCAGGCGGGCCGATCAGGCCGCCAGCGACGCCATCAAGCGCTCCAGCGGCAGCGGCGTGCGCACGAGCCCCTGGCCGATCACGGACACCACGGCGTGGCCGCGCTCGCCGGTATCGCGGCGCACCGGCCGCGGCAACGGCGCGCCGCGGGCATTGCCGATGCACAGCACCAGCGGCGCGGTGATCGTGGTGCCGCGGCCCACGACGACCGCGATCTCGCCCGAGGCCAGGCGCACGTAGCAGCCTGGCGGGTAGATGCCGAACTCCTTCACCAGCGCCGCCGTCATCGGGTGCCCCGGGTCCTGCATGAACATCTGGCGGCCGGCGAGGTCGGCGGCGATGGCATCGCGGTGCGCGCGCGACGAGAGCTTGGAGGTGTAGACGTCGCAGCGCCGCACCAGCGATGCCAGCTGGTTGACGTCCGTGGTGCCGCTGGGGTAGCCGCTGCCGTCTTCATTTTCGTGGTGCTGCAGCACGGCCTTCAGCCACAGCGGGTCGGCGACACCCGCCGTCTCCAGCAGCCGCACGCTGCGCATCGGGTGGGTCTGCAGCGCGTGGCGCTGCTCGGGCGTCGGCGGCGTGTTCTGGCGCGCCAGCTGGCCCTGCAGCGCCAGCATCGACAGGTTCATCGTCAGCGCAACCTTGAAGGCGCGTTCGGCTTCGTCGGGCGCCCAGCCCAGGCGCTGGGCCACGAGCATGCTGGTGACGGCGGTCTGCATCGAGCGCTGGGCGCCGTAGTCGGTGTTGGCGTTGGCGCCGTTGCGCAGCACCTGGAAGATGGCCAGGTCGGGGTCGCGCTCGACCAGTGACTGCACCGGGCCCGCGGCCTTGCTGAGGGCCTCGCGAAAGCTCGGGTCGGTGGCGCTGGCCAGGGTCAGGCTGAGCTGGTTCAGCGCATGCGACCACAGCTCGGGCAGCAGCTCGCGCGGGGCCTTCAGGATCTGCTCGCGCGGCGTCTGCAGTTCGGCCAGGTCGACCAGCGCGCCGCGCTGGAACAGGGCCTCGAGTTGTTCGAAAGTCTCGATCTGCTGGCCGCGGGCGAGCAGCAAGGTCTTGTCGGCGTTTCGCACGTTGAAGGGCAGCGGGGCCCCCACCTGCACACGGTGTTTGACGGCGGACAGTTCTGCGTACGGCATGATTTTTTGGACCTGCTCGAGCCGGGGATGGACCCGTGGTGCCGGTTTTTCGGCCGCCGGTCGCCGAACTTGACTGCCAGCCGCCGCCCTGCGGGGGTGCGGGAAGGCCCGCAGCCGTGCCGTGACCGGCGCCCTTAAGCTCGTCGCATGAAGAGCCGAAAACCCCGGGCCGATGCCCACGACGCTCTGCACCGCGGCTTTCGCTGGCAGGTGCCGGGCCGCTTCAACATCGCGCAGGTCTGCAGCCGACGCTGGGCGCAGCAGCCGCTGATGGCGGCCCGCGTCGCGGTGGCGTGGGAGCACGAGGACGGCCGCCACGGCGCCCTGAGCTACGGCGAACTGCAGTCTCAGGCCGACCGCCTGAGCCACGCACTGGTGCGACTGGGCGTGCAACGCGGCGACCGCGTCGCGGTGGTCATGCCGCAGCGGCCCGAGACCGCGGTGGCGCACATCGCGCTGTACCAGATGGGGGCGGTGGCGATGCCGCTGTCGATGCTGTTCGGCCCCGACGCGCTGGCGTACCGGCTGCAGGACAGCGGCGCGGTGGCGGCGCTGGTCGACGAGACCTCGATCGCCAATCTGCGCGCCGTGCGTGCCGACTGCGCGGCCCTGCGCACCGTGGTCGCGGTGGGCGCAGCAGCCGGGCAGGGCGACATCGACTGGGCCGACGCGCTGGGGCGCGGGCGCCGCGCCTTCGTGCCCTGCGATACAAGCGCCGACGACGCGGCGGTGCTCATCTACACCAGCGGCACCACCGGCCCGCCCAAGGGTGCGCTGATCCCGCACCGCGCGCTGATCGGCAACCTGAGCGGCTTCGTCTGCAGCCAGAACTGGTTCGGCCTCGGGCCCCCGCAGTCCACCGACGAGGTCTTCTGGAGCCCCGCCGACTGGGCCTGGACCGGCGGCCTGATGGATGCGCTGCTGCCCACGCTGTACTTCGGGCGCCGCATCGTCGGCTTCCAGGGCCGCTTCGCGCCCGAGCGCGCCTTCGAGCTGATGCAGCGCCACGCGGTGACGCACACCTTCCTGTTCCCGACCGCGCTGAAGGCGATGATGAAGGCGGTGCCCGAGCCCGCCCGGCACTACGCGCTGAAGCTGCGCGCGATCATGAGCGCCGGCGAGGCGGTGGGCGACGCGGTGTTCCACTGGTGCGAAAGCGCGCTGGGCGTGACCGTCAACGAGATGTTCGGCCAGACCGAGATCAACTACATCGTCGGCAACTGCGGCCGCTGTGTGGGCGCCGACGGCCGCGCGCGGCCAGCGTGGCCGGCGCGGCCGGGCAGCATGGGCCGCGCCTACCCGGGCCACCGCGTCGCCGTCATCGACGACGCCGGCCGCGAATGCCCGCGCGGCACGCCGGGCGACGTGGCGCTGCACCGGCTGGACGTGCACGGCGACGCCGACCCCGTCTTCTTCCTCGGCTACTGGGGCAACGAGCCAGCGACGCTGGCCAAGTTCACCGGCGAGCGCGACGACAGCTGGTGCCGCACCGGCGACACCGCGGTGATGGACGACGACGGCTACCTCTGGTACCACGGCCGCAGCGACGACGTCTTCAAGGCCGCCGGCTACCGCATCGGCCCCAGCGAGATCGAGAACTGCCTCGTCAAGCACCCGGCGGTGGCCAACGCCGCCGTCGTGCCCAAGCCCGACGCCGAGCGCGGCGCGGTGGTCAAGGCCTACGTCGTGCTGGCCCCCGGCCATGCCGGCGACGCGGCGCTGGTGCAGGCGCTGCAGCAGCACGTGCGCGGCCAGCTCGCGCCCTACGAGTACCCGAAGGAGATCGAATTCATCGAGGCGCTGCCGATGACCACCACCGGCAAGGTGCAGCGGCGCGTGCTGCGCCTGCAGGAGGAAGCGCGCGCCAAGGCCAGCGTCGGCATCGACGCCCGCACGGACGCCAGCCCCCATTGACCCTGGTTCCCGGGCCGCGGCCGCGCCTGCTGCACACTGCGCCGCATGCCCACTCCACACGCCCCCATGCAACTCCGTCCCCTCGGCCTGTCCGGCCTGAACGTGCCGCCCATCTGCCTGGGCACCATGACCTTTGGCGAGCAGGTCGGCACCGAAGAGGCCCACCGCATCCTGAGCCACGCGCTGGAGCGCGGCATCAACTTCATCGACACCGCCGAGATGTACGCCGTGCCGGCGCGGCGCGAGACCTACGGCGCCACCGAGACGATCATCGGTGAATGGTTCGCGCGCAACCCCGGCCTGCGCCAGCGCGTCGTGCTGGCGACCAAGGCCGCCGGCCCGTCGCGCAACATGGACTGGGTGCACGGCGGCAGCGCCGACCTGAGCCCGGCGCAGATCGTCGCTGCCTGCGACGGCAGCCTGCGGCGGCTGCAGACCGACGTCATCGACCTCTACCAGATCCACTGGCCCAACCGCAACGCGCCGATCTTCGGCGGCCTGTACTTCGACCCCGCCAAGGACAAGCCGCAGACCTCGATCCACGACCAGCTGCGGGCGCTGGCCGGGCTGGTGAAGGCGGGCAAGGTGCGCCACATCGGCCTCAGCAACGAGTCGCCGTGGGGCGTGATGGAGTTCCTGCGCGTGGCCGAGCAGCACGGCCTGCCGCGCATCGCCAGCGTGCAGAACCCGTACGCGCTGGTCAACCGCAGCGTCGACAACGGCCTGGACGAGACGCTGCACCGCACGGGGGTGGGCCTGCTGGCGTATTCGCCGCTGGGCTTCGGCACGCTCACCGGCAAGTACGACGGCCCGGGGTTGGACGAGCAGCAGCCCGAACTCGGCCGCCTGTCGCGCTTTGCCAGCATGCGCTCGCAACGCTGGGCGCGGCCCGAGACGCTGGCTGCGGCGCGCGAGTACAACACGCTGGCGTGTGCGCACGGTCTGACGCCGACGCAGATGGCGCTGGCCTTCTGCTACACCAGCTGGCGCGTGGCCAGCACGATCATCGGCGTGACCAGCGTGGCGCAGCTCGATCAGAACCTCTCTGCCTGGGGAACCACGCTGCAGCCCGATCTGCTGGCGGCCATCGACGCCGTTCGCGCCCGCCTGCGCGATCCGGCGCAGTGAGCGCCGGCCGCCGCCGCGGCGACAATCGGGCCCTGTCCATCCACTCTGACACACGCAAAGCCCACAGATGGCCAACCTCATCGTCCACGGCGGCACGCCCCTGACCGGCCGCATCGTCCCCTCGGCCAACAAGAACGCCGTGCTGCCGATCCTGTGCGCCACGCTGCTGACGCGCGAACCGGTGCGCCTGCAGGGCATTCCCGAGATCACCGACGTGCGCAAGATCCTGGACATCTTCCGCCAGCTCGGCAGCGCGGTCAGCGTGGACTACGCCACCGGCGTGCTCGACCTGCACCACCAGCACACCCAGTTCGACCCCGCCACGCACCACCTGCCCGAGGAGATGCGCAGCTCGATCATGCTCGTGCCGCCGCTGCTGGCGCGTTTTGGCGCGGCGCGCATCGAGAACGACGTCCAGGGCTGCACGCTGGGCGTGCGCGAGATCGACCCGCACGTCGAGGTCATGGAGCGTTTCGGCGCCAGCGTCGAGCGCCGGCGCGACGCGCTGGTCATGCGCACCGAATCGGGCCTGAAGGCCAACCACCACTGGCTCGACTACGCCAGCGTCACGCCGACCGAGAACTTCGTGCTCTGCGCCGCGCTGGCCCACGGCACGAGCACGCTGATGAACGCCGCCAGCGAACCGCACGTGCAGGAGTTCTGCACCTTCATGACGATGCTGGGGGCGCAGATCGAGGGCATCGGGACCAGCCGGCTGACGGTGCACGGCGTGGCGAAGCTCGGCGGCGGCGAGTTCATCTTCGCCGAGGACTTTCACGAGGCCGTGACCTTCATGGCGCTGGGCGCCATCACCGGCGGCTGCATCACGGTCAAGAACTCGGCGCCCGAGCAGTTCCCGCTCATCGACCGCACCTTCGCCAAGTTCGGCGTGCAGATCGTGCACGAGGGCGGCTGGAGCCACACCGTCGTCGACGGCCCGCTGCGCGTGAAGGAGCCCTTCACGCGCAACATCCTGCCCAAGATCGAGGCCGCGCCTTGGCCTTACCTGCCGGTGGACCTGCTGCCGATCTTCGTCGCCCTGGGCGTGCGCGCCGAGGGCAGCATGATGTACTGGAACAAGGTCTACGAAGGCGCGATGGGCTGGACCAGCGAGCTGTCCAAGTTCGGCGGCCACGCCTTCCAGAGCGACCCGCACCGCATCATCACCTTCGGCGGCAAGCCGCTTGCCGCCGCCGAGGTCGAGAGCCCGTACATCATCCGCGTCGCCATCGCGCTGCTGATGCTGGCGTGCAGCATCCCGGGCAAGAGCACGATCAAGAACGCCGCCCCAGTGCGCCGCGCGCATCCGCGCTTTGCCGAGAACATCCGCGCGCTGGGCGCGCGGATCGAGTGGGTCGAAGGAGACTGATGAAGCCCGCCCGCAAGGCCTGCGTGGACCGGCCGCAGACGCTGGGCGAGGAGATCGCCAACAGCATCAGCCACGGCCTGGGGTTCCTGCTGGCCGTCTCCTCGATGCCGATCCTGGTGTGGCAGGCCAACCGGCTGGGCGGCACGCTCGACATCGTGGCCGCCGCCGTGTTCTCGGCGACCATGATGGTGCTGTACGGCGTGTCCACGCTGTACCACGCGCTGCCGGGTTCGATGGGCCGCGCCAAGTCGTGGCTGCAGCGCCTGGACCATGCCGCCATCTACCTCTTTATCGCCGGCAGCTACACGCCGTTCACGCTGGGCGTGCTGGCCGGCGGCTGGGGCTGGACGCTGTTTTTCGCGGTCTGGGGCGCGGCCGCACTCGGCGTCACGGTGAAGCTGCTCAACCGCCTGCAGCAGCCGTGGCTGAGCACCGGCCTGTACGTGGCGATGGGCTGGATGGCGCTGCTGGCGGCGCCGGTGCTGATGCAGCGGCTGCCCGTGGCGGGCCTGGCCTGGCTCGTCGCCGGCGGCGTGAGCTACACGCTCGGGGCGCTGGTGTTCCTGCTCGACAACAAGGTCCGCTACGCACACTTCGTGTGGCACCTGTTCGTGCTCGGTGGCAGCGTGTGCCACTTCTTCGCCGCGCTGCTGTACGCACGCGCCTGATCGCCGACGGGGCGGCTGCGGTGATGGCCAGGAAGGACAGGCATGTCAGCGAGACGCCGGCGACGCAGATGTTGCGCGCGGCCGCGGTGGCTTTCACCGAACACCCCTACGACTACGTCGAACACGGCGGCACGGCCGAGAGCGCGCGCCAGCTCGGCGTGGACGAGCACGCAGTGATCAAGACGCTGGTGATGCAGGACGACAAGGCGCAGCCGCTGATCGTGCTGATGCACGGCGACCGCCAGGTCAGCACCAAGAACCTGGCGCGCGCGATCGGCGTCAAGAGCGTGCAGGCCTGCACGCCCGAAGTGGCGCAGCGCCACAGCGGCTACCTGGTGGGCGGCACCTCGCCCTTCGGCCTGCGCAAGGCGGTGCCGGTGTGGGTGGAAGCCAGCGTGCTGGCGCTGCCGCGCATCTGCATCAACGGCGGCCGGCGCGGCTTCCTGGTCGGCATCGAGCCGCAGGTGCTGCTGCAACTGCTGGGCGCGCGGCCGGTTCACTGCGCGCTGTAGCGCTGGAGCGCGGCGTAAACTCGTGTGTCCATGCAAGCCCTGAACATCTTCGTCGCGCTGCTCGGCGCCTACCTCGTCGGTTCGCTGTCCTTCGCCGTCATGGTCAGCCGCGCGATGGGGCTGGCCGACCCGCGCAGCTACGGCAGCAAGAACCCGGGTGCCACCAACGTGCTGCGTTCGGGTCACCGGCCGGCGGCACTGCTGACGCTGGCGCTCGATGCGATCAAGGGCTACGTGCCGGTGGTGCTGGTGCTGGTGGTCGGCGCGCGCTTCGGCCTGGGCGAGACCACGGCGGCCTTTGCCGGCCTGGCCGCCTTCGTTGGCCATCTGTGGCCGGTGTTCTTCCGCTTCCAGGGCGGCAAGGGCGTGGCCACCGCCGCCGGTGCGCTGATGGCCTTCAACCCCTGGCTGGGGCTGGCCACCTTGCTGAGCTTCGGCCTCATCGTGGCCTTCTCGCGCTACGTCTCGCTGGCCAGCATCGTGGCCGCCGCCTTTGCGCCTTTCTACCAGGCGCTGATCTGGGGCGTCGAGCCCGGCCTGCTGGCGCTCGGCGTGATGAGCCTGCTGCTGATCTGGCGCCACGAGGCCAACATCAAGCGGCTGCTCGCCGGCACCGAGAGCAAGTTCGGCCACAAGGCGCCGCCGCCGGGCCCGCTGCAGCACGTCGACAAGCCCCACCCTCACCACGCCCACCACACGGGCAAGCGCAAAAAAGGTCAACACTGAAATGGTCCAACGATTCGACGTCGGCGCCCGCCTGTCCGAAATGGCCGTGCACAACGGCGTGTGCTACCTGGCCGGGCAGGTGGCCGGCGACGGCAGCCAGGACATCACGGGCCAGACGCGACAGGTGCTGGCGGCCATCGACGCGCTGCTGGCGCGCGCCGGCACCGACAAGGGCCGTCTGCTGATGGTGCAGATCTTCATCAAGGACCTGGCCGACTTCCCGGCCATGAACACGGTCTGGGAAGCCTGGCTGCCGGCCGGCCACGCACCGCCGCGCGCCACCGTCAGGGCCGACATGGCCAAGCCCGAGTGGCGTGTCGAGATGGTGGTCACGGCTGCACTCTGATCGGCTGTCGATGAGCGCGTCGCGCCGCTCGCTGCTCGGCCTGGCGGTGCTGGTGGTGGGCATCAGCGGGCTCGCTTCGTGGTGGGCCGGCCGATCGGAGCAGGCACTGGGCGCGCGCGTGGCGGCGCTGGCCGCAGCGGGCGACATCCGCATGCTGTCGTCCGAGACCTGCACCATCTGCGCCGTGGCGCGGCGCTGGTTCGCCGAGCACCGGGTGGCCTACAGCGAGTGCCTGATCGAGCGCGACACCGCGTGCCGCGCGGCTTTCGATGCGCTGGGCGCGCGCGGCACGCCGGTGCTGGTGGTGCGCGGCCGGCCGCAGCTGGGCTTCAGCCCCGAGCGGCTGCACGCGGCGCTGCAACCGCGCGCCTGACCCTTCTACAGGCCGATGCGGCCCAGATCGCCGCGGCCCTGGCGCACGAGCACCGGTTCTTCGCCGCTGAAGTCGACCACCGTCGTCGGCTCGCGCGGGCACGCGCCGGCGTCGACCACCGCCTGCAGCGTCTTCTGGAAGCGGTCGCGGATCTCGTGCGCGTCGTTCATCGGCTCGGTTTCGCCGGGCGCGATCAGGGTCGTGGCCAGCAGCGGTTCACCGAACAGCGCCAGCAGTTCCTGCGTCACCCGGTGGTCGGGCACACGCAGGCCGATCGTGCGGCGGCTGGGATGGCTGAGCCGCCGCGGCACTTCCTTGGTCGCTTCGAGGATGAAGGTGTAGGGCCCCGGCGTGCCGAGCTTGAGCAGCCGGTACTGCCGGTTGTCGACACGCGCGAAGCGGGCCACTTCGCTCAGGTCCTTGCACAGCAGCGTCAGGTGGTGCTTGTCGTCGACCTGTCGGATGCGGCGCAGGTTCTCGGCCGCCGCCTTGTCGTCCAGGCGGCAGACCAGCGCATAGCTGCTGTCGGTGGGCACCGCGGCGATGCCGCCGCCGGCCAGGATCTGTGCCGCCTGCTTGAGCAGCCGCGCTTGCGGGTGGGTGGGGTGGACTTCGAAGAGCTGTGACACGTTGCGGATCGGGTGAAGGGGCCGGGTCGGATGCGGATGCGGGCCCGGTGCGGCGGGTGGCAAGCATAGCGGCTGACCCTTTCCCGGCCAGAATTCAGGCTTGCCGCGCCCGAGCGGCATGCTTACAGTGCGCAGCTTGCACAGCACATCCCACACAAGTTGCCTCACCGCGGGCGGGCCCCGGTGGGTGCGGCCATCCATGCGGCCCGCGCGGAGGAGCAACATGAAAGATCTGATCGCACGACGATGGGCGCACGCCGTCGGCGCGGCCTTGATGGCCGTCGCCCTGGCCGCAGCCTGGGGCCCGGCGGCCGCGCATGGCGACGACGCCCGCAAGAACTGGGTCGCCACCTGGACCGCCAGCCCGCAGCCACCCGAGCCGCCGCTCATCAACGCCAGCCCGGCGAGCTTTTCCAACCAGACGATCCGCCAGATCGTGCACGTCAGCCTGGGCGGCCACACCGTGCGCCTGCGCCTGAGCAACGAGTTCGGGCGCACGCCGCTGCGCGTGGGCGAGCTGCGCGTGGCGCACCAGCTGGCAGGGGTGTCGACCGTGCCCGGCAGCGACCGTGCGGTCACCGTCGGCGGGCAGAGCAGCTTCACGATCCCGGCCGGCGCGCCGCTGCTCAGCGACCCGGTCGACATCCGCGTGCCGGCACTCAGCAACGTGGTCGTCAGCATCTACCTGCCCGACACCGTGACCGCGAGCACCTTCCACTCGCTGGGCGTGCAGACCACCTACGTCACGACACCGGGCAACTACACGGCGGCCATCTCGCCGCCGGTGGCGGCGACGGCCACCTCGGGCTTTTTCCTGTCGGGGCTGAGCGTCAAGGCCGCCAAGCGCAGCGCGGCGATCGTCACGCTGGGTGACTCGATCACCGACGGCTTCGCCTCGACGGTGGACGCCAACCGCCGCTGGCCCAACGTGCTGGCCGCCCGGCTGCAGGCCCGGCCGCAGTACGACCACCTCGCGGTGGCCAACCAGGGCATCAGCGGCAACCGCACGCTGCACGACCTGATCGGCCCCAACGCGCTGGCGCGCTTCGACCGCGACGTCGGCGCCAGCACGGGCGCCAAGTGGGTGATCCTGCTCGAAGGCATCAACAACATCGGCATCCCCGGGGCCTTCGGCCTGCCGGCCGAGCAGGTCAGCGCGGCGGAGATCATCTACGGGCACCGCCAGCTGATCGCGCGCGCCAGGGAGCGCGGCCTGAAGATCTACGGCGCCACGCTGACGCCCTTCGAAGGCACGATCTTCCCCGGCTACTTCACGGCCGCCGGCGAGGTCAAACGGCAAGCCGTCAACGCCTGGATCCGTGGCAGCGGCGAGTTCGATGCCGTGATCGACTTCGACCGCGTCATCCGCGACCCCGCCTTCCCGTCGCGCATGCTGCCGGCCTACGACAGCGGCGACCACCTGCACCCCAACGACGCCGGCTACCGGGCGATGGCCAACGCCGTCGACCTGTCCTTGTTCCGCGATGACGATGACTGAAGTGCGGACGTGAGGGTCCGAGCCCGCGCGTGAGGCTCCGGAAGGAGCCGACCGGCTGGCGAGGGCCTGCGGGTGATGGCACACCCGCAGGCCCGCCAGGACCCGAACGTCGCACGAAGGCCAGTCTCGATGCGCTCAGCGCGCAGCTGCCGCGGCGACCGCTTTGCCGGTGCTCGAAACCGCCGACAGCACCGTGCCGTGCCCAGCGACGCGGCACTGGGGCTGCTGGACGCGGGCTGAGGGCTGGCGCCGGCGCGTCGAATCAGGCGATGGTGACCGGGATCTTGCCGATGCGCGCCTGCCACTCGCGCGGCGCCGTGTTGTGCACGCTGGTGCCCTGGGCGTCGACGGCCACCGTGACCGGCATGTCCTTGACGTCGAACTCGTAGATGGCTTCCATGCCGAGGTCGGCAAAACCCACCACCTGCGCGCCCTTGATCGCCTTGGCCACCAGGTAGGCGGCGCCGCCGACGGCCATCAGGTAGGCGCTCTGGTGCTTGCGGATGGCCTCAATGGCCACCGGCCCGCGCTCGGCCTTGCCGATCATGCCGATGAGGCCGGTTGCGCTGAGCATCATCTCGGTGAACTTGTCCATGCGCGTGGCGGTGGTCGGGCCGGCCGGGCCCGTGACCTCGTCGCGCACCGGGTCGACCGGGCCGACGTAGTAGATGACGCGGTTGGTAAAGTCCACCGGCAGCGGCTCGCCCTTGGCCAACATGTCCTGGATGCGTTTGTGCGCGGCGTCGCGGCCGGTGAGCATCTTGCCGTTGAGCAGCAGCGTCTGGCCGGGCTTCCAGCTCGCCACCTCGGCGCGCGTCAGCGTGTTCAGGTCGACCTTTCTGGACTTGTCGTAGTCGGGCGCCCACTTCACGTCGGGCCACAGGTCCAGGCTCGGCGGCTCCAGGTAGGCTGGGCCGCTGCCGTCGAGCGTCACGTGGGCGTGGCGCGTCGCGGCGCAGTTGGGGATCATCGCCACCGGCTTGCTGGCGGCGTGCGTCGGGTAGGTGGCGATCTTGACGTCGAGCACCGTCGTCAGGCCGCCGAGGCCTTGCGCGCCGATGCCCAGTGCGTTGACCTTCTCGTAGAGTTCGATGCGCAGTTCTTCCAGCTTGCTGGACGGGCCACGGGCGAGCAGGTCGAACATGTCGATCGGCTCCATCAGCACTTCCTTGGCCAGCAGCATGGCCTTCTCGGCCGTGCCGCCGACGCCGATGCCCAGCATGCCCGGCGGGCACCAGCCGGCGCCCATCGTCGGCACCGTCTTCATGACCCAGTCCACCAGGCTGTCGCTGGGGTTCATCATGATGAACTTGCTCTTGTTTTCGCTGCCGCCGCCCTTGGCTGCGACCGTGAGGTCGAGCTTGTCGCCCGGCACCACCGTCATGTGAATGACGGCCGGCGTGTTGTCGCCCGTGTTTTTGCGCTCGAAGATCGGGTCGGCCAGTATCGAGCCGCGCAGCTTGTTGTCGGCGTTGAGGTAGGCGCGGCGCACACCTTCGTTGATGGCGTCGTCGATGCTGCCGGCAAAACCCTCGACGCGCACGTCCAGGCCGATCTTCAGGAACACGTTGACGATGCCGGTGTCCTGGCAGATGGGGCGTCGGCCTGCGGCGCACATCCTGCTGTTGGTCAGGATCTGCGCGATCGCGTCCTTGGCCGC
>JAYUPN010000336.1:0-6629 GCA_043760065.1 Rubrivivax sp.
GCGCCTGCAACTTCGAGCGCAGGACTGGGCCCGCGCGTGGCCCTCACGCCCGCGCCTGCCGCGCGCAACTGGGACGAATTCAAACGCCAGGCCGGCCGCCGCATGGTGGCCGCCAGCCCGCAAGGCAGCTACATGGGCAAGCCGCCGCCGATGCTGTTCGGCATCCCGATCCTGGAGACGGAACTCAACGCCGACGGCACGGTGCGCCACATCAGCATCACGCGGCCGCCAGCCAACCCGGAAGCGGCCAACACGGTCGACCACGCCATGGAGGCCGTCCGCCGCGGCGCACCGTACGGCGACATCTCCAGGCTGCCCAAACCCTGGAAGTGGACCGAGGTGTTCCTGTTCAACGACCAGCGCCAGTTCAAGCCCCGATCGCTGGAGTGAAGGGGCAACCTTCGCCGATCTCGTCCATGTTCCTGACCATCCCGACACTGCTGACCTGGGCCCGGATCGCGTCGATCCCGCTCATCATCGGCGTGTTCTACCTGCAGTGGCCGATGGCGACGAAGAACCTCGTCGCCACGACCCTGTTCGTGCTGTTCGCACTCACCGACTGGCTCGACGGCTACCTGGCGCGCAAGCTCAACCAGACCTCGGCCTTCGGCGCCTTCCTCGACCCGGTGGCCGACAAGTTCCTGATCTGCGCTTCGCTGCTGGTGCTGCTGGAGCACGGCCGCGTCGGTGCGCTGGTGGCGCTGGTCATCATCGGGCGCGAGATCGCGATCTCGGCGCTGCGCGAGTGGATGGCGCAGATCGGCGCCTCGCGCAGCGTCGCGGTGCACATGCTGGGCAAGCTGAAGACGGTGGCGCAGATGGTGGCCATCCCGTTCCTGCTCTACGACGGCGGCCTGTTCGGCTTCATCGACACCCGGCTGTGGGGCACGGCGCTGATCTGGGTCGCCGCGGTGCTCACCGTGTGGTCGATGGTCTACTACCTGCGCAAGGCAATCCCGGAGATCCGCGCCAAGACGCGTTGACGCCGGAGATGAGACTCGACAGCGCAGCCTGGCTGCGCCTGATGCCGGTGGTGTTCGTGCTGATCTGGAGCACCGGCTTCGTCGTCGCGCGCTTCGGCATGCCGCACGCGCCGCCGCTGGGTTTCCTGAGCGTGCGCTACGCGCTGTCGCTCGTCGTCTTCTGCCTCTGGGTGGCGTGGGCGCGCGCGGCCTGGCCGCAGGGCCGGCGGCAATGGCTGCACCTGTCGGTGACGGGCGTGCTGATGCAGGCGGGCTACCTCGGCGGCGTCTGGGTCGCGGTCAAGGGCGGCCTGGGCGCCGGCATGGCGGCACTGCTGGTCGGCCTGCAGCCGATCCTGACCGCGCTGTGGCTCAGCGCCAGCGGCGCTTCGCACCGGGTCGGCGCGCGGCAGTGGCTGGGCCTGGTGCTGGGACTCGCCGGGCTGGTGCTGGTGGTCGGCCACCGCATGCAGCTGGGCCAGGCCTCGCCGGCCAACGTCGCCGCGGGTCTCTTTGCACTGGCCAGCATCACCGTCGGCACGCTGTATCAGAAGCGCTGGGTGCAGCCCTGCGACGTGCGCACCGCCAGCGCCGTGCAGCAGCTGGCGGCGCTGGTGGTGACGCTGCCGCTGGCGCTGCTGGAAAGCGGCGCGGTGGACCTGCACCCCGAGCTGCTGGGCGCGATGGCCTGGTCGGTGCTGGTGCTGACGCTGGGCGGCAGCTCGCTGCTGTACCTGCTGATCCAGCGCGGCGCGGCGACCGCGGTCACGAGCCTGATGTACCTGGTGCCCCCCACGACGGCCCTGATGGCGTGGGCGCTGTTTGGTGAAACACTGAGCGCCAGCGTGCTGGCCGGCCTGGCGCTGGCAGCCGCGGGCGTCGCCCTGGTCGTGCGCGGCCCAACCCCCACCGTGGAGAGAACATGAAGACCCATCGCATCGCCGTCATCGCCGGAGACGGCATCGGCCAGGAAGTCATGCCCGAGGGCCTGCGCGTGCTCGACGCCGTGGCCCGCCGCTTCGGCATCGCGCTGCAGATCGACGAATTCGACTTTGCCAACTGCGCGTACTTCGCGCGCCACGGCCAGATGATGCCGGCCGACTGGAAGGACCGCATCGGCGGCCACGACGCCATCTTCTTCGGCGCCGTCGGCTGGCCGGCGACGGTGCCCGACCACGTGTCGCTGTGGGGGTCGCTGCTGAAGTTCAGGCGCGACTTCGACCAGTACGTCAACCTGCGGCCGGCGCGCCTGATGCCCGGCATCCGCTCGCCGCTGGTTGACCGCCAGGGCCAGCCCTTGAAGCCGGGCGAGATCGACATGTGGATCGTGCGCGAGAACACCGAGGGCGAGTACTCCAGCATCGGCGGCCGCATGTTCGAAGGCACCGAGCGCGAGGTCGTGATCCAGGAGACGGTGATGTCGCGCCACGGCGTCGACCGCGTGCTCAAGTTCGCCTTCGAGCTGGCGGCGTCGCGGCCGCGGCGCAAGTTGACCTCGGCCACCAAGAGCAACGGCATCTCGATCACGATGCCGTACTGGGACGAACGTGTCGAGGCCATGGCCGCGAAGTACCCGCAGGTGGCGGTGGACCGCTTCCACATCGACATCCTCACCGCGCACTTCGTGCAGCGGCCGCAGCATTTCGACGTCGTGGTGGCCAGCAACCTGTTCGGCGACATCCTGTCCGACCTGGGGCCGGCCTGCACCGGCACCATCGGCATCGCGCCGTCGGCGAACCTGAACCCGACGCGCGAGTGGCCGAGCCTGTTCGAGCCGGTGCACGGCTCGGCGCCGGACATCGCGGGCAAGGGCTGGGCCAACCCGATCGGACAGGCCTGGTCGGCGGCCATGATGCTCGACTTCCTGGGCCACCGCGACGCGCACGACGCGGTGCTGGCCGCGATCGAGGCGCTGCTGGCCGACGCGCACGCCCCGCGCACGCGCGACCTGGGCGGACGAGCCGGCACGCAGGATCTCGGGCGCGCGCTGGCGCAGCAACTCGGCGCCGCTTGAGAGCCCCGCGCCGTTAGGTGCACGGGGGGCACTTGTCAAGCGAGGAAGCACGCTGAAACAGCTCGCAAGCGAGGGCTCGTACAGCGGATAGATGAGCCTAGAATCCCGCCTCCGCTTGACACTGTTTGACGCACGGGGCTGTAATGGTTTGGAGGGCAGCAAGTGCGCTCGATCAAGCCGCCACCGCCGCACGCAGCGATGGCCGGGAACGACATCCGAACGACCTTGAGAGGGGAACTGCGACGTGAACAAGAGTGAACTGATCGAACACATCGCCAAACAGGCCGACATCTCCAAGGCGGCGGCGTCGCGTTCGCTCGAGGCGATCATCGGTGCGGTCAAGACCACGCTCAAGAAGGGCGGCAACGTCACCATCACCGGCTTCGGCACTTTCACCGCGCCCAAGCGCGCCGCACGCACCGGCCGCAACCCGCGCACCGGCGCGGCCATCAAGATCAAGGCCGCCAAGGTCCCGAAGTTCCGGCCCGGCAAGGGCCTGCGCGACGCGCTCTAAGGGCCTGTCGCAGCCGGGTGCTTAGCTCAGTTGGTAGAGCGGCGCCCTTACAAGGCGTAGGTCGGCGGTTCGAACCCGTCAGCACCCACCACCTCGGCTAGAATCCCGCCCCTGCGAGGGGCCGCCTTGCGTGGCCGCTGCGGGCCCGCAGCGGCTGCCGCGCGTGCTGCCTCCCGTGCGGCCGTCGTGCCGCTGTCGGCCGCACGGCCCGCGCGGTCTTCAACCCCTGTCCCCCATCCGCGCCGGTGCGCTGCAGCGCCCGGTGTCTCCGAGGTCCGACCCGATGTTCGATTTCGTCCGCAACCACACCCGGCTCGCGCTGGGCTTCATGCTGCTGCTGATCATCCCGTCGTTCGTCTTCTTCGGCGTCGACGGCTACACCAAGTTCCGCGACGGCGGCAGCGCGACGGTGGCGTCGGTGGACGGCGTGTCGATCACGCGCGGCGAATGGGAGTCGGCGCACCAGCGCTCGGTGGACCGCGTGCGCCGCCAGAGCCCGGACCTGGACACCAAGCGGCTGGACACCCCCGAACTGCGCGGCGAGACGCTCAACGCCCTGGTGCGCGACCGCGTCATCGCCACCGCGGGCCGCGCGATGCAGCTGGCGCCCACCGACGCGCGCTTGCAGCGCCTGTTCGTCAGCGACCCGCAGTTCGCGTCGATCCGCAACCCCGACGGCAGCGTCAACCGCGAACTGCTGGCCATGCAGGGCATGAACTCCGAACTGTTCTCGCAGCAGCTGCGCCAGGACCTGGCGGCACGGCAGGTGCTCGGCGGCGTGGCGCGCACCGCGCTGGCGCCGGCGGCCATTGCCGCGGCGTCGCTCGACCCCTTGCTGCAGCGCCGCGAGGTGCAGCTGCAGCGCTTCGACCCCACGGCCTACCGCGCCAAGATCAACCCGAGCGACGCCGACATCGAGGCCTTCTACAAGGAGCAGCAGGCCCTGTTCAAGGCCCCCGAGCAGGCCGACATCGAGTACGTCGTGCTCGATCTCGACGCGCTGGGCAAGGGTGTGGCGCTCGGCGACGCCGAACTGCGCAAGTTCTACGACGACAACACCGCCCGCTTCACCGCGCCCGAGGAGCGGCGCGCCAGCCACGTGCTGATCAAGACCGACAAGGACACCTCGTCGGCCGACAAGGCCAAGGCCAAGGCGCGGGCCGAGGAACTGCTGGCGCAGGCGCGCAAGAACCCGGCCGGCTTTGCCGAACTGGCACGCAAGAATTCGCAGGACACGGGCTCGGCCGCGCAGGGCGGCGACCTCGACTTCTTCGGCCGCGGCGCGATGGTCAAGCCTTTCGAGACCGCGGCCTTCGGCCTCAAGACCGGCGACATCAGCGATGTCTTCGAGACCGAATTCGGCTACCACTTCCTGACCGTGACCGCGGTGCGCGGCGGCCAGAAGAAGCCCTATGAAGAAGTGCGCGCCGAGATCGAAGCCGAACTGCGCAAGGCCAAGAGCAAGGCCGAGTGGGCCAAGGTGGCCGAGCAGTTCACCAACACCGTGTACGAACAGTCCGACAGCCTGCAGCCGGTCATCGACAAGCTCAAGCTGAACAAGCAGACGGCCACCGTGCAGCGCACGGCCGCACCCGGCGCCACCGGCGTGCTGGCCTCGCCCAAGCTGCTGGAGGCGGTGTTCGCCAACGAAGCCGTGGCCAACAAGCGCAACACCGACGCCGTCGAGACCGCGCCCAACCAATTGGTGTCGGCCCGCATCGTCAAACATTCGCCGGCGCGCACGCTGCCCCTGGCCGAGGTCAAGGACCGCGTGCGCGAACGCCTGGTACTCAAGTTGAGCGCCGAGCAAGCGCGCGCCGAAGGCCTGGCCCGGCTGGCCGCGCTGAAGAAGGCGCCCGACGAAGCGCTGCCGACCCCGCTGACGGTGTCGCGCGCGCAGTCGCAGGGCGCACCCAAGTCGGTGATGGATGCCGTGATGCAGGCCGACGCGGGCAAGCTGCCGACGGTGGTGGGCGTTGACCTGCAGGATCAGGGTTACGTCGTGCTGCGCGTCGTCAAGGTGCTGCCCCGCGAACCCGCGCCCGGCGGCGAGGACGCGCTGCGTGGGCAGTTCACCCAAGCCTGGGCCATGGCCGAGAGCGAAGCCTACCTGGCGGCGCTGAAGAAGCGCTACAAGGCCCAGATCGTGGACGGCGCGTCGATGACTTCGGACGCTGCCTCGGCGGCGGGCCGCTGAAGCAGGCGCGGTCTATAATTCAATTCTCTGCGGTGGCTGTAGCTCAGTTGGTAGAGTCCAGGATTGTGATTCCTGTTGTCGTGGGTTCGAGCCCCATCAGCCACCCCATCCGCCATCCCGAAAATCGCAGCGAAATCAATAGCTTGCATTTCAGGACCCTGTCCTTGGGATAAATCCGCGGAGCAAGTGATAGCTGTAGCGAAGCGATATGCCTTCGCTTCCCTCTGCGCTCAACGTTTCACGGCCTGCCAGCGGCGCCTGTTCTGGGACAAATCCGGGGATGAATCGCGTCGAAGCGACGCTTCCAGCCGGCCCATCTCCATGGCGTTGTGCTCCCTATCCAGCCAGCGGGCGTAGGTGCTAAGCAGCATGCCGACGGAGTGCCCCAGTTGTGCCGCGCAGAACGCCGGCGTCATGCCGGACATCAGCATCATCGTCGCGTATCTGTGACGGGTGTTGTAGGGACGCCGATAGCGCAGCCCCAGCGCCTTCAACGTCGGCGCCCAGTAGCTGCGCCTGAAGGCGCGCTCCTCCGTCCACGGCTTGCCGTAGCGTGGGTCGAGGAAGACGAATTCGCCTGCCAACTGCGTCAACGCGCGCTGCCGCAGCAGCGCCGCGCGCGAGCGGCTGTTGAGCAGCACGTGGCGTGCAGTGCTGGTCTTGGTGGTGTTCTTCTCGAGCCCACGAACGATGGCGCGGTGACCGCCATGCCGTCACGCCTGGGCGTTCGGCGCACGACTTCGCCGTTCAGGCTGAACTGGATGCGGATGGCCTTGCCGCGGATTTCAACACCGGTGCCTTTCCTGCCCATACGATCCTCCATCGCTGCGCTGATGCCGATTGGATTGAACCTAAAAACAGCAGCTACCCCGGTGCCGGGAGCGTTGGCGGCGGGGTCGGCAGGCTGATTTGACCGACGATTCGTTGGCAGATGTAGTCCAG
>JAYUPN010000337.1:0-6624 GCA_043760065.1 Rubrivivax sp.
TGGGCGTTGAAAAGCTTGTAGCCGACATCGGCCATCAGCGGCTGCAGCTGTTCCGCGGCACGCATCGCGTCGTCCAGCATCGGCTGCAGCGCCAGCGGCTTGGCGCCCAGCACGCCGGTGAGCTCGGCGTTGTGCAGCTCCAGCAGCTCACGCAGCTTGGCTTCGAAGCGCGCCGGGTGCTTGAGGTCCTGCACGCGCAGCGCGCGCCGCGCCACCTTGTCCTCGTAGGCCGGGCCGATGCCCTTGCCGGTGGTGCCGATCTTGCCGGCCGCGGTGCCCTCGCGGCGCGCCTCGCGCGCCTTGTCGATCTCGACGTGGAAAGGAAGGATCAGCGGGCACGACTCGGAAAGGAACAGGCGCGAGCGCACGTCGATGCCCAGCGCCTCGATGCGCGCGATCTCGGTCAGCAGGTGCGCCGGGTCGACGACGACGCCATTGCCGATGTAGCAGGCCACGCCTTCGCGCATCACGCCCGAGGGCACCAGCTGCAAAGCCGTCTTGCGGCCGTTGATGACCAGCGTGTGGCCGGCGTTGTGGCCGCCCTGGAAGCGCACGACGCCCTGCGCGTGGTCGGTCATCCAGTCGACGATCTTGCCCTTGCCTTCGTCGCCCCACTGGGTGCCGACGACCACCACGTTGCGGCCGGCGCCGGTTCGAATGGCTGCTTGCATGGTCAGAATTTCCTAGGTTCAGATTCGGTCGGTGCTGGCGGGGTCGATGGCGCGCAGCACCCATTGCCCGCCAACCTGCACCAGTTCGCGGTCACAGGCAAAAGCCTGCGCTTCGGGTTCGTGGCCCGGCAGCACGGCCAGCACCGTTTCGCCGGCTTCGCGCAGGCGGCGCATTGCCGCGCGCAGCGACGGGTCTTCGCCCCACGGTGCGCGGATCGCTGTCGGCGCCGGCGACGCGCCCGCCACCTCGGCCAAGGCCTTGAGGTCGAGGCTGAAGCCGACCGCCGGGCGGTTACGGCCGAAAATCGCACCCACCTCGTCGTAGCGCCCGCCGCGCGCCAGGGCATCGCTGCTGCCGGCGCCGTAGATCGCAAAGCGGGCACCCGAGTAGTAGGCATAGCCGCCCATGTCCGACAGGTCGAAGCCGACCTTCAGCCGTGGATAGGCGCTGCGCAGGTGCGTGGCCAGCCACTGCAACTGGTCCAGCGCGGCACGCACCAGCGGCCGGTCGGGCAGTTCGGTGCGGGCCGCGACCAGCACCTCGTCGCCGCCGTACAGGCGCAGCAGCGCAGCCAGCGCGCGGCGCGTCTCGACCGGCGCAGGCGCGGCCGCGGACTGCAGCGCTGATGCGTCCTTGGCGGCCAGCGCCTGCACGATGTCCTGCAGCTGCGCGCCCTGCAGCGGCACGCCGGCCAGCACACCGCGCAGCACGCGCGCGTCGGCCATGTCGATGACCAGCGGCTGCACCGACGCCGCGGCCAGGCCGTCCAGCGCAAGCTCGGCCGCCTCGAGGTCGGCCTCGAGCCCGGCGTGGCCGAAGATCTCGGCGCCGAACTGCAGCGGCTCGCGCGTCGCGGCCAGCCCGGCCGGCCGCGTGTGCAGCACCGGCCCGCAGTAGCACAGGCGCGTCACGCCTTCGCGGTTGAGCAGGTGCGCGTCGATGCGCGCGGCCTGCGGCGTGGTGTCGGCGCGCAGGCCCAGCATGCGGCCGCTGAGCTGGTCGACGAGCTTGAAGGTCTGCAGGTCGAGCTCGCGGCCGGTGCCGCTGAGCAGGCTCTCCAGGTGCTCCAGCAGCGGCGGCATCACGAGCTCGAAACCGTAGGCGCGCGCCCTGTCCAGCAGGCCGCGGCGGAGTTCCTCGATGCGGCGCGCCTGGGCCGGCAGGACATCGGCAATGTGCTCTGGCAGCAGCCAAGCAGAGAGCATAAAATGCACCGGTGTTAAAAGCGGCATTGTAGGGGCCCCGCCCCTGCGCCCGGCTGACGCAGAGCCCTGCGCCAAGCGGCCCGGCCGCGATGCCCGCTTCAGCGCCAGAACACCAGCAGCAGCACGCCGATGACCATGCTGGTGAGGCCGAAGAAGCGGATCTGGCCGTCGCTCAGCCGTGTCGCACGCTCGAAAGCCGCGCGCCACAGGGCGGGGCTGAGGAACGGCAGCAGCCCTTCGATCACCAGCATCAGCGCGAAGGCGCGCAGCAGCCACTCGCCCATCAGACTGCCGCCCGACTGCTCGACCGCGGGCGCTGCGTTCAGCGGCGCGGTGCGGCCGGCGCGGCCGGTGCAGCAGCGCCACCGCGCATGGCGCGGAAGAACTCGCTGCTGGGGTCGAGCACCATCACGTCGCCCTTGCTGCGGAAGGTGGCGCGGTAGGCCTCCAGGCTGCGGTAGAACTGGGCGAATTGCGGGTCGCGGCCAAAGGCTTCGGCATACAGCGCCGAGGCCTTGGCGTCGCCTTCGCCCTTGATCTTCTGCGCGTCGCGGTAAGCCTCGGCGATGATGACCTCGCGCTGGCGGTCGGCGTCGGCGCGGATCTTTTCGCCGTCAGCCGAGCCCTGCGACCGCAACTCGTTGGCCACCTGCTTGCGCTCAGATTCCATGCGGCGGTAGACCGAGTCGGTGATGTCGGCGACGAAGTCCACGCGCTTGATGCGCACGTCGACGATTTCGATGCCGAAGTCCTTGCCTTCTTCCATCAGCCGCGTCTTCACGTCCTGCATCACCTTCTCGCGCTCGGTGGCCAGCACGGCCGACACGTTGCGCTTGGTGACCTCTTCGTTGAAGGCCGCCTGCACCACCGGCGCCAGACGGTTCTCGAGGTTGCGGAAGTCGGCGCCGTTGTTGCGGATGAACTGGCGCGGCTCGGAGATGCGCCACTTGACGAGCCAGTCGATGACCAGGCTCTTCTTCTCGGCGGTGAAGATCGGGCGCGTCTCGGGGCTGTCCAGCGTCTGCACGCGGCGGTCGAGGAAAACGACGTTCTGGAACGGCGGCGGCAGCTTGAATTTCAAGCCCGGCTCGGCGATGACTTCCTTGATCTCGCCCAGAGCGTAGACGACGCCGACCTGGCGCTGGTCGACGACGAAGAGCATGCTGGCAGCGAGCATCAGCACGATCAACGCGCCGGCAATGGAGAGTGCAATCTTGTTCATTGGGGGTCCGCCTTCAGCGGCCTTCGCGGTCGCGCGTGCGGGCGCCATCGCGGGATCGGATGTCGATGCTCTGCGTGCCGGCCGACTCGGTGGTGGCGGGGGTCGGCACCGAAACCGGCGCGCCGGGGGTGGCCGGGGCCGGTGCGCCGGCCTGTTGCAGCAAGCGGTCCAGCGGCAGGTACAGCAGGTTGCTGCCGGAGCGGCTGTCGACCATCACCTTGCTGACGTTGGAGTAGACCTGCTGCATGGTCTCGAGGTAGAGGCGGTCGCGCGTCACGGCCGGCGCCTTCTGGTACTCAGACAGCACCGAGCGGAAGCGCTGCGCGTCGCCCTCGGCCTGTGCCACCACACGTGAGCGGTAGCCTTCGGACTCCTCTAGCAGCCGCGACGCGGCACCACGCGCCTTGGGGATGACGTCGCTGGCGTAGGCCTGGCCTTCGTTCTTGAAGCGGTCGCGGTCGGCGCCGGCCTTCAGCGCATCGTTGAACGCCGCCTGCACCTGGTCGGGCACGAACACGTTCTGCACGTTGACGTTGGAGATCACGATGCCGGCCTTGAGGCGGTCGAGCTGGGTCTGGATCGACTTGACGAGATTGGCGGCGATGGCGTCGCGCTGCTCGTACAGCACCTGGTCGACCTTGCTGCGGCCGACGATCTCGCGCACCGCGGATTCGGCGGCCATGACGACGGCCTCGTCGGGCCTGAAGTTCTCGAACAGGTAGGCGCGCGCATCGGCGCGCCGGTACTGCACGACGAAGCGGATGTCGACGATGTTCTCGTCCTGCGTCAGCATCGAGGAGTCGCGCAACCCCGTGGCCTGCACGACCGCGTTGCGGCCCACCTCGACCGACTGCAGCTGCGTCACGGCGACCGTCTCGTGCGCCTGCACCGGATACGGCATGCGCCACTGGAAGCCTGCGTCCTTGGTCTGGCTGAACTTGCCGAAGGTGGTGATGACCGCCTGCTGGCCTTCCTGCACGATGAAGAAGCCGCTGCCGAGCCAGATCAGCAAGGCCACGGCGGCGATCAGGCCGACACCGATGCCGGCGCTCTTCATGTCGGGCTGGAACGGTGCGCCGCCACCGCCCGAGCGGTCGTCCGGGCTCGGCCGGCCGGGGCCACTGCCCTTGCCGCCGAACAGGCCGCTGAGCTTGCGGCTGAAGTCGCGCCACAGCTCGTCCAGATCGGGCGGGCCGTCGTTGCGGTTGTTGTAGACCAGGCCGTCGCCGAGTGCCGGCGACGGCCGGCGCCTCAGCGTCGCCGCCCGCAACCAGGCACCGAAGGCGGAGGTCGTGGCGGCCAACCGGGCGCCGAAAGTCAGGTTGTCTGGATCAGGCATGCTGGTGCGGGGAAGGATCGTTGGCCGGGTCTGCGCCCGGGGATGGGAGGTCGTCGCCGACGTCGGTCACAGATGAGGTCTGCGTCGCGCCGTTCAAGGCGGCGCCACTCGCGCCGCCGGCACGCGCCAGCGTGTGCTGCGCGATGGCCTCGCGCAACTGCGGCAAGCCCTGACCGGTGGCGGCGCTGACGAAGACACGCTGCCGGCGCACCCCGGGATGGACCTCGATCCAGTCGAACGGTTCGCGCGAGCGGCGCGACTCCTCGAGCAGATCGGACTTGTTGTAGACCAGGATCTGCGGCACGCCCGAGGCCCCGATGTCGTCGAGCACGCGCTCGACCTCGGCCTGCTGCTCGGCCAGCAGCGGGCTGGCGGCGTCGACGACGTGCAGCAGCAGGTCGGCCTCGGCGGCTTCGTGTAGCGTGGCTTCGAAGGCTTCGACCAGCTTGTGCGGCAGGTCGCGGATGAAGCCGACGGTGTCGGACAGCGACACCGAACTCTGCGCTTCACCCAGCCACAGCGCGCGCGTCGTCGTGTCCAGCGTCGCAAACAGCTGGTCGGCGGCGTAGGCGCGGGCCTTGACGAGCGCATTGAAGAGCGTCGACTTGCCGGCGTTCGTGTAGCCTACCAGCGAGACGCGGAAGGTGCCTCGCCGGTCGCGCGCCTTGCGCTGCGTGCCGCGCTGGCGCTTGACCTTCTCGAGCCGCTCCTTCACGGTCTTGATGCGGTCGCCGATCATGCGCCGGTCGAGCTCGATCTGCGCCTCGCCCGGGCCGCCGCGGGTGCCGATGCCGCCCTGCTGGCGCTCCAGGTGGCTCCAGCGGCGCACCAGGCGTGTCGCCTGGTACTGCAGACGGGCCAGCTCGACCTGCAGCTTGCCTTCGTGGCTCTGCGCGCGGTCGCCGAAGATGTCCAGGATCAGGCTCGTGCGGTCGGCCACGGCGACGCCCAGGTGGCGTTCGAGGTTGCGCTGCTGCGCCGGGCTCAGCGCCTGGTCGAAGATCACGCCGTGGGCCGAGGTGGCGGCGACCAGCGCCTTGATCTCGTCGGCCTTGCCGCTGCCGATGAACAGCGCCGGGTCGGGTGCGCGGCGCTTGGCCGTGACGCGAGCCACCACCAGGTCGCCCGCGGACGCAGCCAGCAGCGCCAGTTCGTCCAGGCTGGCGTCGAACGTGGCACTGCCGCCGATGTCCACGCCCACCAGCACGGCGCGCGTGGACAACTCGGCACGCTCTGCGGCGCTTGGTGGAGTCGGACTCAAGGTGGCTGGGCGCGGGCCCGGACTCAGGCCTGCTCGCCCGGCTCGTTGGCGTGGAAGTTGACCGCGCGGCTCGGCACCACGGTGGAGATGGCGTGTTTGTAGACCATCTGGGTCACGGTATTGCGCAGCAGCACCACGTACTGGTCGAAGGACTCGATGTGGCCCTGGAGCTTGATGCCATTGACGAGGTAGATCGACACCGGCACGTGCTCCTTGCGCAGCAGGTTCAAAAAGGGGTCCTGCAAGAGTTGGCCTTTGTTGCTCACGATATGTTCCGTGTTGGATGACAGAAGGTAGCCACCTTATCACAGGGCAAGCCCCGATCGCGCGCACGGGCGGTTTGGGTCAGACCGCGCGCGTGAAATCGCGATCGGTCTCAGTGGCCCTTGCTGTCGAAGGGATTCGCGGCCGATCGCATCTCGATGCGCACCGGCGTGCCTTCGAGCTTGAAGTGTTCGCGCAACCGCCCTTCCAGGAACCGCTTGTAGCTGTCGGTGACGTGGTCCAGCGAGGTGCCGTGGATCACGACCAACGGCGGGTTCATGCCGCCCTGGTGGGCGTAGCGCATCTTGGGTCGGAAGCGGCCGTCCCGCCGCGGCGCCTGGTGTTCGGCGGCCTCGTGCACCAGGCGCGTCAGCACCGGTGTGCTCATCTTGACGGTGGCCGAGGCGTGCGCGCGCTGGATCGCCTTCCAGACCGCGTTCAGGCCCTGGCGGCGGATGGCCGAGATCTGCAGCACCGGCGCGAACTTCAGAAACGCCAGCCGGCTCTCGATCGAGCGCTGCAGCGTCTGGCGCTGGTAGGCGTCGGTGGCGTCCCACTTGTTGACCGCCACCACCACGGCGCGGCCGGACTCCAGGATGTAGCCGGCGATGTGCGCGTCCTGCTCGCTCACGCCCTGCGTGGCGTCGATCAGCAGCAGCAC
>JAYUPN010000338.1:0-6623 GCA_043760065.1 Rubrivivax sp.
CGCAGGTCGCGGATGCGGCGCGCCGCCGGCGCCACCAGCTTGCCGTTGCGGTCATAACGTGCATCCTGGGTGACGTCGATGGTGTAGGTGACGCCGTCCAAGGTGTCGAAGTTGAAGCTCGGGAAGCTGGTGTTGATGAGGTCCTGCGCTGGCGCGCCCTGGGCTTCGATGCGGTTGAAGGCGCCGGCCGACATCTCCAGCCATTCGCGCACCTGCGCGCCGGTGATGCGCACGATGTTCACGGTGTTGGGGTAGATGTAGAGGTCGGCGACGTTGCGCACCGCCACCGGCCCGGCGGGGATGTCGGTGTAGTTGCCGGCGCCGCCGCGGCCGCCGGTCTTGAAGGGCGCCGCCGCCGACAGCAGCGGCAGCTTTTCGTGCGGCGTTCCGGCCAGCGCGCGGCGCGCGTAGGCCAGCTGCGCCAGCGACACCAGCTGCACCGAGGGGTCGTCGGCCACCTGCGCAAAGTAGCTCTGGATCGGCGCCAGCGTCTGCGCGACCTCGGCGCGCACGTAGGCCAGCGTGCCTTCGTGCTCGGCGCGCACGAGTTCGGCGACCGCGGGGTCGGGTTCGGCCAGCACCTTGCGCGCGGCGCGGTCGTAGACGGCGCGCAGCTCGGCGCGGCCGTCGCTGGCCTTCCAGCCGCCGCCGGACCTGTCGAGCACGAGGTCGATGACACCCAGGTGGCTGCCCCACGCGCCGGCCATCACCGCGGGCACGCCGTTGATGGTGCCGCGCGCGAGGTCGACCTTGGGGTGGCGCGTGAAGAAGGTGCCCGGGAACTGGCCGTGCGAGTGGCCGAAGACGATGGCGTCGACGCCGCTCACCTCGGCCAGCCGGGCGACGGTGTTCTCGGCGAAGAACACGGTGGTGCCGAACTCGAAGCCCGAGTGCGCCACCACCACCACCACGTCGGCGCCCTCGGCGCGCATCTTCGGCACCAGCGCACGTGCGGTCTCGAGTATGTCGCGCGCGGCGACCTTGCCCGTCAGGCTCAGGCGGTCCCACTGCATGATCTGCGGCGGCACGAAGCCGATGACGCCGATCTTCAAAGCGTGGCTGACGCCGGCTTCGTCGGTGAAGCGGCGTTCCAGCAGCACGTACGGCGCAAAGGCTGGCTGGCCCTTGCCAGGACCTTCGTCGTTGACCACGTTGGCGCTGACGTAGGGGAAAGCGGCCGTGGCCAGCGCCTGGCGCAGGAAGGGCAGGCCGTAGTTGAACTCGTGGTTGCCGACGTTGGCGGCGTCGTAGCGCAGCGCGTTCATGACCTTGTAGGCCGGGTGCACCTGGCCCGGCTGCAGCGGCTTGATGCGGGCCACGAAGTCCCCGAGCGGGTTGCCCTGCAGCAGGTCGCCGGTATCGAACAGCAGATGGTTCGGGGCCTGCGCCCTTGCCGCCTTGATCAGCGTCGCGGTGCGCGCCAGGCCGTACTCCTCGACTGGCTTGTCCTGGTAGTAGTCGTAGGCCAGCAGGTGCATGTGCACGTCGGTGGTGCCCAGGATGCGCAGCTTGAGCTGCTGCGCCTGGGCGCTGCCCAGCAGCAGGGCCAGGCCAGCGGCGAGCAGGACGGGAAGTTTTTTCATGGGGCGGGGCCGGGATTCGAAGGCGTGCAGCCTACCAACTTTGTGCGGCGTCCCGCGGCGCCGGGCATCGCGCCGGCCGCGCCATGGAAAAGGCCCGCTGCGGGGCGGGCCTTGGCAGGGTTCGACCTCCGGCACCTCTGGGGTGCCGTGGCCGGTGAAGCGGCTCAGTGTTTCTGGCTGACGTCGTTGGCCTTCACCCACTTCGCAGCCCAGGCGTCGGAACGGGCTTGTTCGCGCGCGCCCATGGTCATGGTCCAGGTCAGGAAACCGGCGGCGAACAACAGCGGCACGAGGGCCAGGATCACGGAAATCATGCAGAAGCTCCAGGGATTCAGGGGTGGAAAACGGCTTATCGGCAACGAGTGTGCAGACTGAAGCGTTTTCTTGCAGCGCGGCGCCGGAATGCCCGGAGTAGTCGGGCCGCAGCGCGGGACATCAGCGCCGTGTCAGGTCGCGGGGGTGCCTCTGCCGGGTCCGAACCAAGCCAGCCGCCGTTCGGCCGGGATGCCCGCGCCCAGGCTGGTGCGGTGGGCGCGTTCGATGACGTGCCAGAAGTAGCGGTAGCTGGCGCGGTCGTGCAATGTGTCGGCGTGGCGGATCGGCGCCCAGTGCGCGGCCTGCGCGGTGTCGATGATCTCGATCGCCTGGTCGAGCTCGGCGACGGTGGGCGAGAAGGCGTCGACGATGGGCTGGATCTGCGACGGGTGGATGCTCCACATGCGCATGTAGCCGAACTGCTTGCAGGCGCGTTCGGCCGCGGCCTCCAGCGCGTGGCGGTCCTTGAACTTGGTGAAGACGCAGTGCGACGGCACCTTTGCAAAGCCGTGGCACGCGGCGGCGATCTCGAGCTTGGCGCGCACCACCAGCGGGTGGTCAAACTGGCCCAGGCCCACGGCCGCGCCCATCGCCAATTGCGGGATCGCGCCGCGGTGCGCCGAGACGAAGTCCATCAGCCCGAAGGACAGCGACTCGATGCGCGGGTGCGCGGCCAGCGCCTGCACCTCGCGCAGCGCGCCGTGCGTTTCCACCAGCGCGTGCAGCGGCACCGCGGCGCCGCCAAGGGCGTCGATGGCCTGCGCCGCGCGCTGCACGTCGGCCACGCCGCCGGGCTTGGGCAGCATCAGGTAGGCGGGTGCGCGCGCCGACTTCAGCACCACCGCGGCGACGTCGGCAAAGCGTGCGTGCTCCACCGGCAGCAGCCGCACGCCGACGCGGCCGTGGCGGTTGAGCGGACTGGCCAGCAGTTCGGCGATCAGGTGCGCCTGTTCGACTTCGCCACCCACCGGCGCGCCGTCCTCGTTGTCGAGCGTGACGTCGAACACCGGCCCCAGCTCGGCCTGCAGCTCCAGGCTCTTTTTCATGCGCGCCTCGACGCCGCAGTAGTGGTCACACACCGGCAGCGCCGGCGGGGCGGCTTCTTCGGGGTCGAACAGCGCCTGGCGGGGATGGATGGGGGCGGTCATGGTCGGCAGCCTGCAGCGGGCGCCGCTTCAGAGCAGGTGTTTGACGCCGTCCTGCTCAGCGCTCAGTTCGGCCAGCGTCTTGTCGATGCAGCCCTGGCTGAAGGCGTCGATCGGCAGGTCCTTGACGATGCTGTACTTGCCGCCTTCGCAGGTCACGGGGTAGCCGAACATCACGTCCTTGGGGATGCCGTACTCGCCGTTGCTGGGCACGCCCATCGTGACCCAGTTGCCGCCGGTGCCGCCCGTGCCAAGCGCCCAGTCGCGCATGTGGTCGATGGCGGCGTTGGCGGCGCTGGCGGCGCTGGACAGGCCGCGCGCCTCGATGATCGCCGCGCCGCGCTTGCCCACGGTGGGCAGGAACACATCCTTGTTCCAGGCGTGGTCGTTGATCATGTCCTTGACGCTGGCGCCGTCGATGGTGGCGAATCGGTAGTCGGCGTACATGGTGGGCGAGTGGTTGCCCCACACCGCCAGCTTCTTGATCGACGCCACCGGCTTGCCGGTCTTGCCCGCCAGCTGGCTGAGCGCACGGTTGTGGTCCAGGCGCAGCATGGCGGTGAAGTTCTCGCGCGGCAGGCCGGGCGCGCTTTTCATTGCGATGTAGGCGTTGGTGTTGGCCGGGTTGCCGACCACCAGGACCTTGACATTGCGGCTGGCCACCTTGTCCAGCGCACGGCCCTGGGCGGTGAAGATGGCGCCGTTGATCGACAGCAGCTCGGCGCGCTCCATGCCCGGGCCACGCGGGCGCGAGCCCACCAGCAGCGCGTAGTCGGTGTCCTTGAAGGCGGTCTCGGGCGCGCTGTGCGCTTCCATGCCGGCCAGCAGCGGAAAGGCGCAGTCTTGCAGTTCCATCATCACGCCCTGCAGCGCCTTCTGCGCCTTCTCGTCGGGGATCTCCAGCAACTGCAGGATCACGGGCTGGTCCTTGCCCAGCATCTCGCCGCTGGCGATGCGGAACAGCAGGGCGTAGCCGATCTGGCCGGCGGCACCGGTGACTGCCACGCGCACGGGCTTCTTGGTCATGGAGGGCTCCTGGGAAGGGGGTTGCGAAGAAGGCAAGGGGAAGGGGTCGGCATGCAGGCTTCGATTCTAGACACCGCACCCTGACTGCACTCTTATGTCTTATGGAAGACAATGGCCCATGCCCGATGCCGCAAGCCCCGTCAGCACGGCCGCAGGCGGCGCCGCGGCGACGCCGTCCTTCAGCCCGCTGTACCAGCAGATCAAGGCGCTGCTGGTGCAGGGACTGCAGGCCGGCGAATGGTTGCCCGGCCAGGCGATCCCGAGCGAGATCGAGCTGGCGGCGCGCTTCAAGGTCAGCCAGGGCACGGTGCGCAAGGCGATCGACGAGATGGCGACCGAGAACATGCTCGTGCGCCGGCAGGGCAAGGGCACTTTCGTGGCCACCCACGCGGAAGAGTCCACCCAATACCGCTTCTTGCGCCTGACGGCCGACGACGGCAGCGCCGCGCCGCTGCAGCGCCGCCTGCTCGAGTGCCGGCGCATGCGCCCGCCGGTCGAGGTGGCGCGGCTGCTGGGCCTGAAGGGCGGCGAAGCCGCGGTGCAGGTGCGGCGACTGCTGCTGGCCGACGGCCGCCCGGTGGTGCTGGACGACCTGTGGCTGCCCGGCACGCCGTTCAAGGGCCTGTGCGCCGAGCGGCTGCAAGCCTGGCGTGGCCCGATGTACCGCCTTTTCGAGGCGGAGTTCGCGATCCACATGATCCGCGCCGAAGAAAAGGTGCGCGCGGTGGCCGCCGCCGCCGAAGAAGCCGGGTTGCTGGGCCTGCCGCCCGGCAGCCCGCTGCTGTCGGTGGAGCGCCTGTCCTTCACCTACGGCGACCGGCCGGTGGAGTTGCGGCGGGGGCTTTACCACACCGCGGCGCACCACTACCGCAACCAATTGAGCTGACCGCGGCGGCTTCAGCAGTTCCGCGTAAGCCTGATGCGTTGCAATAAACTCAAGCGGTTTCATGGGGTTTCAAGAGAACAAGATGCCTGAAGTGAAAAGACAAAGACCCGGCACGATGCGCCTGGTGGACGCCACGCAGTACCGGCTGCCGCTTGCCGGCGTGGTCTCGATCCTGCACCGGGTCAGCGGGGCGTTGATGTTCTTGCTGCTGCCGCTAGTGATCTGGCTCTTCGACACCAGCGTGACGACCGAAATCTCCTACGAGGTCTTCCGCAGCGCCTTCGTCGCCGGCATCGGGTTCGTTCCAGGCTGGTTGATCAAGCTCGCCGTGCTGGGCCTGATCTGGGCCTACCTGCACCACTTCATCGCCGGCGTGCGCCACCTGTGGATGGACGCCACGCACAGCGTGACCAAGGAGTTCGGTCGCCAGTCGGCGGTGGTGACGCTGGTGTTGAGCCTGCTGCTCACGGTGGCGCTGGGCGCCCGGCTGTTCGGTCTTTACTGAGGCACCCCAAGATGTCAGTCAACTACGGCAGCAGGCGCGTCGTCACCGGCGCCCACTACGGCATGCGCGACTGGCTCAGCCAGCGCATCACGGCGGTGCTGATGGCGCTGTTCACGATCGTGCTGCTGGCCCAGGTGCTGTTCGGCCCGCCGCTGGGCTACGAGCGCTGGGCCGGCATCTTCTCGACGCAATGGATGAAGGTGCTGAGCTTCGTCGTCTTCGTCGCGCTGGGTTGGCATGCCTGGGTCGGCATGCGCGACATCTGGATGGACTACGTCAAGTCCGCCGCCCTGCGCCTGACGCTGCAGGTGGCGACCATCGTCTGGCTCATCGGCTGCATGGGCTGGGCCATACAAGTGCTCTGGAGGCTGTAACGCATGGCACTGACTCACTCCCTTCCGCGTCGCAAGTTCGACGTCGTCATCGTCGGTGCCGGCGGCTCCGGCATGCGCGCTTCGTTGCAGCTGGCGCTGGCCGGCCTGAACGTGGCCGTGCTGTCCAAGGTTTTCCCGACCCGCAGCCACACCGTGGCAGCGCAAGGCGGCATTGGCGCCAGCCTGGGCAACATGGCCGAGGACAACTGGCACTACCACTTCTACGACACCGTCAAGGGCAGCGACTGGCTCGGTGACCAGGACGCGATCGAGTTCATGTGCCGCGAAGCGCCCAAGGTGGTGTACGAGCTCGAGCACATGGGCATGCCCTTCGACCGCAACCCCGACGGCACGATCTACCAGCGCCCCTTCGGCGGCCACACCGCCAACTACGGTGAGAAGCCGGTGCAGCGCGCCTGCGCCGCGGCCGACCGCACCGGCCACGCCATGCTGCACACGCTGTACCAGCAGAACGTCAAGGCCCGCACCAACTTCTTCGTCGAGTGGATGGCGCTGGATCTGATCCGCGACGCCGAAGGCGATGTGGTCGGCGTCACTGCCTTGGAAATGGAAAGCGGCGAGTTGCACGTGCTGCATGCCAAGACCGTGCTGCTGGCGACCGGCGGGGCGGGGCGCATCTTTGCGGCCAGCACCAATGCCTTCATCAACACCGGTGACGGCCTGGGCATGGCGGCGCGCGCCGACATCCCGCTGGAGGACATGGAGTTCTGGCAGTTCCACCCGACCGGCGTGGCCGGCGCGGGGGTGCTGCTGACGGAAGGTTGCCGC